>JADJPW010000004.1:300000-599473 GCA_016713035.1 Verrucomicrobiaceae bacterium
AAAAGTTAAGGGAACCGGGCGTGGTATGCAGCTCACCTTCATCTGCACGGATGTAGGAGGCACCTGTTCCCGCATCAAGTTTCATGATATGTAGGTCACTCAGTTTCGTGCCTTCACGTTTGCCCGTGTAGATGCGGTAGCCTGGCATTTTATCGAGCACTTGGCCTTCTTGGAAAAGCGTTTCAGGGTTCTGCGCCACGACACTGTAAAAAAGCCTTTTCATGCGATCTTTCGCAGCAGGAGCTAATTCCACATTCACCCAAAAACAAATTCCGGCCAATACGAAGGCCAATGCAAAGACCGGCAGACATATTCGGATCATCGACATCCCGCTCATGCGCATGGAAACGAGTTCATTGTCCGCCGATAGCCTGCCAAAGACTAGCAGGATAGCCGTGAGGAATGCCCAAGGGATGGTGTAAATGAGCGAAAACGGCACCACCAGTCCAACAAACTCCATGACGACCGAAAGGGGCAGCTCCGTATTGCCGAGCAGCTCATCGAGCTTTTTTATACACATTGCCCAGCACCATGACGCCGCTGAGTAAGCCCACACCGATAAGCGTCGCCATTCCGATCTGGCGTGCGAGGTAGCGGTCTAAAATTCGCGGGAGCATGGAGAGTGTGCAGGGGGCTCCGTTCTGTGTTCTCTGTTCGCCTAGCTTGCAACTCAGAAACAAGGAGTGCCGCCCCAGACCAAAAGACTTTGCTAGAGGCCACTTTTTCGCACTTTGGGTGTACCATGGCAGAAAATGAGACGGAATCCCCACCAATGACCCGCGACCAACTCGCAGAGGACTTCCTGTGCTACATGGATGCAGAACGACGCAGCTCGCCGCGCACGCTGGGGAACTATGAATTGGCAATGCGTCAGTTCCGTGAGTGGCGGACTCCCTTTAAAGGCTGGGACCAGCTCACGGCGGATGATTTTCGCGCATTCCTTTTCCACCTCATGAAGCAGGAAAGGGGCCGCGCCACGATACGACTGCAATTTGCGGCATTACGTAGCTTCTTCAAATGGCTCACCCGCAGACGCGACTGGACTCACAATCCACTATTGGACGTGCAATTGCCAAAACTGGAGAAAAAACTGCCCGTAGTCTTCACCCAGACGCAAATCGAGGAAATGCTCGCACTGCCTCTGAAGTCGCCTAAAGACAAACAGGCAGCCTCCTGGTCTCCAGAGCGTGATGCGGCCATTTTGGAGATGTTTTACTCCACCGGCATGCGCTTAAGTGAACTCGCTGGACTCGATGTCACCGATGTGGATCCGATTGGAGAAATTGTGCGAGTTTTTGGCAAAGGCCGCAAAGAGCGTCTCTGCCCGCTAGGCCAACCCGCATTGGAGGCGCTCCAGCGCTATCGGCATAAGGCACGGGTACATGACGGTGCATTATTCATCAGCAAAGTTCGCCGACGCATGTCACTCATCGCAATCAGCGAAGTGGTAAAGAAATACTGGGTCCAAAGCGGACTGGCCGTCCATATGACGCCGCATAAATTCCGCCACAGCTTTGCAACTCACTTGCTGAACAACGGCGCAGATCTCCGCAGCGTTCAGAGCTTACTCGGACACGCCAGTCTCAGCACAACGCAGATCTACACGAACGTCTCCACACAGAGAATGAAGGAAGTCTATGACGCCGCGCACCCTAGGGCATGAGCTCACATCTTCAAAGTAGGCGTTTGCCCAATGATTCTGAGTCCATGAAGAGTGAGGTCTGCATCTACGGCAATATCTTCCTCCATACCGCTGATGATCCACGCAGCATCGCCACCCGTCGCGACGATTTTCGGTGCAGTGAGCTCTTTGCGAAGGGCCTCTAGGATACCTTTTACCATACCTCGATAACCGATAGCGGCCCCAGCAAGAATGGCGTCTTTTGTTGATGTGCCAATGGCGCTAGTTGGCTCACTCAACTCCACGCGTGGTAGTAGCGCGGTGCGCTCGTGAAGATAATCGGTCATGAGGCGCAACCCGGGGGCGATCACCCCTCCGATATAATTGCGATCCTCACTCAAAATATCAAAAGTAACCGCAGTGCCAAAGTCAATAACGATGCCAGGTGCTCCATGCATCGAGGAGAGCGCGACCGCATTTGCCAAACGATCTGGTCCGATGGTTTCAGGCTTAGGGTATCGAATACCAATTCCCATGGGAGTATCATGCCGCAAAACGGTTAATTTAGTTCCGAGCACCTCAGTGAAAGCCTCGACCGCTTTTGGCACAACACTACACAAAATCGCTCGACCAAAAGACCAACCGGTTACGACTTGATGAATGGTTTCTGGAGAAATATCCCGCGTGGCCTGCTCACGTCGCTCTAAAATGACGTCGCTAGTTGCTAGGCCGAATTTTGTGCGCCCGTTACCAATGTCGATGAGCAGTAGATTGTTCTTCACGCTCCCAAAGTGGTGTTAGGGCGATGTTTTGGCAAATCCCAGAAAAAGCGCATCGCAATCACGCCTATCCAAGGTGCGATTCCGGCTATCACGAGACCTTCGTCGTATGATCCTGTCTTATCAGCGATCCATCCAAAGAATTTATGAAGCGGGGAAGTCACAGCCCAGACCCACATGCTCAATAAACCAGTAACCTGACCGACGTGCAAAGGGGATAGCTCCTGTACGAAGCTATAATAACACGGAAACAGAGCCAAAGCGCCAGCACCGATAATGAGAAGAACCCCTAACAGCAACCATCCTTGAGTCAGCCACGGCAGCGAAACACTCATGGATGTAAATAAACATGCTCCCGCATAAACCCATCGGCGTGATTGATGCGCATCGAACCCGCGCTTCGCCAGAAATATTGAGAAAATGCCGGCAAAAATGCAGCCTACGTCGGTAGCGATGTAGTACGCACTTTGAAAGTCGAGCGCCGCCGCCTCAGTGTAACCCCGGCCAGTCTGTAGAAACTTCATCATCCAAACGCGATAAATATGCCAAACCGTTTGAGTTCCTGTGATTAGAAGAGCTAGCGCCCAAAATCGGCTACTGAAAATTAATTCGGAAATTTTCCGACCATGAGTAACCTTCGTATTTTGGGGAGCTGTATCCAATTCGCTGGGCCGCATTGTAACAAACCAGAGCAGGACCCATCCCAACCCTGTTGCCCCCACAATCACAAAAGCGCCGCGCCATGATCCAATTTCGTCAGTCATGAGTGCTTTCATGATTTGTGGCGTAACAATGGCGCCAATGCTCGCGCCACTTTGCAATACACTATTGCCCATTGTGCGATCCTTTTCAGTCAGAAGAGAAAACGTTGTTTTTAGTGCGCATGGCCAGTGACCGGCTTCAAAAAAACCGAGCAAAAACCGACAAAGTAGCAGCTCGTGGTAGCTACTGGTCCAACCTGAAACCATTCCCATAATGGACCAACCGGCCAAAACGAACGGATATAGCCAATAAATTCGAAAGCGATCTGCCAACAATCCAAATACCAGCGATCCAAAAGCGAATGCCCATCCAAAAAGCAGCTCCAAATTTCCATATTGTTCCTCGCTAAGCGAAAACTCTTTTGTCACTCGGATAGAAGCGTTCGCCAAAGTGACGCGATCCATATAATTGATCGTTGTCGCTAGCAGTAGCAGTCCACAGACATACCACTTCCAAATATTTGAGCGTTTTGAATCCATGGAGGTTTGAGCCAACAATGACGAAGGACTATACGTCGATTGGATTGGAGCCTATTGCAGTAAACCAATCGTAAAACCCGTTTTGATTTAAGTTTGCATGAGCTGAACGGGTTAGGACTAAACCTCAAAGGTTGAAATGCGAAGAAATGGCTGGCGTGAAGAAATGAATAAACACTGCGTGTAAAAAAAGACACCCCGCATTTCTTTCGAAATGCGGGGTGGATTAAACTGGCAACGTCCTACTTTCGCGGAGCCTATCGCCCAACTATCATCGGCGCAACAGCGTTTCACTTCCGTGTTCGGGATGGGAACGGGTGGGGCCACTGTGCCATGGTCACCAGACTGCAAATCACGAGCCGTGTGGCTGTGATTTGAGTGTCTGGGGACACTCGGAGCAAAGTCCAAGTTCCTTGGCAACTGCATATAGGTAAAACAAAATCTTTCGAGCTTTCGAAACAAACTGTGTTGGATGGAAATCGAACACAATGCAAGACAAACGGATGATTAGTATCTCTAAGCTGAACGCATTACTACGCTTATACCCGAGACCTATCAACGTGGTAGTCTTCCACGATCCTTCAGGGAAAGCTTATCTTGGGAGGAGCTTGGCACTTAGATGCTTTCAGCGCTTATCTCTTCCGCACATAGCTGCCCAGCGATGCTCTTGACAGAACAACTGGAACACCAGAGGTGCGTTAATTCCGGTCCTCTCGTACTAGGAATTAAACCCCTCAACTTTCCTTCGCCCACAGAGGATAGAGGACCGAACTGTCTCGCGACGTTCTGAACCCAGCTCGCGTACCGCTTTAACCGGCGAACAGCCGGACCCTTGGGACCTTCTCCAGCCCCAGGATGCGATGAGCCGACATCGAGGTGCCAAACTTCATCGTCGATATGAACTCTTGGATGAAATCAGCCTGTTATCCCTAGCGTACCTTTTGTCCGTTAAGCGACGGCAATTCCACATTAAACCGCCGGATCACTTTGGCCTGCTTTCGCATCTGTTCGACTTGTAGGTCTCACAGTTAGGCTGGCTTATGCCAATATACTCGTCACGCGATTGCCAACCGCGCTGAGCCAACCTTCGCACTCCTCCGTTACTCTTTGGGAGGATACCGCCCCAGTAAAACTGACCGGCTGACATGGTCCCGAGCCCTGATTCAAGGGCCTCGGTTAGATCGTTCAATACCCAAGGGTGGTGTTTCATCGACCGCTCCGCGTAACCCGAAAGTTACACTTCAAAGCGTCCCACTTACTCTAAGCATGGAAACCAAACGACCAGTGACAGCTTACAGTTAAGGTGCATAGGGTCTTTCCGTCCTTCTGCGGGTAAGCAGCATCTTCACTGCTAATACAATTTCACTGAGCCCCTCGTTGAGACAGCGGACAACTCGTTACACGATTCGTGCAGGTCGGAACTTACCCGACAAGGAATTTCGCTACCTTAGGACCGTTATAGTTACGGCCGACATTCACGGGGACTTAGGTTCAGAGCTTCGCCTTGCGGCTAACCCCTTGCCTTAATCTTTCCGCATTGGTCACGTGTCACATCGTATACTTGGACTTTCGTCTTGGCACAATGCTGTGTTTTTGATAAACAGTCGGTTGTCCCCTTTCACTGCGACCCACTAAAAGTGGGCATCCCTTCTTCCGAAGTTACGGGACTAGATTGCAGAGTTCCTTAACGAGGTTTCACTCTTTCGCCTTGGTATATTCTACCCACCCACCTGTGTCGGTTTGCGGTACGGGCGGCCACGGGAAGGGCCATAGGCTTTTCTCGGCGGTCGGATCAAAAGACCGGATTTGGGTTACCCCGCCTCCTTCTGGCACATTCAACAGCCATGCTTTCTCAATTTCCGCGAACCTATGGTTTAACCGTAGCCGGTGAAGGAATATTAACCTTCTGTGCATCGCCGACGCCAATTGGCCTTGACTTAGCTCCCGACTAACCCTGGGACGACGATCGTTGCCCAGGAAACCTTGGGTTTACGGCGGGGCGGGATTTCACCGCCCTTAACGTTACTTATGTCTGCATCCTCACTTCTGTGAACTCCACTGTCAGTCACCTTCGAGCTTCGACGCTCACAGAACGCTCCCCTACCACTGTACCAACCGTAGTTGGTACAATCCAGAGCTTCGGTATAACGCTTATCGCCAATCATTTTCGGCGCGAGATCTCTCGATGAGTCAGCTATTACGCACTGTTTAAATGGTGGCTGCTTCTAAGCCAACATCCTCACTGTCAATGAAATCTCACTTCCTTTCCACTGAGCGTTATTTGGGCACCTTAGCTGCAGGGCTGGGCTGTTTCCCTTTCGACAATGAAGCTTATCCCCCACTGTCTTACTGCCATGCTACATTCGAGGGTATTCGGAGTTTGATTGAGTTTGGTAGGCGGGTGTGCCCCCTAGCTCATTCAGTGCTCTACCCCCTCGATCAGCGCATGACGCTGCACCTAAATACATTTCGGGGAGAACCAGCTATTACGGGGCTTGATTAGCCTTTCACTCCTACCCACAGCTCATCCGAGAACGTCTCAAGGTTCACCAGTTCGGTCCTCCACGTCGTATTACCAACGCTTCAACCTGGCCATGGGTAGATCGCCACCGCTTCGGGTTCAGCCCGTGCGACTTGTCGCCCTATTCGGACTCGCTTTCGCTCCGCCTCCGTCCCAGAAGGACTTAGGCTTGCCACACAGACTGACTCGCAGACTCATTTTGCAAAAGGCACGCCATCACCGGACAAGCCGGCTCTGACACCTTGTAGGTATGTGGTTTCAGGTACTATTTCACTCCGCTCACGGCGGTTCTTTTTCACCTTTCCTCGCGGTACTTGTTCACTGTCGGTCACCAGATAGTATTTAGCCTTATGCCGTGGTCGGCACATATTCATACGAAATGCCACGTGGATCGTATTACTCTGGGAATCCCTAGGCGTTGTTTGGTTTTCGGTTACGGGCCTCTCACCCTCTTTGGAGCGATTTTCCATTCGCTTCACCTAACCATTCAACTACCATATCGGGCCCCGAACCCCGGAGGTAAACCTCCGGTTTAGGCTGATCCGCTTTCGTTCGCCACTACTGACGGAATCGCATTCGCTTTCTTTTCCTCGCCCTACTGAGATGTTTCACTTCAGGCGGTATTGCGTTTCCGCTCCTATTTGATTCAGAGCGGAACGTGACGAGATGAATCGTCACAGGTTATCCCATTCGGAGATCTCCGGGTCAATGCCTGCTTGCGGCTGTCCGGAGCTTATCGCAGCTTACCACGTCCTTCATCGCCTTCTGGTGCCAAGGCATCCACTACATACCCTATATATCTTGCATTGCGTATGAACGATTTCCTTGATGGCAACACCGAAGTGTCGCCGGAAAGTCGTTACGCTTGATTCTATTCTTTATCTTTTGTGTTTTGAAACCTTTCGGTCTCAAGAATTGCTCAATTAATTTTGTTTTCTACCCTGTATGCAGTTGTCAAGGAACATGGACCTGTGAAAAAAGAAGATGAAATGAGAGGGTGGTGGGCAGGACTGGACTCGAACCAGTGACCCCCGCCTTATCAAGGCGGTGCTCTAACCAACTGAGCTACATGCCCGTAATTTCCAAGCATGATCACTTGGAGTTGGTGGAGGTAAGGAGACTCGAACTCCTGACATCAAGCTTGCAAAGCTAGCGCTCTACCAACTGAGCTATACCCCCGCTCATAACATTGAAAACAGAAAGACTAAATTGCACGCTGCGCCTAACATTGGCACGCATAAAGGTTTTGCGGTGAATTTCTTCATTCGCGAGCTGTCTGATTATTGCTAATCAGCGAAGCTTCGACCTTATCCAGATGAGACGTGAGAGCGTCTCAGGACAATTCTCCATAGAAAGGAGGTGATCCAGCCGCAGGTTCCCCTACGGCTACCTTGTTACGACTTCATCCCAGTCACCAGTCTTGCCTTAGGGCGCTGCCTCCTTGCGGTTGGCGTGCGCACTTCGGGCGAAACCAGCTCCCATGATGTGACGGGCGGTGTGTACAAGACCCGGGAACGTATTCACGGCGCCGTAGCTGATGCGCCATTACTAGCGATTCCGACTTCATGGAGTCGAGTTGCAGACTCCAATCTGAACTGGGCCCAGTTTTGTTGATTTCCTCCACCTCGCGGTATCGGTTCACATTGTGCTGGGCATTGTAGTACGTGTGCAGCCCTGGTCGTAAGGGCCATACGGACTTGACGTCGTCCCCACCTTCCTCCTAGTTGATCTAGGCAGTCTGATTCGAGTGCTCCGGTAAACCGGGTGGCAACAAATCACAGGGGTTGCGCTCGTTGCGGGACTTAACCCAACATCTCACGACACGAGCTGACGACAGCCATGCAGCACCTGTGCAAAGCGGGTATTGCTACCCTATCTGGCTTTCACCAGAGACACAATGCATGTCAAGACCAGGTAAGGTTCTTCGCGTTGCATCGAATTAAGCCACATACTCCACCGCTTGTGCGGGTCCCCGTCAATTTCTTTGAGTTTTAATCTTGCGACCGTACTTCCCAGGCGGCACGTTTAACGCGTTAGCTCCGGCACGGGCGCGGTCGATTGCGCCCATACCAAACGTGCACCGTTTACTGCCAGGACTACCGAGGTATCTAATCCCGTTCGCTACCTGGCCTTCGTGCCTCAGTGTCAGTAACTGCCCAGTGACCTGCCTTCGCCTTTGGTATTCCTCTAGATATCTACGCATTTCACTGCTACACCTAGAATTCTAGTCACCTCTTCAGTACTCTAGCATGGTAGTATCGGATGCAGTTCCGAGGTTGAGCCCCGGGCTTTCACATCTGACTTACCACGCCACCTACGCACCCTTTACGCCCAGTGATTCCGAACAACGCTTGAGACCTCTGTATTACCGCGGCTGCTGGCACAGAGTTAGCCGTCTCTTCCTCTTGTGTTACCATCAATTTGCAAAGGTATTAGCCCCGCAACCTTGTTCACACATGACAGGAGTTTACAATCCGAAGACCTTATCCTCCACGCGGCGTCGCTCCATCAGGGTTGCCCCCATTGTGAAAGATTCTCGACTGCTGCCACCCGTAGGTGTCTGGACCGTGTCTCAGTTCCAGTGTGGCTGGTCGTCCTCTCAGACCAGCTACCCGTCGTCGCCTTGGTGGGCTTTTACCCCGCCAACTAGCTGATAGGCCGCGGACCAATCGGGAAGTGACAGGCCTTGCGGTCCCCGTCTTTGATCTCTCGATCACATGCGGTATTAATCCAAGTTTCCCTGGGCTATCCCCCGCTTCCCGGAATGTATCCACGTGTTACGCACCCGTTCGCCACTAAACATCACTTGTATTGCTACTCATGATATTCCGTTCGACTTGCATGTCTTATCCACGCCGCCAGCGTTCGTTCTGAGCCAGAATCAAACTCTCCAAAAAATATTGGTGCTGACTTTAATAAAAGTCAGCCAAATTGAGACCGTGATCATTCCTGATCACAGCTGCATGCTAATGCTCGGCATGCAGCGCACAATTTAGCCTTTTTGTTTTCATGCAGCTTGCTCAACTTTCGCTGAGTTTTGCTGCTTCTGTTTTCTAAAAGATCGTTTCTGAAACTCGAAGTTAGTGAACTGCTTTTGCTGCTCGCTCGCTTCGTTTTTCAGCCGCCGTTTTTCGCTGGCGGGCAAACAGACTAGTACAACTCTGAAACTGCGCAAGGACATTTTGATCTTTTTTCCATTTTCCCTGTTTTACTACTTCCGACTTTTCCACTCCGACCCGGTTCTTGCGCTTGACTTACTCAAATACCTTCAACTTCCGCAAACTCACTTTTTCGCTTCACGACGATGTTTGATGAACTCGATTACCACTGGGAGCAGCGACACTGCGATGATCATCAAGGACACTAGTTTGAAGTTACTCTTGATGACTGGGATGTTGCCAAGCGCATAGCCAAGCAATGCGATGCTCAGTACCCAGAAGATACCACCACCAAGACTGAACATTAGAAAGCGGCGATACTGCATGCGGCCAAAGCCTGCGGTGAATGGAGCGAACGTGCGCACGATGGGAACAAAGCGTGCGATCACAATTGCTCTACCACCATGCTTCACGAAGAACGCTTCTGTCTTCGCGAGATAATCTCTATTGAACCAGCGTTGGTTCACGATCCACCCGCCGCTCCTTCGTCCGATCCAGTAGTTCAAGTTATCGCCGATGATCGCCGCGCACACCAAGAGCGGGATCACGACTTCAATGCGCATAAAGCCCTGCGCAGCCAATGCCCCCACTGCAAACAAGAGCGAATCACCGGGCAAGAAGGGCGTCACCACCAAGCCTGTCTCACAGAAGACAATCGCGAAGAGTAGAACGTAAATGAGTGTTCCGTGCTGCTCGGCAAAGGTTTGCAGATGCTTGTCCACGTGGAGGATGAAGTCGATGATGTTGCTCATGTCTGATTCTAAGTTGTCTGGGGGGGATGGAGAAGTGCGAATCTCAGGCTTGAGCCTATTGCGTCCAACAAAAACTCTAGCCCTCTCTTTACTAGTCTCCTCGCATTACCTCTTGCCAAGATCCTTCTGTTTTGAGAGAACTAGCTCATGGACTCCCACGAAGTTATCCAACAGGCCATCGACAAAAACTCCAATGTCAAAGAGGTCGCCTCTCAGCTCGGCATCTCTAGCTCATTGGTCTATAAGTGGGCCTCGGGTGAAGATTATAAGGGAGAGGGCGCATCCAATCCGCTCGACCGCGTGAAGAAGCTCTTCGACATCACGGGTGATGAGCAGCTTATCCATTGGCTCTGCCAGAAGGCAGGCGGCGTCTTTGTGCGGAACCCTACCACGAAGTGCCTCAAAGGATTTGAGGTAGTCCCAGCCACCCAAGAGATCGTTATGCGCTTCGCAGACGTGCTCTCCGCTATCAGCAAGGCTGCCTCTGACAGTCATATCAATGACGAGGAGGCTGGCCAGATCCGCTCCGAGTGGGATGATCTAAAGCGCTATGCAGAAGGCTTTGTTCGCTGCTGCGAGGAGGGCGACTTTGTAAACCTCGCCAAAGCTATGCAGGAAGAGGAGCGTGCACTGGCGAAGAAAAATCGCTAACCACTGATAGCGCCGCCTTGAGCAGCTGCGCCAGCTCTGCGCTGGCGGCCTGCCCCACCTCTACGACTTCCACGTGGTGCAGCATTTGAGGCTTTAATCCAGAGGCCCAGTTCGTCAGCATCGAAATACCAGCCACTTCCATGCCTAGCGCATGTGCTTGGATGGCCTCTGGCACGGTGGACATGCCCACAGCGTCTGCTCCGAGCGTGCGCAGCATACGGATTTCTGCCGGTGTTTCATACTGCGGCCCGAGCAGCGCGGCATAGACGCCTGTATGTAGCGTCAGGTTCACCTCTGAAGCTGCAGCGGTGAATTTACTCCGCCACTTCATGGAGTACACCTCACTCATATCATGAAAGTGGGGGCCCCCGAGCAGCGGAGTGGTGCCTTGGAGATTCAAATGATCGGTGATGAGCATCAGACCTCCGACATGGAAGGAGTCCCGTATCGCACCAGCCGCATTGGTCAGTACGATGCGCTTTACGCCGAGGCGGTGCATGAATCGGATGCTTGCAGTGACCTCATGTGCCGTGAGTCCTTCATACAGGTGGCGTCGTCCCTGTGCGATTAGCACACTCTTACCTTCATGACGGCTCAAAATGAATTTCCCGGCATGTCCTGGCACGGTGGAGGCGCTTAAGCCCGCGATCTCATCATAGGGAATTTCGCTTTCGATCCCAAATGCCTCTGCCACAGCCCCTAGGCCAGAGCCGAGAACGATGGCAGTATCTGGGCGGGCATTTTGGAGGTCGCTGAGCATGCTCGCCTCTTACGCCAAGGAATCCCCTACCTCAAGCGGATGCCCGCGCAGGAACTCAGCCGCATTCAGGCGCTTTCCGCCTTCCATCTGCACTTCTGTGAGCCTTAATAGACCTACACCGCAACTGACGAGGATACCCTCCGCATTCGCATTCACGACAGTGCCTGGGGCTGGGCAGGCATCGGCCTCCTCGACCAGGGCGGCACGATGGACTTTGAGCTGTGAGCCGTTCAGCAGGCAATGCGTGCCCGGCCATGGCGTGAAGGCCCGCACCAGACGCTCCAGTTCATCCGCTGAGCGAGCCCAGTCGAGTTTCCCATCCTGACGAGTGAGCTTGCGCACATGCGTCACCAGTGACTCCTGCTGCTTTTCACGCGGTGGATGACCCGCAGCGATGAGGTCCAGCGCGGCCTCCAGTGTGGATGGGGCGAGCTGCGCCAGCTCATCATGCAGCGAGCCGCCCGTATGAGTCGGTAAAATTGGCATCGCCTGCTTGATGAGCATGTCCCCGGTATCGAGCCCCTCATCCATGAACATGATGGTGATGCCTGTTTCTTGATCTCCATCACGGATGGCTGCCTGGATGGGTGCGGCACCGCGATGGCGTGGCAGGAGCGAGGCGTGGATATTCAGGCAACCCAGCGGCGGCACATCCAGCACGGCTCGTGACAAAATCTGCCCATAGGCGACGACGACGGCGATTTCCGCATCGAAGGACTTCAATTCATCGACCGCGTGGCGGATTTTCAGTGGCTGAAAAACTCGCAGGCCTGCTTTTTCGGCTCGCACCTTGATTTGCGATGGTGTGAGCACCTGCTTGCGGCCCACGGGCTTGTCCGGCTGCGTCACGACACCGACGACTTGGTGCTTTGGTGTATTGAGCAGCCACTCTAGAGAGGGGAGCCCGATGTCTCCGGTGCCGATGAAAAGAATGCGCATCAGATCTTCATCTTCTCGATTTCCTTCCACTCCTCCAGGCGCATGACACCACCGAGGATGTCGTAGAGCACTTTGGCCGGAGCCTGGCTGGCGTCGATTTCGATGACGCGATCACTGCCGTAGTAGTCGAGGATGGGCTTGGTTTCCGCATCATAGGTGGCGAAGCGGTTTTGGATGACGCTCTCATTCGCATCATCAAAGCGGTTGTCCTTGAGCGCACGCTTGCGCAGACGGCGAGCCAGCTCAGAGCGGTTTGGGCAGCTCAGGTGAAAGACTTTCACCACCTCGATGTGCTGCTCCATGTGCTGCGCCTGCTCCACATTGCGCGGGATGCCATCAAGTACGAGGAAGTCGATCTCCGGCTTAAAGGCGTGCGCATCCACACGCTGCTTCACATTCGCATGCCAGAGCTGCACGGTCACATCATCCGGCACCAGCTCACCACGGCTGCTGTATTCGACGAATTTCTGCCCCAGTGGCGTGCGTGTATCCAGCGAGCGGAAAACATCCCCGCAGGCCAGATGATGAAAGCGTGGCACGGAGCCGAGCACCTTACCCTGGGTGCCCTTGCCGCTGCCAGGAGCGCCGAGGATGAGGAGAGTGCGAAAACGAGCGGGTTTGATGAGGTCAGACATGATCGTGAGGCTGCATAGCACGTTCCGCCGCTGCGACAACTTGCCGTGCGGCGAAAAACACCCGTTCGATTTCTAACGCTTTCAGGTCACCGCTCTCCTCTCGCAAAATGGTGACGTGAGGCTGCGGGGGAGCCCATACGGCAGGATCGGTCGGGCCAAAAAGCAGCAGCGATGGCACGCCACAAGCTGCTGCGAGGTGCGAAATGCCGCTATCATGACCGAAAAAGGCCGCGCAGGTGCTCAGGCGACTCGCGAGCTCACTCAGCGGCAGTGCATGCCAATTTGGCCGATCCGTGATCCGCATGCCGCGCTCCTCCTCGGCCTCTCCGGTGATGAAAATCACCTCCGCATCGCCCATTTTGTCCGCCAGGGCCATCCAGCGATCGAGCGGCCAATTTTTCGTTTCGGAGCCACTACCGATGTGGATGGCGATTCGGCCTTTTTCGACGTTTCGACGCGGAAAGTGCGTTTTGAGCAAATGCTCTTCCTCCAGGAAAAAGGCCAGTTTTTCCAAAGACCGTGCCAATTGCCGCGAGGCGTGCGTGCCGTCATTCTGCACGCGGTGCGGGCTCTCGATCAGCGTCTTGACGCCGATTCGCTCCATGCTGGCGCGGAAATGGCCATCTGGATCAAAGAGATAGCTGACGATGAGGTTAAAGCTACGCAGGTGCTCGGCTAGTGCCTCGTCGATGGCGGCACTCTTCGCGAACAGCGCGGCCATGGTGCGGTGATCTAGGCTGCGAACGGTGTCAGCGAGTCCTGCCGCCTGTGCGAGCGTGGCGATGCTCAGGTAGCCCATCACCTCCAGGTGGCAGAGGGGGATACTGTCCTTCAGCAGCCGCAGCACGGGCAGTGTGAGGATAAAGTCGCCGATAGCTCCGCCACGAATGACGAGAACGCGGGGCGTGGTAGATGGAGGCTGCATGGGGCCTTTTGGTGCGTCATGGTCGAAAAATAAACAAGCATTCATCTAGCCCCATTGTCTGGTTTTATCCTCAGAGTCTCTGATCGGGTGAAGCAAGTGACTCCCTTCATGAAAACCTCCCTTCCCTCCCTCCTTACAGCACTACTGGCAGCTAGCACAGCCACCGCCCAGCTCCCCACCGGCGCGGACATCGGATTCAGCCCAGGCTCCGTGGCTGGCTCGGCACACATCACCATCACAGACCCCGGCGACCACGTCTGGCGACTGCAATACTCCACCGATCTGATCAACTGGACGAATCTGGAGACGCTGAAGGTGCACAATGGCCATCTCACCCGTGCCTACACACCAGCGGCTGGCACGACGCGTCTTTTCTACCGCACGGAATACAATGCCACGCTGCAATCGAGCCTCTCCAGCACCACCTCCACCGCGCTGGTGCTCCCCACCACGCCGTATGACTATGATAATACCGTGCTGCCGCCGGCCTTTGCGGTGAATCCCATCCTCGGGCAGGATAACATGCCAGTGACCAACGTGACCACGGACGCAGGTGCCAAGCTGGGCCGCATTCTCTTTTACGACAAGCGCCTCTCGCTCAATCACACGGTGTCCTGCTCCTCCTGTCACCAGCAGCAGCATGGCTTCTCCGACCCACGCCGATTCAGTGTCGGCTTTGAGGGCGGACTCACCGGTCGCAACAGCATGGGCCTGAGCAATGCACGCTGGTATCAGCGCCGCAGCTTCTTTTGGGATGAGCGCTCTGCCACGCTGGAGGAGCAGGTGCTCCAGCCCATCCAGAATGCGGTGGAGATGGGCATGACGCTCCCCGCTCTGGAGGCACGCCTCGGCGCAGAGCCTTTCTATACAGATCTCTTCAATCAGGTGTTTGGCAGCCCAGGTGTCACCTCCGACCGCATTAGCCGTGCGCTGGCGCAGTTCGTCCGCTCCATCATCTCCGTGCAGTCGAAGTATGATGCCGCACGGGCTGCAAACTTCGCGATCAGTGCGAATTGGACCACGCAGGAGGAGCAGGGCCGCCAGCTCTTCAATGCCCCCGGCAACTGCAGTGCCTGCCACGGCACGGATAACTTCGTGCCCGGACCGAACATCTTTAATAACGGCCTGGAGTTCCCCTACGTCGATCTCGGGCGTGGTGCGATCACGGGAGTCGCCACTGATAATGGGAAGTTCAAAGTGCCCTCTCTGCGGAACATCGAGCTGACTGCGCCCTACATGCACGATGGCCGCTTTGCCACGCTGGAGCAGGTGGTGGACTTTTATAGCAACCAAGTGGTCGATAATCCGAATCTCTCCCCTCCCCTGCGCCTGCCACCTCCTGGCGGCGTGCGTCGCCCGCACTTCACCGCTGCGCAGAAAGCCTCACTCGTGGCCTTCATGAAGTCACTCTCTGATTCCGCTATCGCGACGAATCCGAAATTCAGTGATCCATTCAATTACGGGGACTGAAGCTCAGCTCTGCAAAAAGTGCGCCATCTCCGAGAGGGTGAGCTGGCCGCCGGGGCTGTGGGGGAAGAAGTCACAGCCGTGATCGCCCCAGGGTAGCTCCAGGAAGTCGCAGCGGGCGGGATCGGCGATCATGCGGTGCATGCGGGCGCTGTGCTCCACCCACACCAGGCAGTCGGAGCTGCCGTGGATGAGTAGCGTGCGCGGATTGTCTTCACGGAGATGCTGGGTGGCGGAGGCGCTGTGATAGTTCTGCGGCACGGCCTCGGGTTCACCGCCCATGTATTGAAGGACGAGCTTCAGCGACTTCAGGATGTCATTCGGGTAGCTCCACTTCCGGGCGAAAAACATATCTGATGGGCCATACACGGCGATGCAGCCCTTCACGCTCAGTTCCTGGCAGCCGTAGGCACAGGCGGTGGCGATCTGTGCCCCAGCGCTGCGACCGAGTAGGATCAAATCCTCCGCGTCGATGCCGAGCGTGGCGGCATTTTCCCGCGTCCAGGCGACGGCGCGGCGCACATCGTCGATTTGTGCGGGCCACGGATGCTCAGGGGCGAGTCGGTAGCCGAAGGAGAGCAAAACGACATCGCAGCGTGCGACGAGGGCACTGTTGGCACGGCGGAATTCTCCGGGATCGCCGCTGTCCCAGCCACCCGTGTGCAAAGAGAGCACGCAGCGCCTTTTCACGGCCTGCGAGGCCCCTGGAGGCTGATAAATCACCACATCGAGCCTCTTCATCGCCCTTTTGCCAAAAAGGCCGTCTCTCAACCGAAACGCCGTTTCCTTGCCCAAAGGGCCAAAACAGCCGCAGGATCGAAAAAGGCCGTTTTCGAGCCCGTGCGATCTTCCAGGCCTGAAAAGCGGGTCGGGCAAAATCCAGCGCTAGGAGTGGGATGACGAGATAGGCTGCACTCTCATTCCATCTCCACAAACCGATGATCAGGCAAAGCAGCGCAAGCCAATGCCCGAACTCGGTAGTGAGGAGCCTGATCTGCCAGCGCAGCCGTGAGCTTGGCTGGAGGTGCTGATTGAGCAGCAGCAGACAGAGGATGGCCAGAAGGAGAATGCCTGGCGGGATCATGCGTCACAGACCGGATTTTTCTTCCACGGCAGCCAGCGGCGAGCGCGGCCCTCCTCCTCCCAGCGCCTCGGCCAGGATCTCCGTGTCTCCGCTGTCGAAGTCCTCTGCTCGCGGCAGACCGATGGGCAGGATGGGCTCTTCTTTTTTCACCGGGATGGGTGCGGCAGCGGGTGCAGCGGTTTCTGGGATCGCAGCGGCGGCGTTTTTTTGATTCAGCGGCGGCACAGTGGCCTGTGGGCCCACCAGTCCGCCGGAAAGGATGAGCTTCATCGCATCCTCCATGCTGATGCCAGCATCGGTGATCTTATCGGAGTCCACCACCAGTAGCAGCGCGGTCATGGGACTGGGTGAGGGTGGGCACCAGCACGCTGGTCATGGCCTTGCCACTCTGTGGATCGCAGAATTGGCCCGTGGCAAAGCCGAGCATGCGTGTGCCGGGGATGGGATAGTCGATATAGACGACACGCTTCAGATTCTGCCGTGCTCCAAAACTGCGGAAGCTGTCGATGACCTGCTTCAGCGTCTTATAGATCACAGCGATGAAAGGCACACGCAGCAGCAGCTTGTCCGTGGCATTGACGATGCGGGCACCGATGACGTTCGTGGCCATGATCCCCAGCGCCACGATGACCACCAGCGGGATCATGAAGCCGACGAAGTCCGTGACACGCCGCACCAGCGGATCATCCAGCCGGATCACCTCACGCCCGGCGATTTCCTTCAGCATCTCGGCCACATAGCCCAGCAGGCCCTCACTCCAGCCGTGGAGGAGATTGTACACGAACTGCAGGATCCAAAAGGTCACGATCAGCGGCACCGCCATCGCGAGGCCCGCGATGAATTTGTTTCGCACCCACACGACCCAGCCCTTGGGCATGGCATCGATCGTCGGAGGTGGAGTGGGTGGCTCAGTCGTCATCTGGAGGCGGAACTATCGACGTAAAGCAGGCGACGTCAAAAAACGATCCTGCTTATTCGTACTCCTGCCTTGCCAAATCACCCCCACACCCGCTAAAACCGCCGCACCATGACCACTGACCGCCGTTCCTTTCTGACTTCCCTCGCCGCAGCCACCGCTACCTCCGCTCTCGCCCGCGACTGGTCGGGCCAGACGCCCGAGCGCTACCCGGACCCGGATGTCATCGCGCTCGATCCGTCTTTTGAAAAACTCGTGCAGGGCAATGCCCCCATCCGCCGCCACCACACCGGCATGCTGTGGGCTGAAGGCCCCGCCTGGAACGGCACGGGCAACTACCTCGTCTTCAGCGACATCCCCAACAATGCCCAGATGCGCTACCTGCCCGAGGACGGCCACGTCAGCGTCATGCGCAACAACGCCAACAACAGCAACGGCAACACCTTTGACCTCCACGGTCGCCAGATCAGCTTCGAGCACGGCACACGCCGCGTCGTCCGCTACGAGCTGGATGGCAAAGTCACCGTGCTGGCCGAAAAGTTCGATGGCAAGCCCTTCAACGCCCCGAATGATGGCGCGGTGCACCCGGATGGCTCCGTCTGGTTCACCGATCCCGGCTACGGCAGCATGATGGACTACGAGGGCAACAAAGGTGAGCTCCACCTCAAAGAATCCGTCTATCGCATCGACCCCAGCGGCGAGATCACCAAGATCACCGAAGACCTGGAAAAGCCGAATGGCCTCTGCTTCTCACCCGACTACAAGAAAGTATACATCGTCGATACCGGCAGCCCGAAAAACATCCGCGTCTATGACGTGGACGGCAAGACAGTGAAAAACGGCAAGGTTTTCGCCACGAACAAAGGCCAGCTCGCCGACCCCAAATCGAAAGGCAACTCCGACGGCATCCGCTGCGATGTCGAAGGCAATCTCTGGGCCAGCGCTGGCTGGATCGGCGATGGTTTTGACGGCGTCCACGTCTTCAACCCCGATGGCAAACTCATCGGCTTCATCAAACTCCCAGAAACTGCCAGCAACGTCTGCTTTGGCGGCCAGAAGCGGAATCGGCTCTTCATCACCGCCTCCCAGAGCCTCTACTCGCTCTATGTGAATACACGCGGAGCGCATTTTTGCTGAGAGCTCACGATCCCATGTCTCCACGCGACCTTTCTGACCTCGAAGAACGCCTTTCCAGGCCCACACCCGCAGTGATCGACCTGATGCGCCAGGTGCCAGGTGACTTCATCGTACTGGGAGCCGCGGGCAAGATGGGGCCCTCGCTCGCACGCATGATCAAGCGGGCGAGTGAGGAGGCGGGCACGCCGCGCCGAGTCATCGCCGTTTCACGCTTCAGCTCACCGGGCTCGATGGAGGCCTTCACCGAGCACGGTATCGAAGTCGTCGCTCGCGATTTGCTGGATGCGAACGCCGTGGCCTACCTGCCCGGCGCGGCGAATGTCATCTACATGGCAGGCATGAAATTCGGTGCCACTGGCAATGAATCACTCACCTGGGCGATGAATGCGTGGCTGCCCGGCATCGTGTGCGAGCGGTATAGCCGCAGCCGCATCGTCGCCTTCTCCACCGGCAATGTGTATGGCCTCACGCCCGTGGATCATGGTGGTAGCCGTGAAGAAGATGCCCGCAGCCAGCGGGCGAGTATGCCATGAGCCTGCCTGGGCCGTGAGCGAATCTTTGAGCACTTCAGCCGCGACGCGGCACACCGGTGTCGCTGATCCGGCTCAATTACGCCTGTGATCTGCGCTACGGCGTGCTCATCGACATTGCTCTCGCAAAGTGTGGGCAGAGGAGCCCGTGGATGTGACGATGGGCCACTTCAATACCATCTGGCAGGGAGATGCCAATGCTCTATCCCTGCTCTCCCTGGCACATGCTTCATCCCCTGCTCAAGTTTTTAACCTCACAGGCACTCTGCACACTCTCTGTGCGTGACACGGCGCTGCAGCTCGGCGAGCTCTTTGGCAAAACACCGCGCCTCATCGGCCAGGAGGCTGCGGATGCACTCCTGAGCAATGCCACACGCTCCGTCGTCACGCTCGGGGCTCCCTTTGTGAGTGAGGGCGATCTCATCGAGTGGGCCGCGCAGTGGATTCAGCGCGGTGGTGCCTCACTCGGCAAACCCACGCACTATGAATCACGCGATGGCAGATTTTGATGTCCGCGCCGCTTTGCAGCGTGGGCTAGTCATCCCGGCATGCCCGCTCGCGCTCAACTCCGCGCGGCAGCTCGATGAGCGCCGCCAGCGTGCCCTGCTGCGTTATTACCATGACGCCGGTGCAGGCGGCATCGCCGTGGGAGTGCACACCACGCAGTTCGCCATCCGTGATGCGAAACACGCGCTCTTTGAGCCAGTGCTCACCTTGGCCGCAGAGGAATTTAAAAGGATGCACGCCGCCTCGTCCGCATCGGCGGCGTGTGCGGACTCACGCCGCAGGCTTTGGCAGAGGCGGAGCTGCTGCGGTCATTGGGCTACGATGCGGCCCTTTTGAGCCTGGGAGCACTCAAAATGGCCCCCGAGGCCGATTTGATCGCCCATTGCCGCCGAATCGCCGAAATCATGCCCATCGTCGGTTTTTACCTCCAACCGGCTGTGGGCGGCCGCGTGCTGCCACGGTCCTTTTGGCGAAAATTTGCCGAAATCGAAAAGGTCGTCGCCATCAAGATCGCGCCGTTCAATCGCTACCAGACACTGGATGTCATCCACGCCGTCGCGGACTCCGGGCGCAGCGACATCGCCCTCTACACCGGCAATGACGACACCATCGTGCATGACCTGATCTCGCCCAATCGCATCGTCGGCGGCCTCCTGGGCCACTGGAGCGTGTGGACACAAAAAGCCGTGCAAATCCACGCCGCTGCCGCACCGAGCCCGTCTCGGCCGCATTGCTCGAACTCGCCAATGAGGTCACCGATTGCAACGCCGCCTTCTTTGATGCCGCGAACGGTTTTGCAGGCTGCATCGCCGGTCTGCACGAGGTTTTACGCCGCCAGGGCCTGCTGGAGGGCCTGTGGTGCCTCGATGAGCACGAGACGCTGAGCCCCGGCCAACTCGCCGAGATCGACCGCGTCTATGCCGCCTACCCCCATCTCCACGACGATGCTTTTGTCGCTGAAAACCGTGACAAATGGCTGCGTTAAGTCCACACATCCTCCCCCATGAAAAAGCCCTCCTCGCCTTACTCACCCTCACCGCCTTCCTCCACGAGCCCCGCACAGGAGGTGAAGCCACTGAAGGTGCTCATGGTCTGCGGTGGCTGCTGCCATGACTATGCGAACCAGAAGCTCATCCTGGCGGAGGGCATCAGCGCCCGTGCGAATGTGGAGTTCACCATCGTGCATGAGGAATCACGCGTGAAGGATGACCGCACGCATCAGGTCAGCATTTACAAAAAGCCCGATTGGGCCGCTGGATACGATGTGGTGGTGCATAACGAGTGCTTCGGTGCGGTGACGGATGTGCCTTTCGTCGAAGGCATCGCCAAACCACACTTTGAGGGCGTGCCCGCCGTGATGCTGCACTGCTCCACGCACAGTTACCGCACTGCCAAAACCGATGAATGGCGCAAATGCGTGGGCCAGACATCCATGAGCCATGAAAAGAACCGCGACCTGAAGGTACGCAACGTCGCTGAGGCACATCCCATCATGAAGGGCTTCCCCAAGGAGTGGAACGACACCAAAGACGAGCTCTACAAGAACGAAAAGCTCTGGGAGAACTTCACCCCGCTGGCCTCGGCCTATGGTGAGGAAACCAAGAAAGACCACCACGTCATCTGGGTGAACCAGTATGGCAAAGGCAAGGTCTTCGGCACCACGCTGGGCCATGGCAACCACACCATGGAAGACCCGATTTACCTCGATCTCGTCACACGCGGCCTGCTGTGGTCCTGCGGCAAGCTGGGCGAGGATGGCAAGCCGCTCCCCGGTTACGAAGCGAAACAGAAATGACCCGCCAGCAACTCATCCAGGGCTCCATGCGGCAGGGCGGAGAAATCGCCGTGATCGTGCTGCTCGCCGCCGTGCTGCAATGGCTGTGGCCACAGGGCTTTCTCAGCATGCAGGGTTTTTGTCTGCTGGTGCTGGGCTTGGCACTGGCGAAGACGGTTTTCTTCTTTGTGGAAAACCTCACCCACATCCTGCTCGCCACACGGAACAACATGCCCTACCACCGCGTGCTAGGCCTCATGGGCGTGAATATGGTGCAGATCACGCTCTCCTTTGCGTTCGACTTCTGGTGCCTCAGACGGCGAATGCGGCCAACTTCAGCTCCATCAATGCGGAATGGAGCCGCGCGGAGCAGGTCTTTGAGTTCTTCTTTTTAGCGTGCTGAATTTTTTCCTTCTTCGGCTTCGGCGATGTCACGCCGCAGACAGTGCCAGCCAAGCTGGTGACGATGATGGAAGTGCTGCTGGCCTTTTTTTACCGTGATCTTTCTGCTCTCCGATTTCATCAGCCTGAAGGACAGCCTCCGCGCCGAGGACAAGGAAGCGCAGAAGTAAGCGGCACATGCAGTGAGAAGGGCTGCCCATTCTTGCGCAAGTGCCTAGTCCAGCACTAAAGTTCTGCCTTCATGCCTCTGTTCCCGAATTCCTTTGATCCAGGCATCCTCGTCTGTGGCACGGCGCTTTTGGCGCTGTGTGTGCTGTGTTGGCTGCTCGGAGTGGCACTCTTGCCCACGAGCGCGGCGGGGGAAGATTGGCTGGAGCGGCTCGCGCTGCGTATGGCGGCTGGAACGCTGTTTTTATCCGGTCTAGCGGCGCTTTTCGTCCTGCGCCGAGTTTCGTATGTCACGCTGATTCCGGTCATTCAGATCGCGATGGCGCTTTGGGCCTGGAGAAAAAGTGCCGCGAGCAGCCTGCGGACTGCTTTTTCATCCAAAGAACGCCATATTGCTCATCGGCGTGATCGTGGCCACTGCGGCCTTTGAGTGGTGGAACACGGGCTGGGTGGGCTGGGATGGGCGAGTGAGCATCTTGCACACGGATTATGGTCACTTTAGCAATCTCAGCCGTGGCCTGCTGGAGTCCCGTGTGGCGGATGGATGGAGCTCCACCCTCGGTGAGTATGCGGTAGGCTCCGCCGCGAGTCGGGACATCTGGTATCACTGGGGACCGATGTGGATCGCCGCAGCGCTCATCTCCCTCACTGGCATGATGCCGCTGGCGGCGCTGATGCACGTCACGGGTGCCTTGATGGACATCATCCTGGTGCTGACTGCGGGAGCGGTGCTGCGGCGCATCACCAGCATGTCACATGGGCGCAGCCTACTCATCGGCGCAGCTTCGCTGGTGAGCGTGCAGCCCTACGCCAGCTCGGGCAGCATTGGTTCGCGCCTCTCTGCCGCCACGGAGTCTCTGCATCTAGCGCGATTGAGTCTGGCTTACATGTTTAGCTATAAGCTGGAGGCTGCCGCAGCACTGGCAGCGCTGCTGTTTTGGCAAAAAGGCCAGGGCACCATGGCCACGGCACTGCTGGCATGTGCCGCGATCGCCTCGCCGCATGTCGTCGCTACGGGCGGGGTGATGGCAGGCGTGCTGGGCTGCTGCGCCGTGATCCGGCGTGATCGCGCCATGCTACGCCTCGCGGTGTGTGTGATCACTGTGCTCGTCGCAGCATGGGCCACGCTGCATTTCGTCTGCGGCGTCGGCTTGCCAAAGGCTGAGGGCAGCAAACTCATCGAATGGAGCCTCCAGCATCTCTGGACCACGCTGCACCTGGGTGTGCGTGACTGCGCGGTGGCGCTGATCCTCGGCGCACTCTCGCTACCCGGCATCATCACCCTCACGCGTGATCAGGAGGCCAAAACACGCCACATCGGCTGGATGGCGCTGAGTGCGCTGGTGGGCTCGTTTTTCGGATACCGACTGCTCGCTGGCGTGGCGGACAATATGCACTTCATCATCATGGCGCATGCCTTGCTGGTGATGCCTGCGGGCGTCTGGGGACTCGCGCTGCTCATCCAGCGTGCTCAGACGCCCTCTTGGCTGCGCCGAGTCGCGGCACTACTCATCGTGATCGGCACCATCATGGGCGTGGCAGATCCGAAGCAGCAACGCAGCGTGTATGAACGCCCCTGGAGCATCGAAGAACTCGATACCGTCAAAAGCTCTCGCAGGCCGTGCCGTCGGTTATTTCGCCAAATCGGATGGAGGCTGGTGGCTGCCCATCCACGGCTCTCTGGCGGCCACGCTGGAGGCACGCTGCATCCGTATCGCTCCCATGAAGTCAGAGCTCCGCGGCGGCACTGGCGTGGCACGCTACTACGGCGTGAGTCGTCCCTTGGAGCTCGTCCCGCCGCGGCCAGATGAAAATATGGACGCATGGTCGTTACGCTTTGCCCGCCATGTCGGCATCGATTACCTCATGGAATGCGGGAAAGACACGCTCCCTCCCTCGATCAAAGCGCAATCCCGCGAAATCGCCCGCATCCCCGGCCTGGTCCTCTACAAACTGCCCGCGGTGAAGCCATAAAGCACCCCTCGACATCAGTCGTCCGCATCCCACTCATCCCTCGTGCCCGAAGAAGCCCCCTCCACTGACCATCAGCCCATCCACGATGCCCGCGAAGCTCTGAAGAAATACTTTGGCCATCGTGAATTCCTAGATGGTCAGGAAACCGTGATGGCCCAGGTATTAAGCGGACGCGACACCATGGTCATCATGCCCACAGGCGGCGGTAAGTCGCTCTGCTACCAGCTCCCCGCCATGGTCATGGACGGCGTCACCATCGTCGTCAGTCCGCTCATCGCACTGATGAAAGACCAGGTCGATGCCCTGGAGCGACGCGGCATCCCCGCCACCGTCATCAACAGCACCCTCACCCTCGCCGAGCAGCAAGAGCGCATCGAAGCACTCAAGCGTGAGGAGTATAAACTCGTGACGTGGCCCCAGAGCGCTTCCGCAGCCGCATGTTCACCAATGCGCTACGCGGCGTGCAAATCGCACTCTTTGCCGTCGATGAGGCGCACTGCCTCGCAGTGGGGCCATGACTTCCGCCCCGACTACATGCGCCTCGGCGAAGCGCTCGACAGGCCTGAAAGACCCCAAGTCATCGCTCTCACAGCTACCGCCACGCCTGAAGTCCGTGCCGACATCGCGAAAGTGCTGCAACTGCGTGATCCCTTTGTCGCCATCCGTGGATTCGAGCGGCCGAACCTCAGCCTGAACATCCTCCAGACCAAATCGAACGCCGATAAATACGAGCGCCTCATCAAGCTCATCCAGCAGCACAAAACCGGCATCATTTACTGTCGCCTTCGGCATGGGCATCGACCGCAGCGACGCCGATTTGTCGCCCACTTCGATGTCCCTGGCAGTGTGGAGGCCTACTATCAGGAAGCAGGCCGTGCTGGACGTGATGGCGAGCCCTCCCAGTGCGATCTGTACTTCAATTTCGCGGATACTCGCACGCAGGAGTTCTTCATCGAAGGAGCGAATCCATCTCCCGAAATCATCCGCCTCACCTACCAGGCGCTTTTGAACCGCAGCGATGCCGCGCACGAGGTGCATGCCAGCATCGACGACATCACCCAGTTCGCCGGTGCGAAAAACAGCATGTCCATCAGCTCCGCGCTGAGTCTGCTCAGCCGCATGGATGTCATCGAGCGATTCGACATCCCAGGGAAGCGCATTCGCGGCACGCGGCTCCTCCAGCCCGATCTCAAAGCCAGCAAACTGCCGCTCGACCTCAAAGCCCTCGCCGAAAAAGACCGCCGCGACCGTGCCAAGCTCAAAGCCATGATCGAGCTCTGCTATGACGACAAAGCCTGTCGCCAGGAGCAAATCCTGCGCTACTTCGGCGAGACAGAAAGCACCCCCTGTGGCTCCTGCGATGTCTGCCGTGCTGAAGGCGTGCAGCCACCGCGCACCGGCACCGAGCAAGAGGTCACCATGCTCCGCCAGGCACTCAGCGGCATCGCCCGCATGTCCATTCGCCGCGCAGATGGCACCTGGGAGGGCCGCTTTGGCAAAGGCCGCATCATCAATATGCTCGTCGGCAGCAAATCGAAAGACATCGTCGATGCAGGGCTCGATCAGCTCACCACTTACGGCTTACTCAAAAAACATCCGGCACCCAGGCACTGCATCCTCTCTTCGTGGAAATGGAGAAGAATGGCCTCCTCCTCACCGAAGGGGACGAATACCCGAAAGTCACGCTCACCAAGGCTGGAGCCGCCGCCATGAAAAATGCGGATGACATCAAGCTCCGCTGGCCATCCATGATGCAGGCCACCAAACCATCGAAAACCAGCAAGACGGCCAAAAGTGAAGAATTCGCCGCCCGCGAGCTGGGCTTCGATGAGGCTCTGTTTGATAAGCTAAAGCGCCATCGCAACGCCTTGGCTCAATCCGAAGGCGTCCCCGCGTATGTCATTTTCAGCAATCAAACGCTGGAGTTCGCGACCCGCCTCAAACCCAAAACCATCGCCTCAGGCCGCGAAATCCGCGGAGTCGGCGACAAAAAGGCCACGACTTACCTGCCTGAGTTTATTCAACTCATCACCAAGCACGACGCGGGCTAAAGGGCATCGAGAAGGTAGCGTGAGGGCTGGAAGTGCTCGATGAGGACGGTGGTGACTCCATCGCGGTGCATTCGGGCCTGTTTGATGTCAAAATTGGGCGTTTATGCGGAGCGAAGAGAGGATGTCATCGTGCGTGGCGTTCTGGTGGCGCTTGAACTGCGCAGGCGTGATGTGGCCGCCGAGGTGGTCGTCACGCCCCGTGGCCTGATGGCATGTGCCGAGCACTTTTTCGTCCTGAATGTCCGCGCCGGAGACGGGGGAGGACTTGGGTGCCGAATCCGAGCCCTCCGAGCACGCCGGTCGAGGATCATCGAGGAGTTTCCGCATTGTGCTCGTCGATGGTGGACTGAACCCTTCGATGAGCTCTGCCCGGATGATGCGACCGCCGGTGACCGTGAGCTTGCCGGAGTGTGCCGTCTTCGTATTTCAGCGGGAAGGTGCCCTCTGCGCCGGTGGGGACGAAATAGACCTCTCCGGCCGGTAGATTGGCGATGTCGGGCATGTCGCCTTGGCAGAGGCCGTGGCTCTTCTGCGCCTCTTGGCGGCTCAGATCGAGGTGGATGGACATGTCTGGGCCGTTTTCGACGGTAAAGTCGATCCTCGACCCAATCAGCACGCGTCATGGCGAGGCGTAGTTTTCCGCGTCGCGGCTGACGTCTTCGTAATCGACGGCCAGGCCGGAATGAAGGATGACATCATTGACGCCATGGAGTGTGGCTCCACGGAATCCATACTGCTTGGCAAAGGCAGTGAGCGGTGCCGTGGCGGAAAAGGTGGAGATGCAGAGGATGATGTCGTGATGGGGATAGACGTCATGCTCCCAGACTGAGCTCTGTCCCGCTCATATCGACGCAGCGGTCTGGGAGGTCGAGATTGCTGCCGGTCGTTTGCATATAGGCATAGATCTCACCACCGGTCAGTCCCTATGGCGACGCCGTTCTTGAGACCGAGGTGAAAAAGTGCTGGTAAGCACGCTGCTGCACGGCGCGGGCGGGATTTCGGAGAAAGGACATGTTTTTGGCCTCATCGGGATCAGGCAGGTCGATGAGGATGCAGATATTCCGACCCTCTGTGGGCTTAAAAAAACGGTGCTCAACAATCGAGATAGGTCGAACTGGAGAAAGGTGCGCTCAATGGCGGCGGATTGGACGGTTTTCCTGCGTTTTGGGGGCTGGTTGGGTGGCGAGATACGCTGTGAGCGGCGGCGTTGCAAATGACGCCTTGGCGATGTCTGTGGCGGATACTGCGACAGGTTGCTTTAGCCGGCGGCGAACTGCTCCCACAGTAGTTTTCCACCATGGTGAAGACGACGGCGATGAAGATGATGCGGATGAAACCGGCACCATGCCGGATGGCCATGCCAGCACCGAGTCGGCCACCGATGAGCTGCCCGGCGATCATAGCGGCGGCGATTTTCGTAGTTCACACGGGCAGAGAGCACAAAGACGATCAGGAGGCGGCATTGCTGGCGAGATTGACCACTTTGGTGAAGGCGGTGGCGCGTGTCAGCTCTAGCCCGAGCAGGGAGATGCATGCCAAGGCCGGGAAGGCGCCTGTGCGGGACCAAAGAAACCATCGTAGAATCCCAGCACGGAGCCTGCGGCACAGGCGAAGGCGGCCAGGCTCATCCGCGCCTGCGATGCGGTCTTTCCCAGGCCTGGACTGAGCAGCACGTAGAGGGCGATGCCGAGCAGCATCCATGGCACGATGAGCTTCAGCACGGCATTGCTCAACTGGGTGACCGTCCATGTGCCCAGGCTGGCAAAGAAGAAGGGTGACGACGATGGGCAGGCGCATCTGCGGCCAGTCGATGAAGCCTGCCCGTGTGTATTTCCGCACGGCCATGAGGGTGCCCCAGGTGGACTGCTGATTGGTGCCCAGGGCCATCTGCGGCGTCAGCCCAGCCCACAGAAGCGCGGGGACGGAGATGAGCCCGCCACCGCCTGCGATGGAGTCGATGAAGCCAGCGCTCAAACCGGCGCAGAAGAGCAAAGGAGCGTTTCCCAGGTCACGAGCAGCGATTCGGCAGCATCCCGCCCTTACGGCAGTTTTGGCTTCACACGAGTGGTGCCATCTTTTTCGACGGGATAGACGGCATTTTGCGCTTCGAGCCCGGCGATGAGTTTTCCATGGAGGCGCTTCAAATCGGCGGGATGGGACTGGGAGAGGTCTTTTTGCTCGTAGGGGTCTGTTTCGAGGTGAAAGAGCTGGTAGTGGCTGCCACCAGACACCTCGGTGGGGAAGTAGTGGTAGATGACTTTCCACGCTCCATCACGGTAGGTGGTGAAGTAATGGGAGCGATGCGGTGCATGCGGGTAATGCATCAAAAGGTCTCTTCGCGGCCTGCATCACGCTGACCGCTGAGGAGGGAGCCGAGCGCACGCCCGTCGATGACATGGGAGGCCGGTTTTTCCACACCTGCGAGGCCTAGCACGGTGGGGAAAATGTCATACACGGCAGAGAGCTGGCTCTGCACAGCACCAGGGGTGATGGGGAGGCTTTTTGATGTGCATTGTCCGCAGCGCTTTTCGCCCAAGCAGCAATGAAGGGCACGCGGACGCCGCCTTCGTAATGGGAGCCCTTTTTGCCACGCAGAGGCGCTGCACAGGCCACGGCATGCTCGTGACCGAGCGGGGCATCACTGCCGTTATCGCCCAAAAAGATGACCAGCGTGTTTTCCGCGACTCGAGGACTCCAAGTGGTCGAGCATGTCGCCGAGGGATTTGTCCATGCCTTCGATCAGGGTAGCAAAGGCCTGCGCTGGAGCTTGCTTGCCAGAGCTGGCGTAATTCGCGGCGAATCGGCTGTCGCTGTTGAAAGGCGCATGCACGGCATATTGCGGGAAGTAGAGGAAGAAGGGCTTTTCGGCCTGCACGGCATTCGTGACGTGCTTTTGGCCTCCAGAGTCAGTGCCTCCGTGAGGAAGATGTCCTGGCCGTGGTATTGCTCCAATCCAGGCACGGCATGGCTCGAGCGGGCAGCTTTGCCTGGGGCTTTTTTCTTGCCCTTGCCCTTCCCGCCGAAGTTTTCGGTGCCGTAGTAGCTAGCTGGAGCACCGATGGAAGCCCCGCCGACATTCACATCGAAGCCGAGATGGATCGGATCAGCCCCCTCGGAGCCTGCGGGGCCGAAGTGGCCTTTGCCGACGTGGATGGTGCGGTAGCCCGCGCCCCGCAGCAGAGCTGGCAGGGTGACATCCCCTTTCTTCAGCCCGCGCCAGTTCCAGTCGGGTGCACCTTGAGGGCCGGCGTTGTCCTTGTCGGGGTTGATCCAGTTGGTGGTGCGGTGGCGGGCGGCGTTTTGTCCGGTCAGGATGGAGATGCGCGTGGGTGAGCACACGCTCATGGCATTGAATTGATTGAAGCGCACCCCACGGGCCGCGAGCCGCTCCATATTCGGCGTGCGGTAGTACTCATTGAGCGGGTGCTTCACCGGCTTGCCATCCGCCCCAGTCAAAAACGGCACCGAGGTGTCCATCACACCCATGTCATCGACGAGCATGAGAAGGATGTTCGGAGGCGCGGCATGCAGCACCGCATGAAGAGCAAGAAAAGCGACAAAGAAGCGAGAAAGAGACATGGCAGGCAACGGAACGCAGGCTGGGCTGGGATTCTTCGCATGGACAACAGTTCAAAAGCTGTAACGCGCAACGGAGAGCCTCTCGGATAACAGCTAAAGTTGGTGCCGAAAACCGCCCGACGGGTCCTCAAGCTCGTGATGCTGCACAGCCTGCAAGCCTTGAATATTCGCATAGCTCAACCTCGTAGGAAGCGAACTCGCGGGCACGGCATTTCACGGAGGAGGCTAGTTGCCGAAGGTTTCACCTCTCGCGGATTGGGGATGATTGTTTGCTCTGGTGTGATTGTGGACTGGACAGGAACTGGACGAACTGTTTTAAGTAATCGGATGTTTTTGAGCTTCATTCCAGGTCTGGGGACGCCGTGTCCGGCGCTCTTTTGGCGGCGCTGACAGTCGGTGGTGGACTGGTGGTATGGGCGGAAAAAATGGCCGAAATGTCCGCTCAGGCGGCTGCGGAGCTTGATGGTTTGCGCTCTGAGTCTGATGCGGCAAGGCGTTCTGCTCAGGCAGATGCCGATCAGGCGGCTGTAGAGGCGAAACGGCGACTGGATGAGTCTGGGGCGAGGTATGAGGATCTGGACTCTCGCTATACGGCGCTAAGCGAATCGGCGGAACGTCGTCAAAGGGATGCGGAACAGCGCATTGCTGCCTTGGAGGCTGATTTGACTGCTACGCGTGAAGTCGCGGCGAAATTGGCCCGACGCTGGATCGGATCAAAGATCTTGAGATGGCGCGAGCGCCGAGCAGGCCGTGTGCGGGCACTGGATCAGGCTATGGTGGCCCAGACTGCGCGGGCGAGTGATCTGGATCGGCGATTGGCAGAGGCGCAGGAGTTTGGAACACGTACCAAGAAGGATCTCGATGAGCGGGATGCGGAGCTGAAACGAGTGGTGAGTGAGCATGAAGCTTTTCTGGCTGAAGGTGGTTTGCAGAATGAGCTGAACAAGGCTGTGGAATCGAGGGTTCAAAGTGAGGCGAAGCTCGCTCAACTCCAAAAGACGCTCGCTGCGACGGAGAACCGACTGGCGATGGTGCAGAAGGAATTCATGACGGCGGTGGGGGTGCCGAGTGCGCCGATCAAGACGGTGGAGGTGGTGCGGGCACCTGCTCCAGCGCCACAGGGCGCGGGTGGGGATCGACGTGTGAAGGAGCTGGAGGAGAAAATCGCCCAATTAGAGGCGGATGCTCGGAAGAAGGCCCGTGAAGACGGTTACAAGATCGCGGAACTAGAGTATAAGCTGGCAGAAATGGTCGATAAGAAATAACCCCGCAGCATGGATGCATCACTTTCTAGCGGAGGGCCAGGATGACGGTGGCAGCTACCACGGGGCTGCTGGCGCGATTTCACTGGCGGATGCTGGTAAACAAGACCGTGCATGGCCTGCGCCAGAACCGCCTGCTTGCGATCACGGTGGGGACGTTTTTGGCATTCTACGCGGTGGCGTCGTATCTGATGGTTCGGCGTGGCTTAGATTACATCATGAATATTCCACTGCTGGGGCCGCTGCTGGCAGAGAGGCTGGTTTATCTGCTGTTTTTCTTCTTTTCGTCATGTTGGTTCTCTCGGAATGCGACGATCACGGGTATGGGCTTGTTCCGGAAAGAAGGATATGGAGTGGCAGGTGGCGCTGCCGCTTTCTCCACGTAGTCTGGTGATGTGGAAGACGCTCGAGGGGATGTTGTTGGCGAGCTGGGGACCCGTGGTGCTGAGTGCTCCGATTTTGTTGGCGCTGGGCCGCATTTATGATGCTGGGGCGGGGTTCTTTCTCTCCACGGCTCCTGCTTTGATTTGCCTGGTGGGGATCGCGGCGAATTTATCGACATGGCTGCTCTTACTGCTGGTGCGGCATGCGCGGCGCTGGTGGTGGCGGCCTTTTGCTGCGTTGGCGGTGATGTTGCTGGGAGCGGCGTTGTGGGAGTTCATGACGTTCGATTTCAATGCAGTGCGCACGGGTGATGTGGCGATGGGAGTCACTGAAATCCTGAAGCACACGGAGATCTGCATGCATCCATTGCTACCTAGTTCTTGGGTTGCTGAGGCGGTATCTCGGACTGGGCGTGGCAGTATGAGCCGGGCGTTGTTTTTTCACCCAGTGCTGCTGAGTCATGCGCTGGTGGCGCTGGTGGTGACGGGGTGGATGGCGGGAAAATCTTCCCACCGGCGTGGGATCGCGTGATGAGAGGCTGCGCCGACTCGCCGGGCTGAAAATGCTCGCATCACAGCCGAGCCTGCTCGCGGATCTGAGTGGCTGCGCCGGATGCTGGCTCTGGATCGTGCCTCGTTCGCCATTTTGGAAAAGGAAGTGCGCATTTTTTTACGTGAGCCTGTGCAGTGGGGCCAATGCGCGATCATTTTCGGCCTGTTGCTGATCTATTCCGCGAATTTACGGCGCATGGGTTATGATCTGCAAAATGCCTTTTGGTCCACGGTGATCTGTCACTTGAATCTACTGGTCTGCTGCTTGGCCTTTCGACTTTGACGACTCGCTTTTATGTATCCGCAGTTCAGTCTGGAGGGGCGGAGGATGTGGATTTTGGGGCTCTCTCCCTTGCTGCTGCAGCGCATCCTCACTCTCAAGTTGCGCCTAGGGTGCGGGGTGTGCTGGCGCTGATGATGACACTGTTGGTTTGCCTTTCGGGCTTTCACTGGGCATGCCACCACAGCGTATGCTGTTCCTTGCGCTGGCGATGATGATGATGAGTTATGGGCTCACTTCACTGGCGCTGTCACTCGGTGCCTTGCTGCCGAATTTCCGCGAGGCGAATCCAGCACGCATTGTTTCTGGCTTTGAGGCACGGTCTGCCTGATCGGCAGCTTTCTCTACATCCTCATGGGGATGGCGCTGGTGCTGATCCCTTCCTGGCAGACGCTATCTTCGACGGAAGCCGCGATGCCGCCGCCGAATCTACCTTTAGAGGGACTAAGTCTGGGGCTACTACTGTTCATAACGGCAGTTACTGGGGGTTCCGTATTTTTTGCAAAAGCAGAATGAAAAATCTGGATTATTTAAGAGATCTATAATATCTAAGGCGCTGAATAAATAATTGAACGCCTGATATGACTCGTAAAGCTCCCGCATCTGCCACAGCCACTGTCGCTGCCCCAGGGCACCTTGAAGAGGAACTCCCTCCACTTCGATGACGCTCCTGAATTCCGGAGAACGCATCCTCACTGACGACGTCGATCACAAGGTCAAAGTCGCCCAAGAGCAACTCCTCCAACTCCGCATGCAGCAGGAGGAAATCGAGCGCCAAAAGCAGCACCTCGAGACGCTGCGAGTGAAGCAAGAGCGCTTCGTCGCGGGCAAACGTGATCTTTTGGAAAAAATCGCCCGCTCTGCGAGCAGCGTGGAGCGTGATCTCTATGACGCTCAAAAGCGTGTCGAAGAGCTCAGTGTCACTCATGACGACTTCAAACGCCACCTCGACATCCTCAAGAGTCTCCAGCCAGAAAAATGGCACCGGAGCCAAGTGGATGAAGAACTCGACCACGCCTCTGTGCCATCGAAGACGCTGAGGCAGATTATTCCAAGGGCCTGCGCAGACCTCGAGTCCCTGCGTCATCATGAGTCGAATCCCGTCGCCGCAGCGATGAGCCACCACGCAGCCACCCCTGCGACAGAGGCAGAGAGCACCGAGCATGCACCGGTGTATGCCACCGGCTCAGAAGAACTGATCATCTGGCTGCGCCGGGGCACGCCTTCACGGCGCGCCGATCGCCGCTCTGCTGTCGGCTTAGTGCTGGCAAACTGATGTTCTGACAGCGGTCCGTCTTTTTCCCTGAAACTGAAACGCCTCACCTCCCTTCTCGCTCACACCATGGCTCTCTTCTCTTCTGAAATCGCAAAGTGCGCTCACGCCGTCCGGAAAACCGCGACTGAGTTAGGACGAGCCCCCGCGCCGCACCTCACGAAGCCACGCAGCTTCAGCGTCAAGCCTCACGCGTGAACGAGGAGATCCACCGCCTGGAGTGCCTCATCGCTGATGCTCCGCGTCTGCAAAAGGCACACCGCTTGGCCACGCTGGACATGCTGCCACCGATGGAGTCTGCCCCCACAGCCTCACGCCGGAAAAAGAAGCTCACTCTTTCCCAGAAGAGCGTGCAGAACTCCCGCCGCCTCAGCCTCGCGATGGAGTGGCTGGTGGTGCTGGTGGTATCGCGGCCCTTAGCAGGCTGGATTCATCAGTGGATGCACCATTGAGTGACGCTGATCACTGAAATCCGCCTGCTCAATTCTCCGCCGGAGACTCGTCTGAGCGTTTACCCTTCATAAAGCGGATATCCTCTGCTCGATCAATGAAGACGGTGTCCTCGCAGATGTTCTTCGCGTGATCACCGACTCGTTCGAGAAAACGAGCGATGAAAATGAGGTGGATGTATTCCTTCCAAGGCCGCTTGGCGAGTCTCCATCACGGCGATGAGGTCTCGATCGAGCGCTTTTTCCGCAGCGTCGGTTCTTATCCATTTTACGAGCGGCAGCCGCGGCCTCGGAGTCGCCGTCGATGAAAGCCTGGATGCTAGCCTCCAGATTGCGGGCACAAAGCTCATACACAGGCTGGATGAGCTTCACCTCGGGTATCTCGGGCAGATTATTGATGATCCGGGCACGCTTGGCGATGCTGCTGGCCTGATCCGCGATGCGCTCGATGTTATTCGCCACACGGATGGTGCCCATCACGGCGCGGAGATCATGCGCTGTGGGTTGGAATTTCACCAGCACCTGCATGCCGAGTTTATCGACGGCTTTTTCCAGCTCGTTCACATCCTGATCAGCGGCGATGGAGGCATTGCAAAGATCTGTATCACGCTCGAGGAGGCCACGCAGAGCACAGGCGAGATTTTTTCGTGCCATGCTAGCCATTGCCAACACATCTTGGCGTAGGCGGTCCATGGAGGCATTGTAGGTGGAGAGGATATGGTCGTGCATAGTAGAGCGTGGCGGAAAAGACTATCAGATCACATCTTCATCATGTGACGATTTTGATACAATTTCGAGAGCTTCTTTTGGCTCGCGGCCAGTGCGCTGGCAAAAGGCGTCGTATGTGATGATCTCAAAGCGCCCGTCCTCTGGCTCGATGATGGCGGTGAGAGACTCTACCCAGTCACCCGAGTTCAGGTAGTGAATGTCATGCGGTAGTTTTTTATCCGCAGGTGTATGGATATGACCGCAGATGAGCCCTGCACACTGACGCCAGCGAGCGAGCTCCACCACTTGCTCCTCCCAGCGGCCCATGGGGCTGACTTTGGCCTTCACCTTGGCTTTGGCCCACTTGGCGAGGGAGAAGGGCTCTTCCCCAGCCGGGCTCGTGCCCAGTCGATGACGCGGTTGAAGCGGAGGAGGAAATTGTAGCTGTAGCCGCCTAGCTTCGCTAACCAGGCATGATTGGTCGTCACAGCATCGAATCCATCTCCATGAACAATGAGGTAATCCCCGTTTGCCGTGCTGTGGACGTATTCATTGGTGAGGATGAGATTATCCAGCCGCATAGGGATGAGTCGGTCGAGGATGTCATCATGATTCCCACGCAGGTAGATGACCTGGGTGTTTTCCTTCTCCATCTTGCGTAGCACGGTGCGCACGAAGCCTGTGTGTGCATGATTCCAGCCCCCGAGACGCTCGAGGTGCCAGGCGTCGATGATGTCGCCATTGAGAATGAGCTTTTCACAGTGCGTGTGGCGCAGGAAATGGGCCGCCTGCGCCGCTTTGCAGTCCGGCATGCCCAGATGGACATCGGAGATGATGACTGTTTTGCACTGGAGCTTGGATTTCATGCCGATGGGATGACGTGAGTGAGCTCGGACTCGAATTGAGCGATCACGCGGGCCCAGCCGTAATCGGTGGCGCTTTGCCGTGCGGTGCTGCGCAGGGCGGGATCGGTCCATTTTTCAGCCGCGCGGCCTGTCTGGGCCAAAAAGGCGGCTTCATCGCCCAAGGGAGCCAACCAGCCATTTTCGGCATTTTTGATGACAAGGCGCGGAGCCGCGTAATCGAAGGCGACCACGCTCAAACCACTCGCCATGGCCTCTAGCACCACATTTCCGAATGTCTCACTCATGCTCGGAAAGAGGAATAAGTCCCCACTGGCGTAATGCGCGGCTAAGGGCTCTCCGCGGCAGGCACCGGTATAGATCAAATCAGGGTGCTCAGCTTTCATGGCCTCCAGGCGGGGACCATCCCCTACGAAGACCATTTTGGCACCAGGGTGGGCCGCCCGCAGCACATCAAAGGCACGCACGGCGAGCGGTAGATTCTTCTCTGGTGCCATGCGCCCGACGTAGATGGCCACAGGTGTCGTTTCGTCAGCGCCCCAGCTTTGTCTCAATGCGATGCTGCGCTTCGCTGGGCAAAATAGCTCTGTATCCACACCCCGGCCCAAAATACCGACGTTTTGGATGCCCCACTGTGTGAGCATATTTGCCGTGTCTTGGGAGGGAGTGAGCGTCCGCGCTGTGGCATTGTGGATCGTGCGCAGGATGCTGGAGGCCACCGTCTCCATGCCGGGCAGGTGATAGTCTTCGAGATAGCTTTGAAAATTCGTATGAAAGCCACTGACCACAGGTATGCGCCGCTTCCCCGCTGCACGTATGGCCGCGATGCCCAGTGGGGTCTCCGTGGCGACGTAGAGCACCTGTGGATGAAATGCATCGAACAACTCGATCATTTGCCGTGCGGAGCCAAAACCGATGCGCAGACCTGGATACCCCGGCAGAGGCATGGACGGCATGACATGGCGTGGCAGAGACGGCTCATCCGCACGCGACTCCAGCGTGGTGACGATTTCCACGGTGTGTCCAAGGGCTGCGAGACCATCGCAAAGCGTCTGGAGAGACCTAGCCACGCCATTGATGTCCGGCGGGTAGGTGTCTGTGACGATGAGAATGCGCATGAGCTTAAACAAACAGCAGGCACGCCCGATGCCAAGCGCCACGTGTGACGAAAGCGTCACTGCGCGGGTGATTTGACCCACTCCAGATTGAACCGTGCGAGCGTGAGTCCCGCACCCGCGAAGCCCGGTTTGTCGCTGCTGCCGTAAAAGCATAGAATGGTGCCACTCTGCGTTACCGCGAGGTCCGAGTACATGCTGGGGCCGGGCTCTAGCACCTTGCTGAGAGGCCAGGTGCGGCCTTCTTCGTCACTGATCTTGATGCTGATGTTTTTGCGATCACGGCTGACGCCAGGATCGGCTTTCCCCTTCGCTTTGTCGAGGTTATGCGGGTTGGAGAAGAGCAACAGGCTCTTCCCTCCATGGTCATACCGCACCAAGCCGGCCATGCAGATGGGCTCTAGCAGTGCCTGGTCGAAAACGGGCGTGCTCCAGCCCGTGGCACCTTCTTTGCTGGTGGTGATGAGCCGACGATGCGCCTTCGATTCATTGCGCACGTTTAGCATGACACGCCCATCGCTGAGTTCGATGGCGACGGTCTCGTTCGGATTGATCCATTCGTCCGTGCAGGGCACGGCGATGTCGCCGGGGAGCCAGGTTTGGCCAGAATCATCGCTAAAGATCGTAGCCGTGACACTGGGGCGATGTGCATTGCCACCGGTGCCGGTGGAAAGCCACACGGGCACGATGAGGCGGCCCGTTTTGAGCTGGATGCTGTGATTCGGCCCGGTAGCGAGCACCTTCCAGTCGTAGTGCTTTTTAAAGGAGTCGAAGGTGGAGGTAATTTCGACGGGTTTTGACCATGTGAGGCCATCGTCGCGGCTGCGCTGGTAAAAACAACGCATGTACTCGACGCAGAAGGTCATGTGGACGGTGCCGTCGCGGTCCGCAATGAGCACGGGGTTGTTGTAGGTGACGTCTTTGAGATCGACGTTTTTCATGCGCAGAGCGAAGGGGTTCTTGGTGATCGGTCCTTCGACTTGGGCGATTTTGCGTGGCTTGTCCCACGTCTGGCCCTCATCGGTGCTGCGACGCAGGAGGATATGGATGTCGTCCCAGTCACCCCCTTTTCGCCGGGCCTCGCACCAGGCTAATACGGTGCCCTTCGCAGTGACGACGATGCCGGGGATGTGGTAGATTTTATACGAAGGATCATCGCCGACGTGGAAGAGGTCTTGTTTTTCGAGAAAGGGCTCTGCAGAGAGCCCCGAACTGCAAAGCAGCAGGGTGGCGAGGAGGTGTTTCATGGAAAAACGAGACTGAAGAGCATCAATCATCTCCATCACCCTGCGAGATGTCGCCGTAGAGCTCTGGGAAGCGACGCTCCAGCGATTTCGGGGTGATGTAGCCGACAAGCTGGGCCAGATGCCAGTCCGCCAGCCCCCAGTAGGCATGTGGTAGAGCCAGGATGACGGCGGTGCAGGTGGGCATCTTCGGCACACTGGCACGGGCGAGCATTTTGTCTGCGAACTCATGCAGGCCTGGATTGTGTCCATAGAGGCAGACGTGCTGCCACTTTTCATCCAGACTGCGTACGGTCTCCAAAATGGTATTGGGGGCAGCGAGGTAGAGCTTCGAGTCGAGCAGCAGCGTGTCCGCAGACATGGAGAAGGTCTCCTGCATGATTTTGGCCGTGGTGAGGGCACGCATGGCCGTGCTGCTGAGTAAGTGATCTGGGCTGGGGAGGAGTTTTTCGCCCCCAGAACCGCCAAAGTAGGTGCGGTGCAAAAATGCGGCGACGGCGGGTGCAGCTCGCTTCCCGCGCTCGTTGAGCACGCGGTCATGATCTGGCACGCCGGGTTGATCCCAGCTAGATTTGGCATGGCGGATGACCGTGAGGTACTTCATTCAGCGCGATTTGAGAGCGCCGTTTCTAAGCCATGCTGCTTCGGGTTCAAGGTCTTATCTCGTGCCTGTCTCAAAGGGGCTTTTGACATCTGGGGGTGCGGCAGGCTCTGGGTTAAGTGTGAGGATGTAGGCGACGATGTCGCGGAGCATTTTTTCATCCTCGATAAAGGAGGAGGAGAGGACCATCTTTGCTCCATTCACATCCCCCTTCACGGTGCCGCGCTGGCCATTTTTGAATTTCTCGATCTGTGAGATCATGTACCACCCCTGCTGGCCTATGAGTGGCGGGCTACCGAAGGCCATTTCACCACTCGCATTGTAGCGATGGCATTCCATGCAGCGCTCTTGGAAGCTCAACATGCCATTTGCGAGATCTGCATCTTTGGGCTCACGCTCGATGCCTGCGGGCGTCACACGCTCCAGCTTCGCCATGTGGCCTACGACCGCATCGATCTGCTCTGGCTGGAGAGTTTTTGCGATGGCTGCCATCATCAGTGATTGCGGGTCCTTGACATCATGGCCACGCCGTCCTTTGCGGAAGCCTTCGATCTGGGGTTTTGAATACCAATCTGGTAGGCCTGCGATGGCGGGCGACTTCAGCTCTGATTTTCCTTCGCCTTGGGTGCCATGACAGGCTGCGCAGACAGTGTCGAAGATGACTTTCCCGTCCTTTACGCCGGGGGCGAGGACACCAACAGGCGGCATGGGGGCAGGCGCTGATTCGGCAGAAAAAACGGCGGCACTCGCACAGGCGAGAGCAGCCGAGGCGATGGACAGCGGTATGAGTCGGAGCTTCATGGCGCAACATAACGCAACAGAGAGAATTTGCTTCACTGCTACACCCTATTTTGCCATGCCTGAGCGTGTCGATGACAAAAAAAGCGCGGGCTTCATGCCCGTGCTCCGTATTTCAGAACTTTTTATCCGTGATTGCCATTTTCAGACCACATTGGCCTTGGCCCCACGGCGGCGACGTAGCAGCAGGGCGCAGGAGCTGCCCAGGAGCAGTGCGGAGCCTGGCTCTGGCACAGGTGTGTAGTCGTATTTCAACTGCCAATTGGCCGACCAGTTGAAGTTATGCCCTTCCAGCGCCATCGTGACTGAGGGATTTGTGAAATAGCTGATGAGCGCATTGCTGCTGAAAGTGGCACTATCGGTACCAATGCCGATGAATTCAGAAATGTTCGGCAGATTGAAAGCGGACTGATCAGACCATGAAAACGAGGGGCCATTCTGTGGCGACATGATCCAAAATGGGGTGGCCACATCGTTGAGGAAGACCGTGCTGGAGACATCGTAGTTATTGATCACGGGGACCCAGCCTGCTCCCAGCCAGCCATTGCCTCCATCCACGTTGAAGGACTGTCCACCAGTCAGGGTGATGTCGAGTATCTGGTCTCCTTTGCCGTCACCGCCGTAATCGGCCATCCAATCACCATATCCTTTGACCGTGAGGCAGAATGTCACGCTATTGAGGGTGCCAAGGCTGGAGTTGAACAGATTGTAATTCATATTCTGGCTGAAACTGGAGCCGCCAGCATTGGTCCAATTCGTGCCAAAACTTCCGCTTCCAGCGGTGATGGTATTCGCTTGAGCGCGGTTGCCTGCTGTGATCATGACGAGGATCGCGATGGCAAAGCGAATTTTTGTAAATGTGGTCATGGTGCGTGGGTGGTAAATTGTAAATCACCATGCGCTGCCGTAAAAACCAGAGACAGCTCAAAGCTGTAATTGTTCTCTCATTTGAGTGTCAGAATTGATCACAATCGCCTGACAAATCCCCCGTTTGCCTACTGAGGCCATTTTACAATTTACAGCCAGCCCGTTTGTTGGAGCCGCCCGGTGAGTTCCATCTGCTTTTCGAGATGCACCGCATATTGAGCAGCTTTGGCGGCTTCAGGCTTACAACGGGTTGATTCGTCCAAAGTGACCAATTTGGCGCACAGGGTGGCATAACTCACTTTTTCTGCTCCGCCTTGATTGGCGTGGGCATAGGCAGCCTGGATGGCACCGCCGAGAGCGGCCCCCTCGCTCGTGTTCAGAGTGACGACCTCGGCATTGAAGCAGTCAGCGGCGATCTGGCGCCATGTACGGCTTTTGCTGCCACCACCCGTGAGGCGGATTTCTGTCGGATTCATGCCCAGGTCACGGAAGCGCTTCAAACCATACGCTAAGCCAAGCGTGGCACCTTCCACCGCTGCACGGGCCATGTTCGCAGGCGTCATATTGCCCGTGCGCAGTCCATGCAGGACGCCAGCGCCGTTGGGCAAGTTCGGCGTGCGCTCGCCATTGAGATAGGGCAGGAACATGACTCCCTCTGCACCTTGGGGGGCGGATTTCATGGCCGCTTCGAGTTGATTTAAATCCCAGCCGAACATCTCACGCACCTGCTCGGTGACGACGGTGACATTCATCGTGCAGACCAGGGGAAGCCACTGATCGGTGCTGTCGCAAAAGGCCGCCACCTCGCCCTGCCCATCGACCACTGGAGCGCTCGCCACGCCATAGAGTGTGCCACTGGTGCCAAAGCTGGCGGTGATGACTCCAGGCTGGATGTTTCCGGTGCCGATCGCGCCCATCATATTATCACCACCACCAGCAGAGATGATCACGCTTTCCGAGAGCCCCCACTTTTTCGCCAATTCAGGCCGCAAGGTGCCATGCACTTCCTTGGACGAGCCCAGGGGCGGCAGCATGCCACGCACGCTCGGGTCGATGAAGTCACAGATCTCATACGCCCACTGCCGGGTGCTCACATTGAGGATGCCCATGCCGCTGGCGTCACCGTACTCCATACGCTTCACGCCACTGAGCCAGAAATTGATGTAATCATGGGGCAGCAGGATGGATTTCGTTTTCGCGAAGTTCTGCGGCTCATTCTGCTTCATCCAGAGCAGCTTAGGGATGGTGTAGCCGGGCAGCATGGCATTGCCAGCCAGCGCGATGACACCTGGCTGGCCGCCAAAGTGGTGCGCGATCTCTGCACACTGCGCCTGTGTGGAGGTATCGCACCACAGCTTTGCCGCTCGCACGGGCTGGTCATCTGCCCCCAGTGCCACGAGTCCATGCTGCTGGCCACTCACGCCGATGCCGGCGATCTGGGATTTCGCCGCGCCGATCTGCTCTAGGCACTGCATGACGCAGGCATCCACTGCGTCGATCCAGGTCTGAGGCTGCTGCTCCAGATGCCCTGGCGGCAGTCCCTCGATCAAATCATACGTGCTGTGCCCGCTGGCGATGATGTTGCCCGTATCGAGGTCGAGTACGATGGCTTTGGAACTCTGGGTGCCGCTGTCGATGCCGAGGAAGTACATAATAAAAATCGGAGGTGGAGATGAACCGCCGCTTTTCGGCGAAAAGCCCCCTGCTTCCAAGCTCAAAAATGCACTGTTTCACACCCTCTCAGGCAACCACCATCCTCAGAGCTGGTTCCCGATCACGCCCATGAGCGTGGAGCCCTTTTTTTCTGCGGCAGCCTGTGTGAGCCGCTGGCAGAGTGAGAAATCTGCCTCAAACACACGGCGCTGGATCGACTGGACGAATGGCGGTGCGGAGGAGGCCAGATTCAGCTCTCGATTGAGCTTCAGGCTCAGGGTATCGCAGTTGGCAGAGCCGAACATGGCCCAGCCGTCACACAGGACCACTTTCATGTGCGTCATGCCTGGGTAGCCATACACCTTCACACCTGCGGCGATGAGCCTAGCGGCGCTGGTATGATTCACCGTATTCATGATGCCAGAGTCGTTTGCACCAGGGAGAATGATGCGCACATCGACCCCACGCCGCGCTGCATCTAGGAAGTCGCTGATCATCCCCTCCTCAGCCAGATAAGGCGTATGCACCCACACACGCTGCCGTGCCGCCTGCACAGCCGTGCGCAGTGCCCGGGCGATTTCCTTGCGCCCCTTGGCCACATAGGTGCGTAGCACCCGCAGCGGATATGCCCCCGCGACCTGCTGCGGGCTCACCCCTGCCGCCTCTCGCCGGTGGAGGGCGTTTTGCAGGGTCCAGTTCCGCACCCAGCTTTCGCCATCCCAATGCCGCTGAAAGATATTTGCCAGATCCAGCACCACAGGCCCCTCGACGCGGGCCATCAGATCATGCCATTCACTCTCGTATTCACGCCCGATGTTCATCCCGCCCATGTAGGCGAGGCGCCCGTCGATGAGGTGTAGCTTCGTGTGGTCACAAAGCAGCGCCGGATTCGTCGTCACCCGCAGTTTCACATCCGAGTCCTGCACCAGATAATCACCGATGAAATCTGGAGGCTGAAAACCAGGCGGCGGAGGTGTCTCAGGATTCACCTTATGAGCGGTGCGCGTGCCCAGACCGTCGATAAACACACGCACCGGGATCTGGCGGGATTTTTCCCGCAGGAGGTCCGCAAAGCGCACCCCCGTGTCATCATTGTCGAAGATGAAAACCTGCGAATCGATGCTCGTGCGGGCATTTTTGACCTCGCGCACGAGTTCTGGAAAAAACTCCGCGCCATCGACGAGAAGCCGCACTTTACCAGAACTCCGCGCTGGCAGCTTTTGGGCATCCAGCAGAGCTTCAAAAGCCTCGGTGCCTGGCGCTGGCGCATCAGGGGGCAGAGTCTCGATGGTGGGCAGCGGCGTCGTACCCGCAAAGAAGGCATGCGTGCGCTGCGCGGCACTCAGAGCGACCGCCTTCGTGGTCGAGACCGGGGCGCGAGCCAGCGAGCCCACGGAAGCACGCCACAAATGCGCCAACTGCTCCACCACCGGCACACGGGTGATTTTTGTCGGCATCATCTCCAGCCCCTTGGGTGTGCTACACTGCGCCAGCAGGCAGAGAGCAGCCACCGATAAGCAGCGTTGCATCAAAACAGTGAGTAATGCGGAATCAGACATCCTCCTCTACCGTAAACGAGGACGATCAAGCCAGGAAATAGAATCTCCATCCGCTACACGCAGTAGGCGGCTGTTTCCACAGTTGCACCGCACTCCGCAGCGGCCAATCATGCGCCATGCCACTTGCTACGACTGTCTTCCTTGCGCTCAAGTTGCCGTCCTTTGAGAAACTCACACTCGGCATCGCCCTCGATAACTTTGAGCGCTACATGAGCTGAGCCGGAGTAGCCTGGCTACTGGGCTACGTCCTCTTCAAACGCCAATGGCAGCACCGGAAGATCAATCCACGCATGCCAGCCAAATCCGATGTCTGGCGAGAGATCCGCTGGTCGATGCTCACCGTCCTCATCTACGGCCTCGTCGGTGCCGCCACTCTCTGGGCTTGGCGGCAGGGGTGGACGCGCATGTATCGCGATCTCGCCATCCATGGTTGGGGCTGGTTTGTCACCAGCATCGGCCTCATCATCGTCGTGCATGATACCTGGTTCTACTGGACGCACCGGCTCATGCATCACCGTGCCCTCTTCCGCTGGTTTCACCGCGTGCATCACCTCTCCACCAATCCCAGCCCCTGGGCCGCCTACGCCTTTGCACCGCCAGAGGCATTCATGCAGGCACTCATTTTCCCTCTCGTCGCCTTTACTCTACCAGTGCATCCGTTTGCATTTGCAGTCTTCATGTTGTGGCAGCTCCTCTTCAATGTCGTAGGCCACACTGGCTATGAATACAGCCCGCGCTGGCTCATGGACACCTGGCTGGGCAAGTTCCTGAACACCCCCACCAATCACGCCATGCACCACGAATCCATGCGCGGAAATTACGGCCTCTACTTCAATGTCTGGGACCGCCTCATGGGCACCAATCACACGCACTATGAGGACCGCTTTCGCGAGGTGACACATCGTGCCTGACGTGCCCTGCCCCGCCATTCGTGCAGCCACTGAGCAGCAGCGCCACCTCAGCGCAGATTCACTGCGCCACCATCGATCGGATAAGAGCACCCGGTGACAAAAGAGGCCTCATCGCTGCACAGATACAGCGCCAGCGCTGCGATCTCCTCTGGCTTCGCCATGCGACCGATCGGCTGAGCCGCACTGAGCTTCTCAAACATCTCCGCCTCCTGGCCAGGGTAGTTTTTCGCCAGATAACCATCCACAAACGGCGTGTGGACCCGCGCCGGAGCGATGCAATTGCAGCGAATGCCCTGTTTAATAAAATCCTTCGCAATCGAGATGGTCATCATCAGCACTGCCCCCTTCGTCATCGAGTAAGCAAAGCGGTTCTCCAGACCGATCTGTGCCGCGATGGAGCACATATTCAGGATCACACCGCCACCGCTCACCGTCATCCGCTCTAGCGCCGCCTGCGCACAGGCATGCACGCCCTTGATATTCACCCGGTAAAGCCGGTCCATATCCGCCTCCGTCGTATTCAGCGCATTGCCGACATGTGCGATGCCAGCGTTGTTCACCAAGATGTCAATCCGTCCGCCATTCCCTGCTGCGATTTCAGAGAACAACGCCTTCACCCCGCCACATCGCCCACATCACAGGCACGCGCCGTAGCCCGCCCACCTGCTGCCAAAATCTGCTCCACCGTTTCCTGTGCCGCCTTCAGCTCCAAATCCAGCACCTCCACCGCTGCTCCCTGCTTGGCAAACAACAGCGCGATAGCCTTACCGATACCGGAGCCCGCCCCGGTGATGACGACATTTTTATTGGAGAGTGAAAACATAAGTGCGAGCCCTCAAGCTGGAGCGAAAGCTGCTCACGGCAAGCTCTGCGCACACTTCCACGCGAGGTTGTGCCACTTTCGCCTTGCCTCCATCCCCACGCAGGTGGCATCTTAGCCCTCCCTCCCGGAGTCCAGCCCCCTCCTCCGCCCTCGTCCATGCAGACGCATCCCCCCATACGCACCGCACCCCGTCCTAAAGCCACAGGCAACAGTCTCGCCCCCGTGCTCCTCGTGCTAGCCGCACTCGGCATCAGCACCGCCGTCTTTTTCCTCTTCACCAAAAAACGGCTTCAGGCAGAAAAAACCACGCCAACGGCTCAAACAGCCCAGACAGCCCCTGCGGAGTCCACGGCCAAAAACAGCCCCAAAGCTGAAAATGGCCCCACAGCTCCTTCCACCACCTCACCGGCTCCTAGCAGCCCCAAAGCCGCTACCGAGGCCGTTTTCGGCTTCGCACGGCCCACGGACCTCGGCAAACAAATGGCCCAAAGCCTCGCCAGCAACGACTTCGCCGCCGTAGGCAAGCTCGCCGCCGCCAGCGACCCCGCACAGGCCGCTGAAGCCGCCCAGCTCTTCCAACAGCTCCAAAACATGGGCTTCAAACCCGGCACCGCCGACCAAGTCGAACTCCTCGGACAGGTCGAAAACCACACACGCATCGCCATTCCACTCACGAAAACTGGCAGCACCGATCCCCTGCGCCTCCAGCTCGATCTCGAGCGCGATGAACGCATGGGCTGGAAAATCGCCAAAATCACCCTGCCAAAAGAAGCCGCCGCCGCGCTCACCACTACCGCCACAGCACCCGCCGCAGCCCCGCAGACTCCGGCACCCACTGTCGCCACGGATACTAGTGTGACCACCCCTGCCCCGCCCGTGCCGCCCATGCCCACCACCCCTGGTAGCGCCACCTCCCCACCACCCATCCCGCCACCACCCAGCGCAGCCCCCAGCAGCAGCGGCACCGCCACCACCGCCGCCCCACCCAAAAAATCCCTCTTCGTCATCGAAGAAACCCCCGACGCACTCACCTTCTCCACCGACTTCGTCAAACACCTGCTCAATCACGACTTCACAGCCGCCCGCGACTACATCGACCCCCAAAAAGTCCATGTCGAACGCCTCGCCGGGCTCTGCATCGTCTTCGAAGAAGGAAACTACCGCCTAAAGCCCAGCAAACCGCTCCTCGTAACCGTCGCCAACCCCGAAGTCTCCTGGGTCATCGCGCAAGTCGAGTCCGAATCCCTCCAACAGAGCACCGAATTCGGCCTCGAGCTCAAACGTGAATCCCCCACCACCCCGTGGAAAGTCGCCGGCATCAATCTCTCTCAAATTCTCGGCTCCTTTGCCCAAAACGCCAGCCGCCTCGGCATCCCCTACGCCCCCATCGTCACCAATCCTCGCGGCGGCGAAAGCCTAGCCCTCTACTTCGAATACGATCAAGCCGTGCTCCATCCCCGTGCTCTGAAGCAGATCCAAATCATCGCCGCCATCATGAAGGCAGACCCCAGCAAAAAACTCCGCATCGCTGGCCACACCGACGCCCTCGGCGGTGACGATTACAACGTCAACCTCTCCCGGACCCGCGCAGACACCGTCAAAAGCCAGCTCGCCGCCCTCGGCGTCCCCGCCGCCCAGATCGAGACCGTAGGACTCGGCAAGGCCCAACCCCTCAGCCCCAACTTAAAAGCCGATGGCACCGACGACCCCGAAGGCCGCTCCCACAACCGCCGCGCGGAGATCTACCTCGACTTTTAGCCCGCTGAATGAAAACCGCGCTTTTCGCCCTTTGCCTCCTCAACCAGCTCCTCGTCGCCGCAGAGCCCACGCTGCTCTTTTCCGACGACTTTGCCCGCGATGAAAAAACACCCGGCAAAGAAGACATCGGCAACGGCTGGACCACCAACAGCCCCTGGCGGGCCAAAGGCCACCAACAGGTCGATTTGAAAGACGGCATCATGCACGTCACCAAGCACGCAGAGGCCGACCACGGCGTCGCCATCTTCCACAACGCTGCATTTCAGGACGGCATCGTCGAGCTGCGCTTCAACCTCAGTGCCGGTGACGACCTCGGAGTCGATTTCGTCGATCGTGAGCTCAAATCCGTCCACGCCGGGCACCTCTGCCTCGCCCGCGTCACCAACAAAGCCCTCACCATCATGGACTCCAAGACCGGCGGCATGGACAACAAAATCCGTGAGCGTCGTCAAGCAGGCGACAAATCCCCAGAACTCGCCGCACTGCTCAAAACCAAAACCAAGACCTTCAAACTCGACCTCAAGCCCGGCGACTGGCACACCCTGCACATCACCATCACCGCCAGCACCATGGCCGTAAAGATCGACGGCCAGGACATCGGCACCTTCACCAGCGAAGGCATCGCCCACCCCACCAAGCGCATGATCACCCTCGCCGTGAACAAATCCACCCAGGTCGATGATGTCAAAGTGTGGAAGACGCGATGAGAATGCGACGAAGCACCATTGTTCTTGCCATTTTCCGACGTTTTCGATAGGCAGGGCATGTTTATGAAAACGAGCCTTTCAATTGCCGCGTTATTCAGTGTGTTGATGAGTGGGGCAGGACTGGCGCAGCCGGTTTCGACACGTCCGCCAAGGGATTATACTGCCCTGATCGCGCCGCTGCTGGTGCCGCTGGAGACAGTGCTGAAAAACGCGGGCGAACCGCCGAAGGATGCTGAGCATGGATGGATCATTCTCGACGAGACATTGCAACACGTGCGCACAGACGGCACCCGTCTCATCGTGGAGCACCAGATCTGCCGCGCCATCTCCCAAAGCGGTGCGGAGGGGCTGGGGCGCGAGGTGAACGCCTACCGGCTCAGCACGCAGACGCCGCACCTGGTGCTGGCGCGCAGCATTCAGCCGGACGGACTGCGCCAAGAGGTGAAGCCCGAGGCCTGCTTTCTGCAAACCCCGCAGCGAGAGGCAGACTACGACCTGTACAACGACAGCGGGGAGCTGGTGGTCATCTTTCCGAATGTGAAGCCGGGCACGGTGACGGAGTTCATCATCGTCACAGAGGAGAAAAAGCCGCGCATCCCGGGGCATTACGTGACCTCATTTGATTTTCGCTACGGCTGGCCAGTGCGGCAACTCCGCGCCGTCTCCGAACTGCCTGCGGACTATGCAAAACGGCTGAACCTCACGCCGCTCGGGGCCGGCGTGCCCGATCCGGTCGTGGAAAAGCTGAAAAGCGGCCGTCAGCGCTGGACCTGGGAGGTGGAGCGCACACTGCCCACACGCAGTGAGCCAGGACGCGCGCCTTACGACCAGACGGGGCCGCTCGTGCGGCTGAACACGCTGCGTGATTGGACGGAATTCGCCGACTGGTATCGCCCGCTGGCGGAAAAGAACCTCGTTTTGGGCAAAAAGCTCGAGGCAGAGGTGGAGAAGTGGACCGCTGCCGCGAAGTCGCCGCGCGAGGTGCTGGACATCCTGCACACACACGTGGCGAATGACGTGCGCTATGTGGGGCTGGAGTTTGGCAGTTGTGACATCGAGCCGCATACAGCCTCGGAGGTTTGGGACCACCAGTATGGCGACTGCAAGGACAAGGCATCGCTGCTGGCGGCCCTTTTGCGGCACAAAAACATCCCCGCGCATCTCGTGCTGGTGAACACGAATCACCTCGGCCGGGTAGAGAGGCGCTGCGCGGACTGGCGTGACTTCAATCATGCCATCCTTGTCGCCGACCTGCCTGATGGGCCGGTGTTTTGCGATCCGACTATCGAGGGCTCCGCGCCGGGCATGCTGGCTCCGAGCAGCGCGGAGCGTGATGTGCTTGTGATGTCGAAACCCGAGCGCTGGATGCGTACGCCTGGACAAGATGCCGGCCATTACGCGATGAATCTGGACGCGCAGATGTCCGCGACAGGCGAGCTCTCCGGCTGGGCCACGCTGGAGGCAGACGGGTATCTCGGCACCTATTTCCAAAACATCGAGAAGACCAGCACGCGCGAGCAGTTGAAGGACCGCCTGCGCAAGCACCTCGAAGATGTTTGGCAGGGAGCAGGCGTGATCGACATCAAAACGATGGCGCGGGAGTCTGGAGCGCCCTATCGCATCCAGGCCTATTTCATCGTGCCGTCCTCGGGATCGCCAACGCTGCGTTTTCCCTTCGATGTGAGCTACCTGCCGGACTTTGGCTCAGGTGAGGCGCGTCAGACGGACGCCTTCATGTGGCGTGACCGGAACAGCACGCATTCCGTGATCACGTTGCCGACAGGCGTGCGCCCGGCATCGGTGCCGGCTCCATTGACCGTCACGCATGAGCACGGCAGCGGCACCGGACGGTGGAATCTGGAAGGTGGGAAGCTACATGCGGAGCTGAGCTTTCAGGTGAAATCATCCCGCCTGCCTGCGGCAGAAGTGCAGGACTTCATGGAGTCGGTGGCGGCGCTGCGCGCGTGGCTGGACAAACCGGTAACAATGGAGACGGCGGGAAATGTAGGGCCGGACGGCGCGGGTGCTCCGCCTGCGGATTCGTTGGCCACCATGCCCCGCATGCCGAGCGGCGAGGGCCAGATCGACCTTATCGCGGAGCGTTTTCCGCTTGATGGCGACTTGAACCTACGCCGGAAGGCCTACGAAAAGATGATTGAATGGTTTCCGAAGGACGCGCACGCACAGTTCTTTGCGCAGACGCAGATCGCCTACGTGGAGCACATGCAAGAAAAGCACGCGGAGGCCGTGCGGCGGCTGCGCGGCCTGCTCGCGGCGCAAAAAGGTAGCATGCCGGTCGAGGATAGCGCGTTCGCGGAGTATGTGCTCGCCATCGCGCTGCGCGGCCAGAAGCAGGACGCCGGGGCGCTGGAGCTGCTGGAGGGGATCGCCAGGCACAAGGAGATCAGCACCTTCCGCCGCGCCTGGGCACAAACCGTGCGCAGCCAGATCTTGGAGGAAAAAGAGCCAGCAAAAGCACTCGAAGCCGCGCAGGCCGGCCTGGACCTACATGATGGCGATGTAGCCGCGCTGCTGCAGAGTGTTTGCATCCTGCATGCACGGCTCGGCCAGGCGGAACCGCTGAAAAAATCCGTCGCCGCGTTCCTGGCCAAAGAAACGCCGCGCACTGCGGAGCAGATGCGCGCTCTGGCGGCCTCGGTGAACGACCTCGCACTCGAAAAGCCGGCCGATGCGCGCCTGCTCGCGGAAACTCTCGCCGCTTTTGGCGAAGAGGATCGCTTTGGAAAGCAATACAATGACGCGCTCGCCTCCGCGCGGGTGCGATCGGAGGCTCAGGGCCTGTTTGGCGGCATCCGTGAGCGTCTGAATACATGGCTCGCCGCGCATCCGGACGATCTGCCTGCATGGCAGGTGCCGGACACGCTGAAGACGCAGGAGGACTTCACCGCCGCCATCGAGAAGGCTCTCCAGCGCGAGAACTACGACTACGCGGAGCTCACGCGGCTCGCGGTCGAGTCGCTCGTGCGCTTCGAGCCCGGCGCATGGTATGGCGAGCGACTGTGGCGCGCCGCGACCTATGTCGAGCTACTTGACCGCAAACAGGTCACCGCCGCGCCACCGCCGCTGATGATGCAGCTCATCGAGCTATGTGAATCTACGCCGCCGCAGAGCGATCCGCACGTGGAGGCGCGCTTCCTGCGCGCGCTCATGCTGAAGCGCCGCGACCAGCGCGCAGAAGAAGCCGAAATCCTGCGTGAACTCATCCAGCGGCCTGGCATTGATGATGGTTACCGCCTCAGTGCCATTGATCGCGTGAAGGACTGCGCGGTCGCGCGCGGGAAGCCTACGGAAGTATTTGAGGTGCTGCGGCTGTTGCGGAAATACCCCACCTACTACTCCGTGCCCACGAGTCTGCTGGAGGGCATCCTTCTCGCACTCGAAACTGGTGATGAAAAAACCGCGTTCGAGCTGCTCGGCGACCTGCGCGCCATCAAACCCGCCATAACTGCAAAGACCACGGCGGCTGACCACGTCACCTCGTTCCTGAAACTCGCCGAGGATGAAAAGGCTCTCCGTGCATGGTGGGAGCACAGCGCGCGCTGGTGGCCCGTGTGGCAGGCCTTTGAGCGTGATCACCTTCCCGCGCGGGATGTGAAAGATCCGCTTGTTCCCGTCATTCCATCCCTCAGTGCGTTTGGCGAGCAATTGCGCAAAAACAGCGATGCAGGGCTTCACAAGGACGTGCTCGACTCCGTGCGCCTGCTCGGTCACGCGGCACGCTGGCAGCCCGGCATGGCCGTGGAGCTCTGCACGCTCGCCAGCATGGGCCTTCCCGCATTGGAGAAGATCGTGGCGGATTACAGGAAGCTCGTCATCGCCATCCATGATGTCGGCGGATTCACAGAAGCAGTTCAATCCGCCCGCGTCGCGATCTGGGCGGCCATTGCTCACATCGACGGCACCTCGCCGCAGTCCGGCATCGACATCGCCCGCGCTTACCTGGAGAAAAACGGTTCCAAAGATGACTTCGGTCTCACTATGCTGCGGCTGTGGGCCGTTGCCGCGGTCAAAACCGGCAAAGACCTCGCCGCCCCGACCGCTGCGCTCGTCAAGCGCCTCGCCAGCTCCGATCCGAATGGCAACCGCGCGATGACGGTCAAATCCCTGGCCGGCCTTTATCAAAAACAGAACATGCGTGCCGAGGAACTCGCGCTGCTGAAGGCGGAAATCGACGATCAGCGCAACAAAGACGCCGGAGATGGCCTCACCCAGCTCCGTCAGCGCTACGAGACGCTGCTGGATGGCGGAGGAGGTGGCGATGGACCAGCGCTCGCCGTCAAAGCCTGGCTCAGCACCCAAAAACCCGCCTGGTATGACCACATGCGCCCGAAGGATCTCAAGGACGAGAAAGCAGCCGACCCGGACGAGGCCATGGCACCGGGCAATGAAAAGTCACTCACCATACCGGAGGCGGTAAAGCTTTGCTGCCTCGTCGCACTGGATTCCGAGCAGCCGGAGCAGCGGCGCTTAAGCGCTGTGCAGTATCTTGGTTGGTATCTGCCTGTCATCTCCTCGGACATGCAGGCCTTCAAAAGCGGGCTCGATGCGCTCAAGAACGAAAAGAACCTGCCGCGTCCGGTTCGTGCCTTCACCATCTGGCTCGCGGCACGCAAAAGCTACTGGAACGACCTCCACGCCCCGCTGCGCCACGCGCTGGCCGAGCCCCTGCTCGATCATCTGCGCGAAGATTTGTCTGGCGAGCTCGCCGCCATCCGCCGCTATGCCCGTGTCGATCCGCAGGACCTCGACGCCACCGAAGCGCTGGCTACGGAAATTCTCAAAGGCACGCTCGACTACATCTCGCTCGAGTCCCTCCAGCGCTGCATCCGTCGCCTAGCCGAAGCAGGTAGCAGTGAACCTGTGCTGCCATTGAGAACACCCGTCTCGGGCGCGCACCGTCTCGCCGAAGCGGGCCGATTGGAGCAGGCGCGTCGTCATTATAAGGCCATGTCCACCGCCCGCTACGATGAGGAGTCCGCACGCCAAAAAGCCGCGCAGCAGCTTGCGGCCCTGAAAACCATCAACGCGGCCCAAAAGCTCAAACCCGTTCATGATGCCCTCAAGGCCTGGTTCCTCGCCAGCCACGTCGCCAAGTCTCCAGGGGCCAAACCTGTGCCGGAGCCCATGGATTCGGACGACCCGCTCGACATGCCGGATGAGGAAAAGCTCCAATTGTTCCGCCAGCAGGTGCAAAAGAGCTCCTGGCCGCGCGAGGATCTCGATTTTTGGATTCACGTCGTCCAAGCACTGCCGCGTAATGAGAAGCTCGTGCCCGCTGCGCTCGAAATGCTGCACATCGCACTGGAAAAAGCCCCTGATGATGAAATCCGCGCCAATCTCGTCGATGATGCCTCGGGCCTCGTGGACCTGGATGATCCTCCGACCCTCGCCAAGCTCGATGAAGTGCTCAAACCCTGGCGCGCGCGCCAGGACATGCCTTCCACTCAAGATGCTCTGCGCCTGCATGACTTCACGATGAAGCTCCGCGTCGGCCAGGAGGTAGATCTCTTTGCCGCGCTGGCCACGCTGCAAACCCCGAACCGCCAGTCCTTCGCTCGTGCACGTCTGCTCACTGCACTCGTGGCGCGCGAGGACAAGGCTGGCCTCAAACGACTCATCAACATGATCGAGCCGGACGAACTCCTCGGCCGCGGCCTCATTGACGAGTCCATCCATGCCTATCGCCTCCTCGACATGAAAGATGAGCAGGAACTCGCCACCGACCAGATGCGCCAGATCATCGAAAGGGAGCTCATCGGTGCCTGGATGTCCCCTCACGGTGATAAGGCCACGGCGGTTGTTTATTTCGCCACCCAGTTGGAGGATCCCTCGCTCGTCCCGACGGAGTTCACCACCTACATCAGCTCACGCCTGCGCGATCCACATGAAAAATGGTTCTTCATCGCCAAGGATGCCTTCCTGCGCCGCGATTGGGAAAAATGTGCCCAGGCCGCGAAGGAAGGCATCAAAATCTTCTCCACCATTTACGACTACCACTACCTACTCGGCATGGCGGAGGCTGCACTCGGTCACAAAGACGCCGCCATCACCGCGCTCAGCACTTACGTGAAATTCGACCACAACACCCGCGAGGCCACCCTGGCAAACAAACGCCTCGCGGAACTGCGGAAGCCATGATGTATCATTCCCGTGCCCGCACCGTCGCGTAGTTGCGCTTGCCTTTGCGCAGCACGCAGAGCTTTCCATCCAGGAAATCTGCCGCAGTGAGCGTAGCGGGGGTGTCTGCCGCGACTTGCTTGTTGTTGATGTAGAAGCCGCCGCCTTTGAGCAGGCGGTTCGCATCGCCCTTGGAGGTGGCGAGGCCTAGCTGCACCAGCAGGTCAGGCACACTTGGGATCGCAGCGAGATCGATTTCGCAGCTCGGAGCAGAGGCCGTGGCCTCGATGAGCGTGCCCACATCAGCCGTGGCCAGATCGGCTCCGCCGAAGAGGGCTTCGGAGGCGAGGATGACCTTTTGCAGCTCCGCTTCGCCATGAACGAGCTTCGTGACCTCTGCGGCGAGACGTTTGTGGCCGCTGCGCAGTTCGGGACGCGCGGCGTGCTCGGCCTCGATAGCGGTGATCTCTTCCTGTGACAGCAGCGTGAAGTAGCGCAGGAAGCGAGGCACGTCCGGGTCTTCGCTGTTCACCCAGAACTGGTAGAAGGCATACGGACTCGTCTTGTGACGATCCATCCAGATGGCACCGGCTTCGGATTTGCCAAATTTTTTGCCGCTGCTCGTGGTGATGAGCGGGAAGGTGATGACGTGCGCCGCTTCGCCACGCATGCGGCGGATGAGATCGAGTCCGGAAACCATGTTCCCCCACTGGTCACTGCCACCAATCTGGAAACGGCAACCATGCAGGTCAAAGAGCTTCACAAAGTCATACGCCTGCAAAATCATGTAGGTGAACTCCGTGAAGCTGATGCCGTTCTCCAGCCGCGAGGCCACGCTATCGCGGGCGAGCATGACAGAGACGGAGAAATTTTTGCCAATGTCCCGCAGGAGCTGCACAGCGCTCATGGAGCTGATCCAGTCCGCATTGTTCACGACGATGGTTTTGTCTGGATCGAGCACGCTGCGCACCTGCACGCCGATTTTTTCGACGTATTGGGCCACGGTCTCGGGTGTGTTCAGCGTGCGCTCATTTGCCTTGCCACTGGGATCGCCGATGAGCCCCGTGCCGCCGCCGAGGATGGCGATGGCCTTGTGCCCGTGCTCCTGCACGCGGCGCAGCGCCATGAGCGGCAGCAGATTGCCGATGTGGAGGCTGTCCGCAGTCGGATCAAAGCCGCAGTAGAAGGTCTGCGGCGTTTTGAGCGCTTCGTGGATGGCTTCGAGGTCGCTGGCCTGTTTCAAAAGGCCGCGCCATTCGAGATCGGCAATGAGGTCTGTGGGCATGGAGCGTTCCTTGTGGAGCGGCTAGGCGGAGTGTCAAGGTACAGGCTAGTTTCCGCCTTGGCGGGATTTTGCCAAACGAAGCGCCTGAATCCTCATCGCGGATGACGTATGTTGTCCGCTCATGATCCGTTACGCACCCATTTTGCTTTTGCTGGCCACCGCTGCGGCGGCAGAGGAGCCGCTCAGCTTCAACCGAGACATCCGCCCCATCCTCTCGGAGAACTGCTTTGCCTGCCACGGCTTTGATTCGAAGAAGCGGGAGGCCGAACTGCGGCTCGATACGCCGGAAGGTGCCTACACGGCCAAGGACGGCGCGTTTCCGATCAAGCCGGGCGATTTGGCGAAGAGCGAGGTCTGGCAGCGCATCATCACGACGGACGAAGACGACCTCATGCCGCCGCCGAAGTCGCACAAGAAGCTCACGCAGAAGCAGAAGGACATGCTGAAGCTCTGGATCGAGCAGGGGGCGTCGTATCAGAAGCACTGGGCCTTTGAAAAACCTGCCGAGAAGGCCGGAGCGAGCATCGACAGCCTGCTCGCCGAACGCCAATTGAAGGACAAGCTGGGCTTTGCGGATGAAGCGGATCGCGAGACGCTGATCCGCCGCGTGTCCTTCACACTCACCGGCCTGCCGCCGACGCTGGCGGAGGTGGATGCTTTCCTCAAAGGCCAGTCCTACGAGGACATGGTGGACCAGTACATGAAGTCGCCACGCTTCGGTGAGGAGATGGCGCGGCATTGGTTGGATGTGGCGCGTTATGCGGACACGCATGGCCTGCATCTCGACAACGAGCGCAGCACCTGGGCCTATCGCGACTGGGTGGTGAAGGCCTTCAATGAGAACCTGCCGTTTGATCAATTCACCGTGTGGCAGATCGCGGGCGATCAGCTCCCGAATGCCACGCCGGATCAAATCACCGCCACGGGCTTCTCACGCTGCAATGTGACGACGAGTGAAGGCGGCGCGATTGATGAGGAGTATCGCCATCTTTATGCCGTGGACCGCGCGGCAACGCTCACCACGGCCTGGCTCGGCCTCACCGGCGGTTGTGCGCAGTGTCACGATCACAAATACGATCCGCTGACCACAGCGGAGTTTTACTCGCTCTACGCCTTCTTTTACAGCGGTGCCGATCCAGCGATGGACAAGAACATCTCGTCCACAGAGCCCTTTTTGCGACTCCCAACTCCAGAGCAGCAAAAAGCGCTCGATGCGGCCATCACCGCCGAAAATGCCGCGCTGAAGGCTCTCGATGATTCGGCGCAAAAAGCCACCTACACCGAGAAAAAGGCCGCCGAGGCTCAAACCATCACGCAGGTGCTTTTCGACGACGTTTTCGCTCCCGGCATGGAAACGAAGAACACCACGCGAAACCCCAGCGTGTGGGAAAACAAGCCCGCCTATGGCGCAAAGTCCGGCCAGCGAGTGCTGCGGATCGCGAATGGGCAGTTCAGCGAGGAAATTCTCACGCCGCAACTCACGCCTGTGGTGCTCGCGGAATCGCCACGCATCAGCGTGTGGGCACGCGTTGATCCGCTGAGCCCGCCACGCGTGCTTTGTCTCAACATCAATGGCCGCCGACTCATGTGGGGCGATGCGAAAGCCTTTGAAGGGCTCACTTACTTCCAGGAAAACGCGATCACCGTCGGCGAGCTGCCAAAGCCCGGCGTGTGGACCCAGCTCAGCGTCGATCCGGCGGCCGTGCTCGGCTTCAAGCCCGGCACTCGCCTCAATACGATCAGCCTCCAGCAAGTCGGCGGTGTCGTGATGTGGGATCGCCTCGAAGTCAGTGGCAAGACCACCGCGGACAAGCATGCGCTGACCTCCTTCACGACTTGGTGGAAGCAGGTCAGCGGCTCCAAGAAGAATCCGTCCGATGTGCCCGCCGCCGAGCTGAAGACGCTCATGACCGCGCCGGACAAAGTCACCGATGCGAAGCAGCGCGAGGCCTTGCTGCGCTTTTACCTCGCCCGCGTCGCCCAGCCTGTGAACGAGGAGATCGCGCAGCGTCGCATCGCGTGGGAAACCGCGAAAAACCTCCGCGCAGCGGCTGACTCGGCGATTCCAGGCACCTTCGTCTTCCGCGATGAAGAAAAGCCGCGCGACACCTTCATCGCCATGCGCGGTGCCTACAACAAACTCGGCGACAAGGTCGAGCCCACCACGCCCGCCGCCTTTCATCCGCTCAAGAAAACCGGTGCTCGCGCCACGCGCCTCGATCTCGCGAACTGGCTCGTGGCTCCTGAAAACCCGATGACGGCCCGCGTGACGGTGAACCGCTTCTGGCAGCAGGTTTTCGGCATCGGTTTGGTCAAAACCAGCCACGACTTCGGCTCCCAGGGCGAACCTCCGAGCCATCCTGAGCTGCTTGATGATCTCGCGGTGCGTTTTCAAAAGGGCGGCTGGAATGTGAAGCAGCTCATCAAGCAACTCGTGATGACCAAAGCCTTCAAACAATCCTCGCCCGTCGAATCAAACCTCCTCAGCCTCGATCCTGACAACCGCTTGCTCGCTCGCGGCCCACGCATCCGTCTCGATGCCGAGCAAATCCGTGACAACGCGCTCTTCGTCAGCGGCCTCATCAACCTCGACATGGGCGGTCGCGGCGTGCGCACCTACCAGCCGCCAAACATTTGGGAACCCGTCGGTTACGGCGACAGCAACACGCGCTACTACCTCCAAGACCACGGCCCCGCGCTCTACCGCCGCAGCCTCTACAGCTTCCTCAAGCGCACCGCCCCGCCGCCCTTCATGAGCAACTTCGATGCGCCGAACCGCGAACAAAGCTGCACCCGTCGCGAACGCAGCAATACGCCGATGCAAGCCCTCCAGCTCATGAACGACGTCCAGCACTTCGAAGCCGCGAGAGCGCTCGCCGAGCGCGTGATCGCTGAAGCCGGTCAAGAAGATGAAAAACGCCTCCAATGGCTCTTCCGCACTGTTTTGAGCCGCAAACCGGACGCGAAGGAGACGACGATGCTCACCGCCGCGTTGGCGAAACAACGCGAGTTGTATCAAAAAGACCCCAAAGCCGCCGAGAAGGCGATTTTGGTCGGTGAATCGACTCCGAAGAAGATCGCCGCACCTGCTGAAACCGCCGCGTGGACCTTGATCGCCAATTTGGTCCTCAACCTCGATGAAACCGTCACGCGGAATTAGGTGGTGGCCTTTCTGAAGCTATGACCAACAAACTCACAACTGACAAAGATATGGCCGAGTTCTTCCGGCTAGGTTTGTCTTTGGAGACTTGTGAAGTTTCTCAAGTGGTCCGCTGGGCAGAAAAAGTTATCGAAAGGGAAGAGAAGCCCAACCATGCCTTCATCGAACTGTGTCTAGCCAACACCAAACCAGCCAGTGCTGTCAAAAGTCTTCTAGCCGACGTTCCTGGAAGTTCGACAACGGGATTGCCTCTTCGAATGTTGTTGGGGCAATGTTGGCACATTGCTTCGCGCTCTCCAAATCAAGCAGCGCGCTTACTCCAACCTCTATATCTCCTGGTTTGTCTCCAAGATTTCGAGAGTGATATCTACTACGCACTTGTTTGTCTCGAAGACGATCTGTCCCTCGCTCAAGACAAGGTTTTTGGCTCCGTGGAAGAGGTCACGAAGAAATTTTGCGCCTTTCTGCAGCCTTTCGCCTCAGACGCACCAACGGAAGCGCTCAATCGTTGAATCAAGACCTCATTTAAGTTTCCCATGAATCCCCTCTTCGAATCCAATCTCCTCCAAACCCGCCGCCAATTCTTCGGACAGACCGGCCTGCGACTCGGCGGGCTCGGTTTGACGTATGCGATGGGTGGCGATGCTTTTGCGGCTTCCAAAACTCAGGTGCATGAGCCATTACCGGGACTGCCACATTTCGCAGCGAAGGCGAAGGCGGTGATTTATCTGCACATGAATGGCGGCCCGTCGCAGCTCGACACGTGGGACTACAAACCGGGGCTTCAGCAGTGGTATGACAAGGATTTGCCGCCGAGTGTGCAGGGTGGGCAGCGGCTGACGGGCATGACGAGCAAGCAGGCGCGGTTCCCGGTGGCACCGAGTTTGTTCAAGTTCGCGCAGCATGGGCAGTGCGGGCGCTGGGTGAGCGAGTTGCTGCCGCACACGGCGAAGCACGTCGATGACATCGCTTTGATCAAGACCGTGCACACCAACGCGATCAACCACGACCCGGCCTGCACCTTTGTGATGACGGGACGTGAGGTGCCTGGCTTTGCGAGCCTCGGCTCGTGGCTCAGCTACGGTCTCGGCAGCGAGAGCAATGACTTGCCGGCCTTTGTCGTGCTCACGCCGAACTGGAGTGCGAAGGCGATGGCGCAGGCGCTTTTTACCCGCATGTGGAGCAGCGGCTTTTTGCCGAGCAAATTCAGCGGTGTGGCCCTGCGTGCCGTCGGCGATCCCGTGCTCTACATGCAGAACCCGGACGGCGTCTCGCCCGCGAACCGTCGCGCGATGCTCGACACGCTGGCGCAGATGAATGCGCACAGCTTTGAGAAGTTCGGCGATCCCGAAATCCAGACGCGCATCTCGCAGTATGAAATGGCCTTCCGCATGCAGACGAGCGTGCCGGAACTGGTCGATCTGAAACAGGAAAGCCAGGCCACGCTCGACCTGTATGGCCCCGAGGTGCTGAAGCCGGGCAGCTTTGCCGCCAGCGCCATCCTCGCGCGGCGGCTCATGGAGCGCGGCACACGCGTGGTGCAGGTGCTGCATCGCGGCTGGGACCAGCACGGCAATTTGCCTGCCGACATCCGCCTCCAATGCCGCGACACCGACCAGCCCATCGGCGCTCTTTTGACCGATCTCAAACAGCGCGGCCTGCTCGACAGCACGCTCGTCATCTGGGGCGGTGAATTTGGCCGCACGGTCTATTCGCAGGGCGGTCTCTCGCAGACGAATTATGGTCGCGACCACCATCCGCGGAACTTCTGCATGTGGATGGCCGGTGGCGGCATCAAAGGCGGCGTGAGCTACGGCGAGAGCGATGACTTCAGCTACAACATCGCAACCGACCCCGCGCACCTGAACGACATCAACGCCACCATCCTCCACCAGTGCGGCATCGACCACGAGCGCCTCAGTTACAAGTTCCAGGGCCTCGATGCACGCCTCACCGGCGTGGAGAGCCAGCATCCGATCAAGGAGATCATCGGGTGAGGGACTAAAACTGCCGCTTGGCAGCCCCTGAGCCTCCGGTTACAATCTGTATCATGTACGACGAGCACGATGACACTGGCGACAAGCTGGAGCACGCTTACTTCTGCTACTTGGCAGACAAGTTTGAGCGTGAGCCAGCGCTGCTGGATATTCCGCTGAAGAATATCGAGCGCTGGACCCAGCGAGGTCACTGGGCGGCTAAAAGACTAGCAGAGTGGAAGGACTTGATCGTCCACGCAAAACAATCTCACGGCGGTCTTCGACATCTGGGAGATGTGCTGCGGGCGGATGACGAGGAGACGCGGTTTTTCAAAGGATTCGCCCCCTTTCCTGGTGTTTTAAGCGAAGCGGAAAGTGAACCGTTCTTATGCAGCTCCAGGCATTGAATCACATGGCCATGGCTGCGGCAGCCTTGGTGCCAGAGGTGCGGATTATCGTCTTCGGCTCCGCATCAGCCTTCGCGACCTTTCCGGACATCGCCGAGACTACGACGATCTACGAAAACACCAACGACGCGGATTTCATCCTCGACCCTTGGAGTGAAGAGATCGGCAAGATGCTCACAAAGTGCATCAAGGAAAGCTCATTCTTCCAGATGTTCGGCTACTACGCCGACATCGTCAGGCCCGCCGCCTTCGATTGTTTCCCGCCGGACTTTCGGGATCGGTTGGTGCCGCTGGAGGGGTGCCCGCGGGTGTTTGCGCTCGATCCGCATGACATGGCGGTGGCGAAGCTGTTCGCGGGGAGACCGAAGGATGTGCGGTTGCTGGCTTTCCTGCTGGCGACGAAGCGGCTGGATGAGCAAAAGGTGCGCAAACTGCTCTGGGACACGCCGATGGAGGAGAAGTGGATCGTGCGGACGAACCAAGTGCTCAATCAGGCGGTGGCAGAGGCCAAGAAGCTCCCGTGATGATCGCGTCAGCTTGGCGTGGTGATGCTCTCACATCCATGAATGAGGCGGATTGGATGCTGTGGCTGAATTTTGAAAACGCCGAACGATTTTTGCTCCTCGTAGGCGTGCTTTCGAGTAAAGCTTGCCTGCATGTCCTTGCTCGAACGTCTTTTCTCCTGTCCGCCCGTGCGCAAAGCGATCTGGGCGCTGTGGTATCCTTTTTTGACACGGAGGCTGCGGGGCGATGAGGTGCTGTTTCTCAATTACGCTTTTGAATCGGACCCGCCCGTGGGGCTGCGGCTCGATGCGGCGGATGAGCCGAATCGGGGCTGTATCCAGCTTTATCACCATGTGGCCACCCAGGTCGATCTGAGTGGAAAAAGGGTGCTGGAGGTCAGTTGCGGGCATGGTGGAGGTGCGGCGTGGCTGAGTCGCACGCTGCGGCCTGCGAGCTACACGGGGCTGGACCTGAACCCGACGGGGATTGGCTTCTGCCAGCGGCGTCATCAGCAGGAGGGGCTGCAGTTCGTGCAGGGGGATGCGCAGCGGCTGCCTTTTGATACGGGCTCACTGGATGCGGTGATCAATGTGGAGGCATCGCACTGCTACCCGGATTTCCCAGGATTTCTGGCCGAGGTAGCGCGGGTGCTAAAGCCGGGCGGGCACCTACTGTATGCGGATTTTCGGTTTCAGCCAGACATCGAGCCCTGGAAGGCCGCGATGGCGCAGACCACTCTGGAGATGGTGCAGACGCGTGACATCAGCCAGGAGGTGCTGCGGGGCATGGAGATGAATGCTGAGCGGAGCAGCGTCCTGATCGTGCAGCACTTGCCCACGTTTCTGCATGCTCTGGGCCGTGATTTCGCGGGCATCCCAGGCTCACGCGTGTATGAGGCCCTGCGCAGTGGCGAGGTGGAGTATCGCTCCTGGTGCCTGCGCAAAGAGGCGTGCTGAGGCGGCTCTGCGCAGCCCGCGCGGGGCACTCGCCTCTCACCGCGCTAGCAGCTCTTCCCCACGGTAGATGACGCGTTCCACTAGGCCAGAGAGTGTCTGGTCGAGGAAGGGTGTATTGACGCTGCGAGACTTCATGAACTCGCGGCTAAAGGTGGTGCAGCGCTGCGGATTAAAGAGGATGAACTCAGCGGCGCTGCCTTCCTGGATCGAGACGGCTGGGAGCTGGAACATGCGGCGCGGCGCGGCGCTGTAATGCCTCACGATGTGGCACCAGTCGAGGTGGCCTTTCGCGATGAAGTGATGGTAGAGACTGGGCAGGGCAGTTTCCAGGCCAGTGATGCCAAAAGGGGCACTGGCAAAGTCCTGGTTCTTTTCAAAAGGCGTGTGCGGGGCGTGATCGGTGGCGATGCAGTCGAACAAGCCGTCTTTGAGCCCCTGGAGCAGCGCCGCATTGTCCTCCGGCGTGCGCAGGGGTGGATTCATCTTAAAATGCGTATCGTAGTCGCCGATGTGCTCGTGGTGGAAAATGAGGTGATGAGGGGCCACCTCGCAGGTGACGCGGATGCAGCGCTCCTTTGCACGCTGGATGGTCTGCATGCCTTCCGCCGTGGTGACGTGCTGGATATGGAGATGCACCCCGGTGAATTCCGCGAGGCGGATGTCGCGTGCGATGCAGATTTCCTCTGAAATAGCGGGGATGCCGGGCAGGCCGAGTGCGTAGCTGATTTTCCCTTCGTGCATGCAGCCTTTGCCGCTGAGTTCTTTGACCTCGCAGTGGCTAGCCAGCGCCAGCCCGTGGTCTCGGGCATACTCCATGGCGCGGCGCAGGACCTGCGGATTATGGACCGTGTATCCATCATCGGTGAGCAGCACGGCTCCAGCAGCCTTCATGGCGGCGATGCCCGCGAGCTCCTCACCTTTGCGGCCTTTGGTGATGGCACCGCTGGTGAGGATGCTGGGGCCGATGCGGGTGCGGCGGGCGCTTTCCAGCACGCTGCGCACCACGCCCGCATTGTCGATCGCGGGGGCGGTATTCGGCATCATGACAAAGCCGGTGACGCCACCATTGATGGCGGCTTCCGCACAGGACTTGATGTTTTCTTTGTCCTCCTGCCCGGGCTCGCGGGCGTGGACATGGATGTCAAACATGGCCGGCATCAGCACGCGGCCAGTGCAGTCGATGACCTCGGCCCCATCAGCCTTTTCGATGCTGGGGGCTACACCGATGATTTTGCCGTCTTCGACGAGTACATCGGCTTGTTGGAGCTTCGGAGAGTCTTCGCTGGCGATCTGGGCGTGGCGGTAGAGGCGTTTCATGCGGATGTGGCTACACGGAGCACATCCGCCGGGGATTGGAAATCATGATTTGAAATCTGGAGGCTGAATCTTCCGCCCGTTTCAGACTGCGGGGCAGGCGCAGCAGTCGGAAAAGTGACCCGGCGCCGTAGCTAGCCAGCACCAGCAGCTTCAAAAATGCCCGGCAGCATGGTGCCGAGGTCCCTGGAGTGGAAAAACAGCGCCAGCGCTGCCGCTCCAGAGACTTTTACGGCTCGGTAGCCAGTGCCGTAGCCTCTATGAGCCGCCGCACACCCACCTTGTCGATCCGCTGGCGGTCCATGTCGATGATCTCGATCTCATAGCCGCCCACGGTGAATTTTTCACCCTCCCGTGGCAGACGCTCCAGATGCTGCATGATGAAGCCTGCCAGCGTTTGAAAAGCATCGTCCTCCGCATTGGCCACGGCCTCAAAGCCGGGAATCACCGCGTTCACGGCGTCGATCTCCGTCATGCCATCGGCCAGCCAGCTTTGCGGGCCGTTTTCACGGACCTGTGGTGTCATGGACGTGCTAGGGCGATTGGATGCGAGATCCCCCACGATCTCCTCCGCCAGGTCTTCGATCGTCACCATGCCACGCACGATGCCAAACTCGTCCGTCACCATCGCCGCGTGGTGGGAGGCCGTGCGCAGCTCCTCCAGCAGCGTCAGCGCTGGTTGATTATCGGAAACGAAAACCGGCTCACGCATCAGCTCCCTCACCATTTGCGTCTTTCCAGCCGCCACAGAGAGGAACAAGGCCCGCAGCGACACCATGCCCTCCACATGATCACGTGTTTCGCCGTAAACGGGAAACACCACCTGCCGCACGCCATCGCCCAGCTCCTCCGCCGCACTCGCGGCTGCATCGTTCACATGCAGAAAGATCACCTTCGGCTTCGGGCGCATGATTTCCTCTGCCTTCAGCTCCCGCAGGTCAAAGACGCCCTCCACCAGCTCGCTCTCCTCGTGCCGCACATTGCCTGTGATGAGTCCCTCGCGCAGCAGCACCTCCACCTCTGCCGTCGTGGGGCCACTGGGAGCCTGTGGTTTGCCAAAAAAGCGCATCAGCGTCCGCGTGCTCAGCTCCAGCACCCACACCAGCGGGCTCCCCACCCGCGAAAGCCAGTTCATCGGCCCCGCCATCACACAGGCGATGCCCTCAGCGTTTCTCAGAGCGAGGCTCTTTGGCACCAGCTCACCGATGATGAGTGAGAGGTAGGTGATGAAGGCGACCACCAGCCCAAACGCCACCTGCTCCTCATGTCCCGCTAGGAAAGGAACCTGCTCCAGCCACGGCGTCACATAGCCCGCGAGGCTCGCCCCACCAAAGGCCCCCGCCAGCACCCCCACCAGCGTGATGCCGATTTGCACGGTGCTCAGAAAACGCTCTGGATTCTCCGCCAGCTTCAGCGCCAACCGCGCCCCATGGCTGCCCTTTTCAGCCCGATCCATCATCCGCGCCTTCTTCGCCGAAACGATGGCGATCTCCGCCATGGCAAAGACACCGTTGAACACGAGAAGCAAAAGGATGAGCAGGAGTTCGGTCATGCGAAGTGGGGAGAAACAAAATGTGGAGCAAGCCGTGCCACCATGGAGCCGCAGTCTGCCGCACCTTTCGCCCCGAAACAACCCCCATCGCCCACACCTCGGAAAGCCTGTCCCCCTCCCCTCGCAGACGCTCCTCCTCCGCAGCCCGCGCATCGTTGCCCTATTCCTGCGGAACAGGCCCTTCATCCCTTGTTGCACAGCAACAAGGCAACTTCGCTGCCCGCACGCAGGCAGACTGGTTTGCCCACTCCTGGTCCTCCCGCCTGCCAGTCCCAAAACCTTGCCATCCGTGCCATTCCCTGCTTGAATAAGAAAAATCCCGCCTGTCACGGATGAAAGAAGCCTCCGCCCGCATCAAGATCAACAAACTGCTCGAAGCGGCGGGTTGGCGGTTCTTCGCGGATGAGAAGGGACCGGCGAACATCCAGTTGGAGCCGAGCGTCACTCTGAAAGCCGCAGACATCGACGCGCTGGGCCAGAACTTCGAGAAGGCCAAGAAGGGCTTCATCGACTTCCTGCTGCTGAATGAAAAAGGCTTTCCGTTCATCGTGCTGGAGGCCAAGTCGGAAGACAAGAACCCGCTGGTGGGCAAGGAGCAGGCCCGCAGCTATGCCCGCTCGCAGAAATGCCGCTTCGTCATCCTCTCGAACGGAAACCTACACTACTTCTGGGACCTGGAGCAGGGCAATCCGCAGGTCATCACCAGTTTTCCTTCGCCGGAGTCCGTGGCCGGGTATCAGAAGATCATCCCCATGCCCGCCAGCCTCGCGGCGGAAATGGTCGCCGAGGACTTCGTCGTGCTTACGCAGCGCCCGTCGTATCTCAGCGAAGCGGGATGGAAAAATGAGGCCGAGCGGGAGCGCTACAAGGAGACCCACGGGCTACGCTTTCTGCGTCGCTACCAGATCCAGGCCATCCATGCGATTCAGAAGGCCGTAGGAGAAAACAAAACGCGCTTCCTGCTGGAGATGGCCACCGGCACCGGCAAGACGCTGACCTCCGCCGCGCTCATCAAGCTCTTCCTGCGCACGCGAAATGCGCAGCGCGTGCTCTTCCTCGTGGACCGGCTGGAGTTGGAGGATCAGGCGTGGAAGGCCTTCACCAAGCTGCTCGCGAAGGACTACAAGACCGTCATCTACAAGGACAACCGCGATGACTGGCGGCACGCTGAGATCGTCGTCTCCACCGTGCAGTCCCTGCTGTTTGACAACAAATTCCAGCGCCTCTTTTCGCCCACGGATTTCGATCTTGTCATCTCCGATGAGGCACACCGCAGCATCGGCGGCAATGCTCGGGCGGTGTTTGACTACTTCATCGGTTACAAGCTCGGCCTCACCGCCACGCCGAAGGATTACCTCAAGAACCTCGACAAGGACGAGGCGCATCAAAAAGACCCGCGTGAGTATGAGCGGCGGCTCATGCTGGACACCTATCGCACCTTTGGTTGCGAGGACGGTCAGCCCACCTTCCGCTACTCGTTGCTCGATGGGGTGAAGGACGGCTTCCTCATCAATCCCACGGTCGTCGATTGCCGCACGGAGATCACCACCCAGCTTTTGTCAGACACCGGCTTCGTCGTTGATGCCAAGGAGGAGGACGATGGTGAAGACGATGACAAAGAGGTCTATCGCATCCGCCAGTTTGAGAAGCGGTTCTTCTCCCCGGCTACGAACCAGCTCTTCTGCAAGACCTTCCTGGAAAACGGTTTGCGTGATCCCGTCAGCGCAGAGTTTGGGAAGTCCATCGTCTTCGCTGTCAGCCAGCACCATGCGGCGAAGCTCACGCAGATCCTCAATGAGATGGCGGATGTCATCTGGCCGGGGCGCTACCAGTCGGACTTCGCTGTGCAGGTGACTTCCCACGTCACCGAGGCTCAGCAATACACGATCAATTTCACCAACAACAATCTCATGGGCAGCGGCCACGTCCTGCCCGAGTATCGCACCAGCAAGACCCGTGTTTGCGTCACCGTCGGCATGATGACCACCGGCTATGACTGCCCGGACATTCTGAACCTCGGCCTGTTCCGCCCCATCTTCTCCCCCACGGATTTCATCCAGATCAAAGGCCGTGGCACACGCAAACACGACTTCCGCGAGCAATTGCGGGATGAGGACATGAAGTCCGAGGTCAAACAGCCGCAAAAGACGAGCTTCAAGCTCTTCGACTTCTTCGCGAACTGCGAATACTTCGAGGAGGAATTCGATTACGACGAGGTCATCAAGACTCCGCGTCCCTCCGGCGGCACCGGCGGAGAGGAAGGCGGCACCGGTGGCGGACCCACGCCCAGCGGTGGTTACGAGCACCTCGGGGAGGACATCGTTTCCACGCTGAAGGAGGACACCATCGGCCCCGAGGGCATGAAGGTGGACCGCATGTTCTTCAAGCAATTCGAGGACACCGTAAAGGCCGACCCCGTCGTCACCGCCGATGTGCAGGCCGGACGCTGGGAGCATGTCATCGACTACATTCATGAGCACCTGCTCGACAAGCCCACGGAGCACTACACGCTCGAAAAGCTGCGCAAGGCCGCTGGCGTGGATCGCCGTCTCTCACTCCGCGAGGTGCTGGAAAAGGTCTTCGGCCTCATCCCCGGCTTCAAATCGAAGGACGAGCTGCTGGAGGAGGAATTTGCCAAGTTCCTCGCCGATGTGAAGCCCGGCGGGGAGGAAGCCGAGGCTATCCCCGCCTTGAAGACCTTCTTCAAAGCCTACGCCACCAGTGAGCGCATCCGCCACATCATCGAAGCCAAAGAATTTGGCGATCTCGCTGCGAACCCGGTGTTCTCCATCGCCGATTTCAAGGCCGTGCCGAAAAAGTTCCGCGAGCTGGTGCCTCAATACATCCGCGACTATGTGCCGGTGAACCAGTTCGTCGCCTAGCCATGAGTGAAGCCGCAGCCATGCCGTTCGGTGACTACCTCGTCTTCGTGGACGAGAGCGGTGATCACAGCCTCACCAGCATTGACCCCCAGTATTCCGCCTTTGTGCTGGCCTTCGCCATCATTCGAAAATCGGATTACGTTGAAAAGGTCTGCCGCGAGCTTCAGCAGTTCAAAATGAAGCATTGGGGGCATGACGAGATTGTTCTGCATGAGCATGAAATCCGGAAGCCCTGTGATTCCTTCGCCTTTCTTTTGAACAAAACCCGGCGTGAAGCCTTTCTGTCCGGCTTGAATGACATCATGGCTTCGTTGCCCGCCACTCTGGTCGCTGTTGTGATTGATAAGCCTGCCTTCGCATCCCGCCATCAGGTAGAGGCCGCCATCGGAGTGTATGACTTCGCCATGGAGAAGGGCCTGCATGGTGTGTATCAGTTCCTCTCCAGCCAGGGGCAGTCTCAGCTCCGCACGCCGATCATCGTCGAATGCCGCGGCAGAAAGGAAGACAAGGAATTAGAGCTGACTTTCCGCCGGTTTTGTGATGTCACACCGGTTCATGCCTCACCTCTCCCTTTTGACCTCGTCATGGTGCCCAAAGCTTCGAACTCCGCTGGCCTCCAGCTCGCCGATCTCATCGCCCGACCCATTGGCTTGCATCATCTTCGTCCACACCAGCCCAATCGGGCCTTCGACATCCTCAAAACGAAGTTTTACCGAGATGCGGGTGGCGGCCTCGACAAAACGGGTCTCCTGCGTGTCCCCTAGAAATGCGAAAGGCCCTCGGATATTTCCAAGAGCCTAGCGCCGGCCGGACATTTCCAACCCAACTTGCTCGAATACTCTCCCGCTTTCCCCTTTCCGTCAAATCCCCATTTCCCCTCCATGCTCGACACAGACACCAAACGCCGCATCGACACCGCCCGTGACATCCTCGTGGGCAAGGTCCCCGATCCGAAGTCGCAGGTGGAGCAGATCACCATCGCCCTCATCTACAAGTTCATGGACGATATGGACGCCGAGGCCGTGGAGCTGGGCGGGAAGCGGAAGTTCTTCAAAGGAGAGTTCGCCCCCTACGGCTGGGCGGAGCTGATGAAGAAGGCCGGGAATGAAAAGCAGCGCTGCTACGCCGATGGCATCACCCGCATGACGGAGAATGAGGGCCTGCCCGCCCTGTTCCGCGACATCTTTAAAAACGCCTACCTGCCGTATCGCGATCCCGAGACGCTCAATGCCTTCCTCAAAATCATCGACGAGTTCCGCTACGACCACAGCGAGCGCCTCGGCGATGCCTTTGAATACCTCCTCTCCGTGCTCGGCAGCCAGGGAGATGCCGGGCAGTTCCGCACCCCGCGCCACATCATCGACTTCATGGTCGAGATCTTGAAGCCCCAGAAGCACGAAACCGTGCTCGATCCCGCCTGCGGCACCGCCGGGTTCCTGATCTCCGCCTACAAGCACATCCTCAAGACCAACCGCAACGCCAAGGGCCAGAGCACCCTCACGCCAGACGATAAGGGCAAACTCGCGAAGAACTTCAAAGGCTACGACATCTCGCCCGACATGGTGAGGCTCTCCCTGGTGAACCTCTACCTCCACGGCTTCACCGATCCGCACATCTACGAATACGACAGCCTCACGCAGGAAGAGCGCTGGAACGAGCTGGCGGATGTCATCCTGGCAAATCCGCCCTTCATGTCGCCGAAGGGCGGCATTCGCCCGCACAAGCGCTTCTCCATCCAGGCAAAGCGCAGCGAGGTGCTCTTTGTCGATTACATGGCGGAGCACCTCACGCCGCAGGGCCGCGCCGGAATCATCGTGCCGGAGGGCATCATCTTCCAGAGCCAGACCGCCTACGTGGAACTGCGGAAGATGCTCGTGGACACCTGCCTCGTCGCCGTCATCTCCCTCCCTGCCGGCTGCTTCAATCCCTACTCCGGGGTGAAGACCTCCATCCTCCTGCTCGACAAGGCCCTCGCGAAGCAGAGCGACACCATCGCCTTCTTCAAAGTGGAAAACGACGGCTTCGGCCTCGGTGCCCAGCGCCGCGCCATCGAAGCCAACGACCTCCCGCAGGTCCAAACCGAGGTCGAAGCCTATCTGGAGGCTTTGAGAGCCGAAAACGACATGAGCGAAATGCAGCTCACCACCGGCCTCATCGTCCCAAAAAGCAAAGTGGCGGCGAATGGCGACTACAACCTGAGCGGGGAAAGGTATCGGGAGGGCGCGGTCAAAAGCGAAAAGTATCCCTCTTATGCGCTCTCCGAAGTATGCGACATCTTCAACGGCTCAACGCCGTCCAAGCAAGAACCCCGCTATTGGGAAAATGGGACTGTGCCTTGGTTTACTGTCGAAGACATTCGGAAGAATGGGCGAATAATTGAGAAGACGGAGAAATTTGTGACCGCTGAGGGGCTAAATGAAACGAGCCTCAAGCTACTCCCCAAGCATTCTGTGCTTCTCTGCTGCACGGCGTCAGTCGGTGAGTTTGCATTTACTGAGATCGAACTGACGACCAACCAGCAATTCAACGGTCTGGTAGTGAAAAAGACCTTCGCTGATCGGTTGCTACCAAAATATCTTTTCCTCGTCTCAAGCCGCTTCAAAGACGAACTCATCAGGTTATCCGGAAAGACGTCATTCAACTTCGTTTCCGTTGGCACGTTGAAGACGATTGAAATCCCCCTGCCGCCGCTGGAGGTGCAGCAGGAGATCGTGGCGGAGATCGAGGGCTACCAGAAAGTCATCGATGGAGCCCGCGCCGTTCTCAACCACTACCGCCCCCACATCCCCATCCACCCCGACTGGCCGATGGTGGAGCTTGGCGAAGTCTGCGAAATCAAGTCTGGAGGCACCCCCAGTCGATCAAATGAGTCATTCTGGAACGGAGACATACCATGGGTGACAACGACGCTTATTGATTATGGTATTATTGAACACGCGAACGAGTTCATTACAAAGGACGGTCTCGACAACTCATCCACATGGATTGTCCCAAAGGGAACTGTGCTCATGGCAATGTATGGACAAGGAGTCACGCGTGGCAGGGTCGCCATTCTTGGCATTGATGCTTCAATTAACCAAGCCTGTGCCGCGTTTATGCCCAAAGGAAAGTTGCTCGACCATCGCTACCTATTCCGAGTCCTCCAATCTCGTTACGATCATCTGCGAGAAATAAGCGAAGCCCGTGGTGGGACCAAAGCAACCTTAGTGCACAGATCTTGAAGGAATATTCTATCCCGATCCCCCCGCTGGAAACCCAACGCGCCATCGTGACGGAGATCGAGGCGGAGCAGGCGCTGGTGGCGGCGAACCGGGAGCTGATCACCCGCATGGAAGCCAAAATCCAGGCCACCCTGGCCCGTGTGTGGGGTGAGGATTCGCCGTGTGTTGAAGCTGTTTCTGATTAGTTTCCTCAACCATTAGCTGCTATGCCCGCACCAACGATTATATCCTACGACGACGTTCTCTCCAAGGCTGATACTCGCCGTCACCTTCTTCTGGGCAATGGATTCAGCATTGCTTGCCGTCCAGATCTGTTTCGATACGACAAGCTGTTTGATCGAGCGGATTTTTCGTCCCTCGCCAGAGCACGTAAAGCATTCGATCGCCTTTCGACCACAAACTTCGAAGCGGTGATTCGTGCTCTGCGGAACTTCGCGCTGATCTGTGAACTTTATGCCCCCGGCGATGTGAAAGCCAAGGAAAGAGCCTGTAAGGATGCCGATGCTCTTCGGGAGGTGCTAGTGAGCGCGGTTGCGGATTCGCACCCCAATAGGCCCCATAATATAGAGTCGGACGAGTATCTGAACTGCCGCGAGTTTGTGCGTGGCTATAAGAGCATCAATACCCTGAACTATGACCTGCTCCTTTATTGGGCGCTCATGCAGGACGAGCTTGGTGATGATGAAATCCCTTGTGATGACGGATTCCGTAAGCCTGCTGACGACCCCGGAGCCAGTTACGTTTCGTGGGATCCAGACAACTCAAAATCTCAAACGGTGAGATATCTGCATGGGGCTCTGCATCTTTATGATACCGGCGTTGAAATGAAGAAGTTCACCTGGATCAATACCATGGTCCCTTTGGTTGACCAAATCCGCGCAGCGTTAAAACAGGAATTTTACCCTGTCTTCGTGTCAGAAGGAACGAGTGACGAGAAGTTGGAGCGAATCAGGCACAATGATTATCTTTGCAAAATGTATCGCTCATTCACGGAACTTCAGGGCGCCATCGTCGTCTATGGCCATTCTCTAGATGAGAGTGACGACCACATCTTTAATGACCGGATCGGTCGGCATGGAAAGACATCTCAGCTCTTTGTAAGCCTTTACGGCGACCCTAGTTCCCCAGTGAACAAAACGATCATTCGTCGTGCCTTAGCAATTGCTAGGCTTAGACCGGATCGGAGGCCGTTGGAGGTCAAGTTTTATGACGCGGCAAGTGCGTCAGTCTGGAAGTAAACCGGATAGATTTAGCGCCAGTTAAAATGCACCCACATGGAAGAAGCTGCCGAACTCGCCAACTACCTGCCGCTCTCCTTCAAGACCCCGAAGGAGCAGGAATACATCAAATTCCTGTGGGACGCCTTCGAGACGAACTACACGCACGACAAATACCAGTTCGCCTTTCTCGCCTACCACATGCTCACGATGAGCTTCGTCTATTTCAACATCTGGCAGATCAAACAAAGCGTGCCAGAGGATTTTGAAAAAGGCCTGATCGGCTTTGGCAAGGATGTGGAGAAAGGGCTGCTCGCTGCCACCTCGCCCTTCTCCTTCAGCGTCGTGCCCGAGCGCACGATGCTGCGCTTCCTCAAACTCATCGCCTGCGACAACGGCAAGATCGGCACCTACGCCAAGCTAGTGGACGACCGCAACGAAACCGCCCACCCCAACGGCAACATCTTCTTCAGCACCCAAGCTGCGCTCGACATCAAGATTCGGGAAATCCTCCGCATCGTGGATGAAATCCAAACCCACTCCATCCACACCATCCAGCGCTGCTATGTCCGCTTCCTGAAGGAAAGCAGCAATCCCAATGACCGGCAGTATACTGAAGATGCTGATCAAATTCGGGAAGCCCTGATTCATGCTCATTACCTTTCCCAAAAGGACGTCGAGATCTGCGCTGCACTCGACATGCCCGACGAAGTGGTTTCCCACCTTGGCTTCGATTGCATCGAGTCCCTCCACCAAACCCTCCGTCAAAACTTTGTTGCTGAATGAGATCGTTTTGAGACAGAATAACCAGCCTCTATCAAGCACCAAGCAGGCGCTGGTGGCAGCGAACCGGGAGCTGATCACCCGCATGGAAGCCAAAATCCAGGCCACCCTGGCTCGTGTGTGGGGTGAGGAAGAGACCGCGGCCCGCGACTGACCCATGGCTGCCTCCCTCACTGCCCTGCAACGCAAGTCCCGCCAGCGCCGCACCCGCCCCATCCAGCGTGTCGTGCAGCAAACTGGCACCTCCTGCGGCGTGGCCTGTGTGGCCATGCTCGCCCGGCTGAGCTTTCGCGATGCCCACCGCCTCGCCCATGAGGTGCTGAAGAAGAAACGGAAACAGTCCAACCAACGCACCTATCCCGAGCACCTGCGGGCGATGCTCAAACCTCTCGGGCTGCGGCTGGGCCGGCAAGTGAAATGCCGCACCTGGCGCAAGGTGCCGCCTGATTCGCTCGTGGCCGTGCAATGGAACCGCGCCAAAGGCACCTGGCACTGGGTCGTCTCCGGTCACGATGCCAAAGGCCTGTTCTTCTTCGATCCACGCAAGAACGTGAAGGACATCCGTCGCCGCGCCTTTGAGAAAGCACGCCCCTCGTGGTATCACCGCGTTGTTCGGCAGTGAGCTTCCGTGCGTTCCTTGTCTTCCTTGGTTGAATGAAAGAGGCGGCGCGAATGCCAGCGCTCCCTCCAATGGCTGCGCCGCCTGAAGGCGGGACTACAGAAGCCGCGAAGAGAACCCCGAACAAAGAGCCCAGCACAGCGGGCAGAAGTGCCCACATCACTTTTCACCTCTCATGGTCTCACGTCTCCCCGTCTCAAAGTCTCGCGCCGCCGGGCGAACCACTTGCGGATTTCCTCGGTCCATAGGACGCTGCTGCCGATGAGGGCGAGGAGGAGGAAGTCTGCGAGTGGGATGGGGACGGTGTGGAAGACGTGGTTCAGGGTGTCGGTGTAGATGACGAGGAGGTGGAGCACGTTTCCGAGGAGCATGCCTCCGATGAGCCAGTGGTTTTTGAGCACGTCGAGGCTGAGGCTCGATCTCGTGGCGCTGCGGCAGTTCAGCACATTGAACCACTGACTGATGGCCACCAGAGTGAAGGTCTCTGTCTGCACGAGCTCAAAGGGCACGCCGCTCTGCAAGCGCCAGATGAAGAAGCCAAAGATGGCGACCACGCTGGTGCTGACCATGAGCACCATGCGCTGCCACATGGCCGTGGTGATGAGCGGCTCGCCGGTGGGGGTGGGCTTGCGGCGCATTTCATCGCCCTCCAGGCCCTCCATGATGAGGTTCACGGTCACGGTGCCCTCGGTGACGATGTTGATCCAAAGGATCTGCACGGCGGCGAGCGGCAGTGGGTAGCCGCATAGCAGCGCCAGCAACAGCACGAGCACCTCATCAATGCTGGTGGCAAAGAGGAAGAGGACGACCTTTTTGAGGTTTTGATACACGAGGCGGCCTTCCTCGATGGCTTTGACGATGGTGGCGAAGTTGTCGTCGGTGATGACGATCTTTGCGGCACCTTTGGCGACCTCGGTGCCGGTGATGCCCATCGCAACGCCGACATCGGCGGTGGCGAGAGCGGGTGCGTCATTGACGCCATCGCCGGTCATGGCGACGACGTGTTTCTGCGACTGGAAGGCCTCGACGATGCGTAGCTTCTGCGCGGGGTGCACGCGTGCAAAGACGGAGATGCGGTCCAGGCTGTCACGCAGCTCGTGTGCGGGCATCCGCTCCAGTTCAGGGCCATCAACCGCGATGTCGCCGGGCTTTGCGATGCCCAGAGCGGTCGCGATGGCAAGTCCGGTGGCTTTGTGATCCCCTGTGACCATGACGGGGCGGATGCCAGCATCCAGGCACTCGGCGACAGCGCTTTTCACTTCATCACGCGGTGGGTCCATCTGGCCCAGGAGGCCCAAAAAGCGCAGTTTGCCACGAAAGGGCTCAAATCCGGCTTTTTCGTCGATCTGTCCATTTTCGAGTTCGGCGACGGCGAGGACGCGGAGTGCCTGTGCGGCCATTTCATTGGCCAAATCGATCGGTTGGAGATCACACAGCGGCAAAAGGCACTCGGGGGCACCTTTGATGATGACGCGGCTGCTGTGCTGTGTGGCCATCATCTTCGTGGCGGAGTCAAAGGGCAGCTCGGCGTGCCGTGGGTGCGCTCTGCGCAGGGTTTCAGGCTCGACGCAGCCTTTCAGCGCCACGGTGAGCAGTGCGGCCTCGGTGGGATCTCCCAGCGCACGCCAGCGGCTGTCCTCAGCATCGGGCCGCACGAGTTGGGAGTCGTTGCAGAGGACACAGGCCTCTAGGAGGCGGCGCAGTGCGGCATCGTCGATGTCGGTGCCTTCAAACAGCAGGCGGCCCTCTGGTGAGTAACCCGCACCCGTGACCTCGATGCGTCGGCCATCTGGCAGCACCAGGGTGGTGACGGTCATCTCGTTCTTGGTGAGCGTGCCTGTTTTATCGCTGCAAATGATGCTCGTGGAGCCGAGCGTCTCCACCGCTGCGAGGCGGCGCACGATGGCCCCACGCCGCGCCATACGCTGCATGCCGACGGCGAGCGCGATGGTCATGGCCACGGGCAGCCCCTCTGGCACCATCGAGACCATCTGGCTGATGGCGACCATGAAGATGTCCACGAAGGGAATGCCACGCAGCAGCCCAAATGCGATCACGAGCACAAAGAGCACGATGCTCGCCGCCACGAGCCAGCGCCCGAACTGCGCTAGCCGCTGCTCCAGCGGTGTCTTCGGCTCCTCGGCCGTGGCGGTCATGCGGGCGATCTTTCCCACCTCTGTTTGCAGCCCGGTGGCGACGACGACGGCCTTTCCACGCCCTGCGGTGAGGTGCGTGCCGGAGTAGATCATGTTTTTCCGATCACCCAGGCCTGCATCCTCCGGCGCTAGGTCGGTGTGTTTTAAAACAGGCAACGACTCGCCGGTGAGCGTGGCTTCGGTGGCCTCCAGCGCCGCTGCCTCGATCAAGCGGGCATCTGCACCGACCTGATCACCCGCGGCGAGCAGGAGGATGTCTCCGGGCACTAGATCGCGTGCTTCGATGGTGGTTTCATGCCCATCGCGCACGACGCGGACTTTGAGCGAGGAGAGCTTTCGCAAAGCGGACATGGAGTGCTCTGCGCGGCCTTCCTGGATGGCTCCGATGACGGCATTCACCATCACCACGATGAGGATGACCACCGCATCGCTGGCGTGCCCCATCACAAAGGAAATGATCGCAGCAACAAAGAGGATGTAGATCAGTGGGCTAGCAAACTGCGCGGCAAAGACCTGCCACAGCGGTTTATGCTGCTCCTCAGGTAGCTCATTGTGTCCGTGCTGGGTGAGGCGTGAGGCGGCCTCTGCCGTGGAGAGGCCGGCGTGCATGTCACTCCGCAGGGTGCTGAGAGCATCGCCCACCGTGCAGGCATGCCAAGAAGGTGGAGGTGACTTCTCAAGCGTCATTTTTTCACCACGAGCATGGAGCAGGTCAGCCGCGTGAGCAATCGCTCGGGTGTAGAGCCTAGCAGGACATAATGTAATGCAGAGTGCCCGTGTGCACCGAGCACGATGAGGTCTGCTCCGCACGCCTCTGCATGCTGGGCGATGCCATGGCCGACGCGTGAGTCCTCACACAGCACTTCGTTTGTTTTGAGGCCTGCGGAGGCTGCCTGCACCTGCTCATGGAGCTGCTGGCGGAGCTGTTCATCGATCTTCGTAGCATCGACCGGGAGCGTGGTGAAGCCCGACTCGCCTAGTGGACCAATCACAGGCATGAACTGCCCTGGGTCTGACCATATATGCAGCCAGTCCACCTCAGCGCTCTCTGCCAGGGCCAAGTCCCGCGTGGCCTGCACGATGCTCTTTGTGAGTGAGGAAAAATCCAGCGCAGCGATGAGGCGCTGAAAGGGCTGTGGATGACCGGAGCGCACGAGGAGGATGTCACAGGAGGATTTGCGGGTGAGCTTGGAGGCGGTGGAGCCAGCGCCGAGAGTGTTCCCACCGACGCCTGCGATGCCTGCGACGAGCAGATCTGCCCGCATGGACTTGGCGTGCTCTAATATCTCATGCAGCGGATGGCCGATGACCAGAGTTTCATCGTATGAGCCGGGCATGGGAGACTGGGCGAGCCAGGTTTTCAGCGCCTTGCGCCCGCTCAGCGTGGCGGTGTGGACGGCGGACTCATATGTTTCATGATGTCGCTCTGCCAGCAGGGCGAGTGAGACGGAGTCAACAACGTGGAGCACATGCAGGCGCATGCCTTTCTGCGCGGCGAGGCGGATGGCGTGCTCCAATGCTGCGCGTGATCCAGTGGAAAAGTCCACTGCGACGAGGATCGTCTTCTGGTGTGAAGAAGGGGTGGCTGAAGTACTCATGGCGGGATGGTATAATGATGGATTTCAACGAGCTTAAGTTCTAAGACGCGTGAGCTCGTGGGTTGGCGCGGCTATAGATCTGAAACCGTCATCCAAAGAAGAGTGACAGTGCGGTAGATAAAAACAGGCTTACAGGCCAGGGCCATCATCGACCCAATTATGCGAGGCTGCATCGACCATGGGCACCGGGGCACCAGTGCGCCAACGCAGGTAGCCACCAGGACAGACGCAGAGTGGGAGATTATGCGGATAATAAGTCTCCCGCAGGCCGGAAAGCTGCCCGTAGGAGAGCTTTCCGCCGTGGAGGACATCCTCGCGTAGCATGTGGAGGAGGCAGTGCTCAGTGCCCACCCAGGGGCAAGGAAGCGTGCAATCGTGACCGTGGACAATGTTATGCATGACATTGGTGAGTTAGCGGTTGCTGACGGTACGTTGACTCCGTCAGTACCGGGCAGAATGTCGAATCGTGTTTTTAATAAAAGACTTCGATGTCCGTGATAGACACTACCAGAAACCATTAGTCGGCTCCAGCCCTTATGAAAAAGGCGGTCCAGTGGCACTTACCAGAGATGGAATGCTGTTTTCACCCCAAAATCCGGTTTCAAGTGTCAGGTTCAAAGTGGCAAAACCTCAACGCCAGTAGGCTGTGACGGGCGAATCTCTTCTTCGTTGAATTTTCTGGCATAGGCTCGCATTTCCCTGTTTCAGAGCACTGGGAAGACGAAATCTCTGATACTTGAAACCAGTATCTCCTGTTGGTGCCATTGCAGCGCACTGCGCGGCACTTACTTGGCCGTGGGAGCTTTTTTTCACCTGCCAATGATCGTCGAAGAAATCTGCGGCGATGACTTTCCCGGCGGATTCTGCGCTAGGGGGCTGGGTGATGTCGAAAATGGCCCAGTCGGGCAATTTCGGGTTTTGCAGAGAATTGGTGCGATCATGCGCCTCGCGGAAGGTGAGGCCGGAGTTGATGACGACCTCGAATCCGGGGGATTGGAGGCATGGATAGGTCAAAGCAGGCACATGAGTGGCTGCGTCGTAGGTGGGGCTGAGTGACTTCATGCCGACCTGCTTCGTGTCCCAAGTGAGAGGGAGATTTTTGAGCAGGCTGCGGATGCAGGAGTTCGACTCGGGTGTGCCCCAGAGGATGAGGCTGTGTGTCTTGCCCGCAGCGAGCACGTCCGGCACCTGTGAAGCGAGCATGACGCGTGCATCACCGCGCATGAGGCTACGCCAGCGCTGGAGGAAGTGCGTGGACTCGGCCTGCACCCAGGCATCGACCGCAGCAGAGGATGATTTTCCATCTGGTAGGATGACGATGAAGGGCTTCATGAAGGCGGTGTCCATGAGGCCGGGATGGGAGGAGGGCTTGCCACCTGCGGGGCCTTCGTGCTGAAAGGGCGTGTCATTGCCGTAGTCTCGCCACTGGCCGTTTTCTTTGATGAGGCGGCAGAGGGAGCCGGGCACCTTCGGGCCAGGGCTGAGGAAGGTCTCGAACTGTGGCAACTGAGGGCCCACGGTGAGATGCAGCGTGGTGCCGTCGATGTTGAGTCGGAGTTTGCCACCGCCTTTTCGTGCCTGCGGTGGTGGATAGATGACGATGCGGCTGACATTGCGTGTCTGGATGTCGATGCAGTCGCCGGAGGTCACTTTGGCATCGAGACGGGCCTCCTTCCAGCTTTCCTCCATGCCGTGGAGGTTCATCCATTTCACGCGGCCGTAGTAGGGTGTCTTGGTCTGGATGTGGACTGCATCAGGGAAGCGCTGGCGGCCTTTTGCGGCAGCTTTTTCGATCGCAGCCTGCACCTCTTTAATGACCTCTGGGTGGTATTTATGCCCCATGCCTGGGCCGATGAAGTGCGGCGGATGCATGTCATGTCCGGCGAGCACTTCCATCATGTACTCGGCGCTATCACGCTGGGCGTCGTTTTCGCCGCTGTAACTGATGAGCGGCACATTCAGGAAGTGGCGTGCGTAATCGGGCACGTCATAGACGCCCCAGAGTGTCTGCTCATACCAAGCGGGGAATTTATCCGGTGTGAGCTTTTGGTAGCGCTTCACATCGGCGAAGCCGGCTCCAGTATGCACACAGGCCCACTGATCTGGGAAATGCGCCCCAAGATGCCAAGCCCCTGCGCCGCCCATGCTGAATCCAGCGATGACGACGCGGTCGGAGTCGATGTTGAAGCGCTGCATGGCATCGTCGCGGGACTCGAAGACGTCGATCTCACCGGCGGACTTCCAGCCGTTGCAGTAGCGACCAAAGGGATGGATGACGATGGTGCCTGCGGGCTGGAATTGACCCGGCTTTTTCGCCATGAGTCGGCTGTAAACGAAGTTCAGATCCGTAGCGGTGTCTCCACGGCCATGCAGCCAGATCCACATGGGAGTTTTTTTGGCTTTGAAGTCGAGCCCCTCAGGGATCTCCACGCCGTAGGGCTGCGCAGAGCCATCTAGCCGCGAGTAAAAGCCGAGCACTTTTTGCCCGGTGCCATCGAGCCATGGCGTGGTGTTGCCTTTCAGGCCCGTGATGCGGTTCGCAGCCTCATCGAGCAGAGCACTGGCTTTTCTCACACTGTCCTGCGGTTTTTTGTCATACCACTCATCGAAGTCGATGGCGTAGCGCACGGCTTTGAGGAAAATCTCCGCATCGGCGGCACGCGGGTGTTTTTTCACCGCCTGGAAGTCAGCGACCAGTGCCTTGAGCCGCGCTTCGATGGGCGATTCTTGATCAGCGGAGAGTGCCGCAGTGGGCTTCGGAGGCAGACTGCCGCGAAAGGAGGCTGTGGCACCATTGGGCCCGAGCTGGGCGAGCGCGATTGCCGGGAGGAAAAGTGGGAGCAGAAAACGCATGAGCAGGGATGGGAGGTGTGGATTCGGAGATAACGCAGACGCAGCATGCGCAGCCTTTCTCACAGCCAGATAGAAACGAATTGGCGCAGGTGAAAAATAAAACAGCGGCATCCCGTTGCCAGGATGCCGCTGTGTGAAAAATCAGGGTTATGGATTAATAGCCGCCTTCTTCGCCGAAGCCGCCACCACCACGGTTGCCACGGTCACGAGCGCCGCGGTCACGACCGCCGCCGCCACCACCACCGTAGCCGCCACGGCCACCGCCGCCGCCGCCACCACCGTAGCCGCCACGGCCACCGCCGCCGCCGCCACCACCACCGTAGCCGCCACGGCCACCACCACCGCCGCCGCCGTAGCCGCCGCCTTGTGGGCGCTCTTCCTTCGGACGAGCTTCATTGATGGCGAGATTGCGTCCGCCGAATTCTTTACCGTGGAGACCCTCGATCGCGGCCGTCATGGCCTCGGGTGTGTCCATGGTGACAAAGGCGAATCCACGAGGACGGCCGGAGACACGGTCCATGGGCAGGAAGACGTCAGTGACACCCCCATACTGTGAGAAGAGGCTGGTAATATCCTCGACGGAGGCGCTGAAGGGCAAGTTGCCCACATACATTTTGGTGTTCATATCTTTTGAATGGGTGACGCCTCCCCGTGCGGGCATCCTCAAGCTCCATGAAAGGATTACGGAACAGCAAGCATTGACCTGATGAACCACTCGACTCAGCCTTGATCAGGTGAACGTGACTCCGCACGCTTCGACGCACTTCGCCCAGAAGGCAACCGATAGTTTTAGCCTTTCCGAGGGGGGGGAGTGGGCACTGCGGGGTAGAAAAAGATCACTCCCGCCGGATCGCCTCGATCAGTCTCCCCCGCACCGCAAACATCGTCGCAACGAAGCAAACCAGCAGTCCCAGCAGCAAAATCCCCACGACCAACAGACTGAGGAAGCCCAGGGGCAACTCGCCGCCACCCTGACGCAGCGCGGGCCATACTGCCAGTGCCGCAGAGAGGACACCCAGCACCACTCCGAGTGCCAGCAGCACCGCATGCTCACCGAGGATCAGCCGCCGCAGTGCCCCCTGCCGGAAGCCGAGTGCCTGCATGAGTCCCAGCTCTCCACGGCGCTCCAGCACATGGCGAGCCAGCAAAACGCCCAAGCCCGCCGTGCCTAGCAGCACGCCCAAACCGCCCAAAATCGTGAAAATGCCGATGTACGTGTTCTGCACGGCCAAAAAGGCCTCTAGGCGCTGTTTTGCAGGCTCCAGCGCTAGACCGCGTTGTTCGAGCTGTCGAGTGAGATGGGCACTGACCTCTTCTGCGGCATCTGTTTCGATCAAAAACAGCCGGTAGCCCGCTGCGTCGGGATATTTCGCCAAGTAGTCTTTTTCTGGGATGATGACTTTCCCCTGCAAAACGGAGCCCGTCAGCAAAGCGATGATTTTCACGCTAAAGACCTGCCCATCCGCTGCGGTGAATTCGATCAAATCGCCCACGCCTTTGCCCAGGCCCCACATGGCCGTCGCTTGGTCCACCACGGCGGGTATCTCGGATTTGGGGTTTTGGATTTCGGCCAGCGGGATGGCTGGAAAGTGCGCACTCAGCTTTTCGAGGTTCGTGGCGACGAGTTGCGGCTTTTGAGCGCGGTTGAGGTTCAAACAGCTCGCGTCATCTCCCTCTCGCAGGCGAAACGGCAGCACGCGTGTGTGGGTGAGCAGTTTTTCATCCAGAGCGAAGGTGTCGCGTCCAGTTTTGCTATTCAGGTCTTCATACACCGGCAGCGCAGACTCGCCGATGAGCGCAAAACCACCGGTGCCCTTCTCCGTCGCGTCCATGCGAAAGGCATTCACCGCGACGACGAGGAAGATGCCTCCCGCCATCATGCCCGTCACCGCTAGGCTGCGTGAGGGACGGCGGGAGATATTCCGCAGGCCGATCTGTGTGAGCGTCTGCGCCAGCGAGCTGCCATCACGGCGCATCCAGCCACGCAGCAGCAGGATGCCAGCGATCATGAGGAGCATGCCACTGCCGAAAAACATGCCACTGACCGCCATCGGGTCTGTGGTGAACATCGCCGCAGGGATCAGCACCAGTGCCAAAATGAGGCACAGCAGCGCAGGCAGCATCGAGGCGGCCTTCTGCGCCACGAGCGGCGTGTCAGCCACCGAGCCAGCGAGCAGCTCGCGGGCGGGTGTGCGGAAGATCTTCCGGCTCACCCACCAGAGCGTCAGCAGCACGGCCAGCAGCGTGCTGACGACGGCGATGACACGCGTGAGGGCCGTCACTTCAAAATGCAGCGCCAGTCCTTTTGCAGCGCCGCTCCAGGCACCTGCCAGCCCTGCGAGGGCGGATTTCGTGTACAGCTCACCGCCGAATACGCCCAGCACCACTCCCAGCACGGCGATGACGCCGGCTTCGATCAAAAAGGCATTCCGCACACTGCGTGGCGTCCAGCCCACCGCGAGCAAGAGCCCGGACTGCGCTGCACGCCGCTCCAGCGTGAAGAGAAAGAGCAAGGCCGCGAAAATCAGCGCCGCAGCGATCAAAAACAGACTCAGGCCAATGAATAACCCACCGAAGTCCACGCTGCCCTTCGCCGCCGCAGCGGCATCCGCACCGAAATCCCGCGTGACGAGCCCGATGTCCACCAGATCGAGGTGCGAGGCGATTTGCTGCCGCAGCACCGCCTCATCTTCACCCGCGTCTGGAAAGCGCACCGCCGTGTGTTGGCCAAAGCGGTTGCTCCACAGCCGCTGACCATCCGCTAGGCTGATGAAGCCCTTGGGCGTGCCTTTGTAGTCATCCCAATACTTCTCGTCCTGATCACGGATGGCTTTTGTATCCATGGGGATGCCTGGTTCCCAATCGCGGCAGTTATCCACGTCCGAGACGCCGGGGAACTCCGGCGTCCAAGCCTTATTCACCTCCGCATCGTTCATCGGGATGATTCTCCCCACGCTGAAATCCGCGCTCTCCTGCTTCAGCTCACGCCCCAAGCCTACCGTGTAGTATTTTAAAGAGAGCGTGTCGCCGAGAGCGAGCTTTTGATCGTCTGCCAGCCATTGTGTGATCGTGACCTCTGACTTCTGAGCGCCGCCTTCGGACTTCTGAATGCGATCGACCGCCGTGATCATCGAATAAGGTGTGCCGCCTTTCGATGACGTGATGCCATTCACCAAGTAGGTGAGCACGCCATAGGCCTGCGGGCGAGCCAGCAGCTTCGTCGCGAGGATGGGATCGAGAAACACGCGGCTGGTGCTCACTTCCCATTCTTTGCGCCCACCGGCCACTCGTAGGAGCTTCAGGCCGAAATCCTCGATCGTGCGCTTTGAGGCATCGAGCGTGCCCAGGGCGGCATTCACGCGGCCTTCCATCTCGATTTGGCGCTGGAGATCGGCCAAGGAGACAAAAGCTGTATCGGGAGTGATCTGCGAGGCGATGAGCTGAAAGGCACCAAAGTCCTCTGCGCTCACGATCTGGCTCACCGTGCGTCGCAGCGTGACCTGCTCATTCGTGGAGCCGGAGAGTGGCGCATCGCGTGAGATGGCACTGGGCCGCTCCAGACGCAGCAGCACGCTGTCGCCGGTTTTGGCATTCAGTTTGCGTGCCAGCGGCTCATTCAGCGCGATCTCACCACTGCCGAGTGCGATGCTTTTGCCACTCGGGCTCAGTTTGCCAAAATCCGCGTCGATTCCGAGGATCTGCGCCCCATTCACGCGAACGCCGCCGCTGCCAGCGCTGGCAGAGCCCGTGGCGAAGATGAAAGGCACGCTGTGGGAGTCACGCGCCAGCTTTTCGGTGAACCAGCGATCTCCGCCGAGCACGCCGCGCTCTACTTTGCCGAGCCGCAGGGCCGCGATGCGTCGCAGACTGGCCCGCACACTATCGCCAACAAAGAGCGAGCCCGCGAGGATGGCCGAGGCGAGAAAAGCCCCCAGCAGCAGCCCCAAGTGCCCACGCCAGTAATGCCGCGCCGAGGTGAGGATGAAGTGGAGACGTGTCATACGAGGCTGCCCTCATGGATTTTCAGCACACGGCCCATCCGCGCTGCCTGTGCGGGATGATGCGTGACCATGACGAGCGTGGTGCCAGTGGCCTTTTGCAGATCCAGCAGCAGCGAGGTCAGCGTATCGGCATTTTTTTCATCGAGGGCACCTGTGGGCTCATCTGCCAGGATGAGACGCGGCTCATTGATCAGCGCCCGCACAAAGGCCACCCGCTGCCGCTCACCGCCACTGAGCTGCGCAGGCCGCCAGCGCATGCGGTCCTGCATCCCCACCTGCGCCAGCAGCGACTCCGCGCGGCTTTTGGCATCTGGGGCGGGATTTTTCAGCGCTAGCGTGGGCAGCAGCACATTCTCCAGCACGCTGCACTGCGGCATGAGGTGATGAAGCTGGAAAATGAAGCCTATCTTCCGACAGCGCACCTCTGCGAGATGCTCGGCACTGCATTGAGCCAAAGATTCGCCATCCAATCGCAGCTCACCGCTGTCTGGCGTATCGAGTGTGCCCAGGATATTGAGCAAAGTGCTCTTCCCGCAGCCAGATGGGCCGACGATGGCCACCGACTCGCCCGCTTCGATCTCGAGTGAGATGTTTTTCAGCACCGGCACACTCTGGCCACTGCCAGGGTCGATGTAGGACTTGGAGATGTTTTGGAGAGCGAGGAGCATGACAAAGGATAGGTGGCACTACATGCAGACAGATCAAATAGCAGCGCACATCAACCAGAACGCTACTCGCCGCCTCCCACTGCGGGAAATTCATCATTCAGCCTTCGACATTGCAGCGTCCTTCGTCATTCTGCCCTCATTGATCCCCATGTCTGCCGCCACCGCCCTCCTCCGTGACCACCTGCTCCATCGCCAGATGAAAGGCGAGACGCATGTGCTGCTGCGGCCCGGTGTGCTGGCAAAAGCATTCGGAAAACATGGCCAAACACCCGTCCAGAGCCCGCCAGAGCCCGAAACGCCGAAAAAGCTCGAAACGGCTCCCACCGCCGAGGTGCGGACTTTCCGCGAAAAAGCGCCAGAAGTGACCCGCACACGCCTAGAGCTGCTCCAAGTCTCTGGAAGCACTCGTGCGGAAAAAATCGCCTCGCTCGCCGCCCAGGCAGAAAATTGGGAACCGGTGAAAAAGCTCGGTTCGCTGCGCCAGACGATGGTTTTCTCCGTCGGCGACCCAGATGCGAAACTCATGCTCATCGGTGAGGCTCCCGGCGCTGAGGAAGAACGCCTTCGCGAGCCCTTCGTGGGCCCCGCAGGCCAAAAGCTCACCGGAATCCTCAAAGCGATGGGCCTAGAGCGCTCACAGGTCTATATCAGCAACATCTGCAAATTCCGTCCGGCCCTGGACAATCAAGGCAGCGCCAATCGAGCGCCTTCACCGGATGAAATGGCTGCCTGCCTGCCCTTTGTGCTCACGGAGATCGACATCATCCGCCCACAGGCCATCATCGCTCTCGGTGGCACCGCCGCAAAGGGGCTGGGCTTTGACGGCAGCGTCAATCGCCTGAGAGGACGCTTCCAGGACTTCCACGGCACGCCGGTGATGATCACCTTTCATCCCAGCTACATCCTGCGTGAGGAAAAAACCAACGGCGGCATGCTCACCAAGCGCCAAGTGTGGGAGGACATGCTGCAAGTGATGGAAAAGCTCGGCATGCCCATCTCTGAAAAACAACGCGGCTACTTCAAAGCCAAATAGAGCAAGAGCATGAAACACTTCGTTGGCTTTTTCCTGCTTCTGGGTGCGCTGCTGCATGCTCAAAGCATCCCGCAGCAGCACTTTGGCAGCGCCAAGTATGTGGAATACATCGCGGGTGATCTACCCCTCATCCTCTGCTCACCCCATGGTGGTGCCTTGAAGCCGAAAGAGCTGCCAGACCGCACCCGCGGCGTCACCGGTGCTGATGCGAACACGCAGGAGCTCACACGCCTCATCATGGAGCAGCTCGTGGTGCGCTATGGACGGCGGCCGCACTGCATCATGAGCCACCTGCACCGCAGCAAGCTCGATCCGAACCGCGAAATCTCCGAGGCTGCCCAAGGCCATGCCGCCGCAGCCCAGAGCTGGGGCGAGTATCACGCCTTAATCGAAAAAGCCCGCGATACCGCCATCGCACGCCATGGCTATGCCTTCCTCATCGACATGCATGGCCAGAACCATAAAGGCGAGCGCATCGAGCTCGGCTATCTGCATTCTCCGGGAGAGCTATCCCAAGACGCCGCCACGATCAACGCTGCCGCCTTTTCCTCCAAGAGCAGCATTGCCATGCTCCTCCAACGCAGTGGCCGCAGCTACACCGAGCTGCTGCATGGCCCACAGAGCATGGGGGCACTGCTGGCCGCACGCGGCTGGCGCTGCACACCTAGTCCGCAGATGCCGGTGCCAGATGAGCCTTACTTCAAAGGTGGCTACACTGTCGCACGGCACTGCACAGGCCAGACCACCGGCTTTCAACTGGAAGCAAACCGCACTCGACTCCGTGACACTACGGTGAACCGGGAGAGATTCGTGAACGACTTCATCCCCGTGCTAGCGGTGTATTTAAAAACACATCTCGGGCTCGATCTAGGGCCAGCATCGACACTCAAGAAACCGTGAGCCTCAACTATCCCGCCCCACTCCAGCGCCTCATCGCGCAGCTCAAATCACTCCCCGGTCTCGGGCCACGCAGTGCGGAGCGGCTCATGATCTGGCTGATGCAGGGCGGCAAAGACCGTGTGATGCCGCTCGCACAGACGCTCAGCACCCTGGCGGAGTGTGTGGTCGCCTGCGATGAATGCGGCTTTTTCATCGAGCAAGGCAGCGCCTGCATGCTCTGTCATAATCGCAAGCGTAACCGCCGCCTCCTCTGCGTCGTCGAGCAAGCTGCCGATGTGCTCCGCCTGGAGCGCAGCGGAGCGTATCATGGCCTGTATCACGTCCTCGGTGGTAAACTCAGCCCGCTCGATAACATCACGCCCGAGGACCTCCGCATCGCCCAGCTCGAAGAGCGTGCCAAAAGCCTGGAGATCGAAGAAGTGATCCTCGCACTCGGCTCTGATGTGGAAGGTGAGGCTACCGCCAGCTACCTCGCGGATCTACTCCGCCGAAGCGAGGTGACCATCACCCGCCTGGCCCAAGGCATGCCCGCAGGCGGAGCCCTCGACCATGTGGATGAGCTCACGCTCTACCAAGCTCTCAGCGGCCGCAGAAAAGTCGATTGATCACGCTATAGAGAATGCTCAGCGATCACTCTCCGTCTGTTTCAGCCAGTTTGGCGGCCTCGCGCTTCAAGATGCGGCCCACTCGGTGTTTCGCGAGATAGACTTGGGCGGCATTCACGCCGAGCTCCTTTTTGACACGCTCAGGGCTCCAGCCTTTGAGCACGTAGCAGGAGAAAATTTGGAACTGACGCGGTGAGACGAGCGCCCTCACCCGACGCAGGGCGATGTCCATGATCTTGTCCTGCCATTCTTTCTCCCAAAGCTTTTCGAGGGCGACACCATTGGGGTCAGCACAGCGATCGATGGGGGCGGTGCGGCGGTCATCTGGCTCTTCTCCGGCGTAGAGGTTCGCCTCACGGTCCTGCTGCTTTTTACGGCGGCGAAACTGGTCGAGGATGCGCCAGCGAGCCTGATTGAGCAGGAAGGATTTGAAGGAACCGAGGCTGGTATCGAATTTCTTCTTTTGCAGGTTTTTGGCGACGCCGATGAAGGTTTCTTGCACCACATCACCCGCTTCATCATCACTGAGGCCTGCCTTGCGTGCGACGTGAAAGACAAAGCTGGAATAGGTGCGGTAAAACTCATCCCAGGAGGCCCAATCGTCCCAGTTATCGAGCCTTTCGATGAGCGTCTTGCGTGTCGGCGGTGAGCCCGACTCCTTCAATTGCTTGAGGATTTGCTCTTCGTTGGGGATTTTCGGTTCATCGGCCATTTGGGGCGGGCGGGGTGCGATAGTAAGGGCGGGCAGGAAGTAGGCAAGGCAGGAGATGCAGGAATGAATGAACCACGGCCGCCTGTGTTAGTCGCAGAAGCCCAAAACCTCATTGCGCGGCGTCTGCGGTCTGCTTTCATCCGCGCCGCATGAAAAAATCCGCCGCACTCGCCACTCTCGTCTTCGTTGGCACTCTCTCCCTCCAGGCCCAGCAGCCCGCTGCGGCCCCTGCGGGCCATGAACACACGGCGATGGAGATTCCAGGACTGAAAAAAGAACTCTTCGCAGGCATCACGGAGGCGGATTTCCTCAAACTCGGCGAAAAACCCAGATCGGTGAAAATTACGCTCGTGGCGACCTACACGGCGGCGAATTATGGGATGAACTTCAATGGCTATGCCCACGGCAAGCTCGTCTATACCATCCCGAAAGACTGGGCTGTCGATGTGACCTTCATCAATCCCAGCCCCATTCCTCACAGCCTGCTCGTGGTGGAGAAAGACATGCTCAAGAAGCCACAAATGGGGGCTCCCTACTTCGATGGCGCAGGGGTGCCAAAGCCGGAACAGGGCATGGCTTTTGCAAAGGCGGACTTTTCATTCACCCCAGACGAAGCAGGTGAATATGCTCTCGCCTGCGGCTTCCCCGCGCATGCCGCCAATGGCCACTGGGTCTCGCTAATCATCAGTGAGGACGCGAAAGCGCCGACCATCCAGATCGGTGACGCAGCTCCACGCGAGGTGAAGTAAAAACGAGCCTAACTGCTGCTGCGGTCCCCATATTGCGCAGTGAGATAAGCCTCCAGCGCCGCTCGCCAGTCCCGTGGCGGGGCTCCGAGGAGCTGCGCCAGCCGTGTGTTATCCAGCGTCGTGTGGCGTGGGCGTGGAGCTTTGAAAAAAGTGGCCTCGGTCAATGCGCTGCTGCCCAGCTCTGTCGTGAGCACTGGCAGCCCCAGTCTCTGGGCGATCTCCAGCGCGGCCTCTGCCCATCCGTGCCAGGAGGTGCTGCCGCCGTTGCAGAGGTGCAGCGGGCCGGAGAGCTGCGGGTGATCGTGGATCAGGCCTGCGATCCAGGTGCAAATATCGCGAGTAAAGGTCGGGGCGGAGGTTTTATCCGTGATCGCGGATAACTCACTCAACTGCAAAGCACGGGCAATGATCTGATCGGGGTGTGAGGGCTTATCTGGGCCGAAAAGCCACGAGACACGGGCAAGGAGCACCCGATCTGTGTTTTCCGCTGCGGCACGCTCTCCAGCGAGCTTGCTGCGCCCATATTCATTGATCGGCAGCGTTTCTGCGTCCTCCGGCCAGCGCTCCCGCCCTTCCCCACTGAAGACATAATCCGTGCTGAAATGGATAAATCGTGCCCCGCGCTGCTGACAGGCCGCCGCCAGGTGCCCTGGGGCCTCCGCATTGATACGGTGGGCTAGCTCGGGCTGGAGCTCGCAGATATCTGGGCTCGTCAGGCCCGCAGGATTGAGCAAAACATCAAAATCCAGTGTTTGGAGCCTGGCGGCTATTTGAGTCGGCTGGGAGAGATCTAGGTCCGCACGAGTCCAAGCGGTGACAAAGCAGGTGTGCGCAAGCTCCCGCACCAGGGCACGCCCCAGCCCCCCGTTCGCACCGAGAACGAGGACACGGGGCGCAGATGTCGCCAGAGACGATTCCGCATTAGACACCTGGAATTTTCCGCTCAATGTCGTTGCCAATTCACAGCGTCGTTGTTAACAACACGACCAATCACAGGCAATTATGAAGTTTAGCATCAGCAAAGAAGCCTTTTTGGGGGCTATCAACCAAGTTCAGCACGTCGTCAGCTCCCGCACCACGCTGGCGATCCTCTCCAATGTGCTGCTGAAGGCCCGTGATGGCGTTCTGGAGCTGACCACGACCGATCTGGACGTGGGGGTGACCTGCACCGTCCCGGCGGAGGTTTCTGAGGCCGGCGCTACCACCCTCCCCGCCCGCCGACTCGCCACCATCGTGCGTGAGCTGCCTGCGGAAATGATCGAAATCAAAGTGGATGAGAAAAATGTCGCCTCCATCCGCAGCGGCCCCAGCTTCTTCAAAGTCCTAGGGCTCACCAGTGAGGAATTCCCCGCTCTGCCACGCTTTGATGATGCACGCGAGTTCAAGATCGAACAGCAGACCCTGCGTGACTGCCTGCGCCGCACCAGCTACGCCATCTCGACCGATGAGACACGCTACGTGCTCAATGGCATCCTTTTCAGCTTCAAAGACAATGCACTGACCATGGTCGCCACGGATGGCCGCCGCCTCGCTATGATCGAGCAGGAGATGGAGTTCCCACAGAGCCAGGAAGGTGAAATCATCATCCCGACCAAGGCTGTGAATGAGCTCTCACGCCTGCTGGGAGACAGCGGGCTGGTCACCATCAAGGTCACGGGCTCTCAAGTTGGCTTCGACCTCGGTGATAGCCTGCTCGTCAGCAAGCTCATCGACGGCAATTACCCCAATTACCGCCAAGTCATCCCTGGTGAGGCCAAAGAGCGCATCCCCATCGAGCGCGAGGCCTTCCTGCGTGCCATCTCCCGCGTCAGCCTGCTGGCCTCTGACAAGTCCAACAGCGTGAAATTCATCTTCACGAGCGGCCAAGTCGAAATCGTCGCCTCCTCTCCCGACATCGGTGAAGCCCGCGAGACTCTCGCAATCAACTACAAAGGCGCGAACATCACCATCGCCTTCAATCCTGAGTTCGCCATGGCCCCCCTGCGCAACCTCAGCAGCGACGAGATTCATCTTCATCTCATCGACGAAATCAGCCCTGGAGTCGTCCGCAGTGGCACTAATTTCCTCTACGTGCTCATGCCCATGCGTGTGAATGGCTGATGCCGCGACCGCGTCTCATCCGCGCATTCCTCACCCAACAGCCCAGCAAGACATGAAAACGTACGCGCTGACGGCGCTCACCGCGCTCCTCATCCTCCCCTCCTGCTACAACATGTTCCCGCCGCCCGGGCCACCACGCCCGCCAGCCTATGGGCAGCGTGGTTACCCACTAGATCGCGGCCCTGGTGACCGGCGCTATGGCATGGAGGAAGCCCCCACCCCACGTGATACGAGGTATCTCGATGCTTATGGCGAGCCCGATGCCCCTCCTAGCACGCGCAACATCCCGCGAGAGGACACCGCCAACGTCCAGCCCCCTGGGCAAGAAATGTCCATCGACCCACCCGAGGTCATCACCAAGCCAGGCCTGTCAGATGGCGGCACAAAACCACCCTCCCCCATCATTGTCACCCCGCCAGATTCCTCCAGGCCCACCGTCAAGACCCCAGAGGTCGCCAAGCCCAAGATGGAGCCAATTGCGCCGCCGCCGACTCCCAAGCCACCAACGACCAACAGTGGCCTGACTACCGCAAAACGCAGCAAGCCAGGCTTTGTGAAGAGCCCCTTTGACCCCCTCGGACGTGACATCGACGTCTCGGACTTCCGCTCGGGTCAAAAAGCACGCTGCCCCTACACGCAGAAGATTTTTGTCGTCCCCTAAAGCGCCCACCGCATCCCGCCATCTCGACGGACCGAGAAGAGCCTGAAGTTGCCCGCCAAGCTCTAGAACAGGGCATTCACAATGCGGCCTGATCATCGCTGAATCACGGCGAATCGAGTCCATGGACATTTCGCAGAAGAACCACTAGCCCATACAGGCGGGAAAAAAGCACTCGCCAAACAGGGTGTATTTTGTTCTAATCCCCTCGGAAATGCGGCAAAACACCGTTTTTCCGAACCAACCTATAAGTAAGTACATACCCATACCCATGAGAACAAAAAACATCCGCGGCTTCACGCTCATCGAGCTGCTGGTGGTGATCACCATCATCGCCATCCTCGCGAGCCTCGCCGTCCCCGCATACAACAGCGTCCAGCGTCAGGGCAACCAGATGAAGGGCGTCAGCAACTGCAAGCAGGTCATCCTCTCGCTCAAGCAGTTCGCCACCAAGAACAACAGCCAGTACCCTGATACCGTGCCCAACCCCTACACAGGCGGCGGCACCCCCATGAACTCTAATGACGCCTTCCGCTTCATGATCCAGGAGCAGATCGTCACCGACGAGCGCATCTTCGGCTGCCCAGCCGGTTACAACCCGAACAACGACATCGGCTCCCCTCCAACCTATGGCCAGGCTCTTCAGATCAATGAAAACCATTGGGCCATGACCCAGGGCATGACTGATACCAGCCCCGGCAACATGCCGCTGGTCTATGAAAACGTCGCCTCAATGAGCTGGCCCCCAATGTGGAACGCCAGCGCCGCTGGTCAGCTCAAGCCCGGCCGCACATGGCCAGGCGGACAAGTCATCATCGGCCGCAATGACGGCAGTTCCGAGGTGGTGGACCTTCAGGGCAAAACCGGCATGGTCGGCCCGAAACCCCAGGCCAGCGGACTCGACATCTTCACCCAGGCCACCCCTGGTCAGGTGCAGCAGATCCTCAATCCTCAGGTGATGGGCGGCGGCATGAGCGACCCCAGCATGATGAACCAGCAGCCCTTTGACCCGAACAATCCTCTGGGTGGCGGCCTGCCTGGCCAGATGCCTGGACAGCTCCCAGGTCAAATGCCTGGACAACTCCCTGGTCAGCTCCCCGGCCAAATGCCTGGAGCCATGCCTGGCCAGTTGCCTGGAGCCCTCCCAGCGCCCGCTCCCGCAGCACCGCCTGCTGGTGCCCTCGGCAACTAATGTAGCATCATTAGCCACACACGAAACCCCGCCCCGGTCAGCCGAGGCGGGGTTTTTCTTTCATTTCCCTTCGCAAGAGCACGCTCTGGTACCGCGTTTTGCCCCCCCGCCCCATTTTCCAACGACAAAGGATACGCTACATCCTCAATGGACGGGATGAAAAACGCATTGCCGCCCACCCCTCCCTCCCGATTCTTCCGTTATCCTCCTTTTTCTATTTTCTCTCCTCTACCTTCTATCCTCTCTCATCTCGTTCCCCATGCTACCCCGCCTCTCCGCCCTCCTCACTCTGCTCTCCGCTTCTGCTTTTGCCAATGACTGGACCAACTGGCGCGGCCCACTGCAAAATGGCGTCTCCCTTGAGCACTACACTGCCGCTGGAAAGCTCGCCGAAGCTCCCGCCTGGACCTACGCCGCACGCAGCCGTGGCACGCCGATCATTTGCGACGGCAAAGTCATCCTTTGGGGCTACAAAGGCGAGACGACCGACCTCATCGAGCTACTCACCTGCCTGGACGCCAAAACCGGCACCAAACTCTGGGAACACGAGCTGCCAGACTACCTCAGCGACTCCATCTACAACCGCTACTCTATCGGCGCACCCACCATCGACCCCGAAACGAAGCGCATCTACCTTGTCAGCAATGCCGGCACCTTTTACTGCTTCGAGTTCGACGGCAAAAAAGTCTTCGAAAAGCCCCTCATGGAAGACCTGGGCCGTATGACCTTCCCGAACAGCCGCGTCGGCAGCCCCGTCATCGAGGGCGACAATGTGCTGGTGCATTACATCTTCTCCAACTGGGGCGCGGATGGCCCTGCTGCGGATCGCATTTACGGATTCGACAAAAAAACCGGTGAACTCGTCTGGTGGTCCCTACCTGGTGTCTCCCCGCCCGTGGACAGTTCCTTCTCCACGCCGGTGCTCGAAACTCGCGATGGCAAGCGTGTGGGCTACTACACCACTGGCTGCGGCCACATCGTCTGTGTGAACACGCGGAACGGAAAACCCTACTGGAAATTCCCCTTCTGCAAAAATGGCGTCAATCCCAGTGTCGTGCTCCATGGCGGCGACAAGCTCATCGCCATCCACAACGACGAAAACGTCGATAGCAGCGACAAAGGCCGCATGATCGCCCTGAAGCTCCCCACCAAGCTCACCGCCCCCGTGCCACCCGCCACGGAATCGGCCACTTTGGAGCCCTCTGCCGAGCTCTGGCGCTTCCCCATCGGTGCGACGAGCTCCTCACCCGTCATCGTCGGCGACACGATTTATCAGCTTTCCGACGGCGGCGAGCTTTTCGCCATCAATGCCAACACTGGAGCCGAAATCTGGAAAAAGAAGCTCTCCAATGCCAATCTGCACTCCTCCCCGCTCTACGTCGATGGCCTGCTCTATTGCCCGATGATGGCTGGCAAGCTCATCGTCATCAAACCCAGCGAAAAAGACGGCGAAATCGTCCAGGAAATCGCTCTCGAAGGCGAGTGCCTTGGAGCACCCAGCGTGTGCGACGGCGTGCTCTATGTGACCACCACTGAAAAGCTCTACACCTTTGCTATCCCGAACAGCGGCATCAAAGTGGACGCCGCACCCGTCGCCGAGATCCCGAAAGCGGGCAAAGCCGTCGCCCTCCAGATCATCCCTGCCGAAACCGTCATCCTCGCCGGTGAAAAACAAGCCTTCCGCATCCGCAGCATCGACGCCAACGGCTTCGTCGTCGGAAACGACATCAAAGGCGTGAAGTGGGAGTCCTTCATCCCGCCCACCGCCAAGGTGAAAGCCACCATGGACGGCAAATTCAACGACGCTGGCGAGCTCGTCGTAGCCCCCGATGCAAAGATCAGCGCAGGAGCCTTCAAAGGCACCGCGCCAAATGGCCTCTTCGGCACCATCCGCGGCCGTGCGCTGAAAAACCTGCCCATCACCGAGGACTTCGAAGGCTACACCCTCACCGAGGAGTTCCCCGTCGATCCGCAGAACAATCCCGCCTACAAATTCGCCTACCCGCCGCTCCCCTGGATCGGTGCCCGCTTCAAATTCCAGGTCATGGAAAAAGACGGCAACAAGGTCTTCGGCAAGAGCTTTGACCGCCTGCTCTTCCAACGTGCCAGCGTCTTCTTCGCCCCATCGCACCTGAAAAACTACACCATGCAGGCCGACGTGCTCACCGAAGGCAACGCCCGCTCGAAGTCCGACATCGGCTTCATCCACCAGCGCTACCTCATCTGCCTCCGTGGCAATGCCGGCAAACTGGAGGTCTCCTCCAACCTCGAACGTCTCAAGCAAGAAGTCCCCTTCAAGCTCACCGCCAACAAGTGGTACACCTTCAAGACCAGCGTCGCCGCCGCCGCAGATGGCTCCGGCGTCGTGCAGGCCAAAGTGTGGGAAAAAGGCACCGCCGAGCCCGCCGCCTGGACCATCGAAGTGAAGCTCCCCCGTGTCCACGCCAGCGGCTCCCCAGGCCTCTTCGGCTTCACCCCGCTAAACCAGCGCCGCATGTACATCGACAATCTGAGTGTGACACCGAACTGATCCACAGTTCACGTTTCACTTCTAACTTCTGACCTCTGACACTTCGCCCTTAGCCCTCCGCTTCCACACCCCACGCTCCATGCTCCAGAAACCCACCCTCCTCCTTGCGTTGGCCCTCACTGCCACGCTCCAAGCAGCCGACTACTCCCAGTGGGGCGGCAGCAATACCCGCAACATGGTATCCGACGAAAAAGGATTGCCCATCGACTTTGAACCCGGCAAAAAATACGGCCCCAAAGCCGCCCCCAAAGCCGCAGGCCGTCTCCGTCCGAACGCCGAGCAGGCCAACAAAGCCCCCGGTGCCGAGGACATCGACATGAGCACCACCAAGAACTGCCTCTGGGTGGCCAAGCTCGGCTCCCAGACCTACGGCACACCTGTCATCGCCAACGGCCAAGTCTTCGTCGGCACCAACAACGAATCGCCACGCGATGAAAAGCACGCTGGCGACCGCGGCATCGTCATGGTCTTCGACGAATACACCGGCGAATTTAAGTGGCAGCTCGTCTCCCCGAAGATGGGCACCGGCAAAGTCAACGACTGGGAATACCTCGGCATCTGCGCCAGCCCCACCATCGTCGGCGACAAAGCCTACGTCCCTGGCAACCGCTGCCAGATCATCTGCATGGACGTCAAAGGCCTCTCTGACGGCAACCAGGGCATGCAGGAAGAAAACACCTTCATGGCCCCGCTCGACAAAGACGGCAAAAACACCGCCCCCATCGCCCCCGGCAACACCGATGCCGACATCCTCTGGGTGTATGACATGTACAAAGAACTCGGCGTCTTCCAGCACAACGCCACCGCCGGCTTCCCCCTCGTCGTCGATGGCAAAGTCTTCGTCCCCACCTGCAACGGCGTCGATTGGACCCACACCAACATCCCCGCCCCCAACAGCCCCAGCTTCATCATGCTGAATGCCGAAACTGGTGAGCTCATGGGTGAGCAGGACAGCATCGCCTCCCAGCGCGTCCTCCACTGCTCCTGGTCCTCCCCGAACTACCTCGAACTCGGCGGCAAAAAACAAGTCATCTTCGCCGCTGGTGACGGCTGGGTCTATTCCATGGCCCCCGAGACCAAAAAGAATGAAGAAGACCTCGATATCCTCTCCGAGCACTGGCGCTACGACGCCAATCCACCCGAGTATCGCAAAAACTCCGCCGGTGAACCCATCAAATACGTCGAATACGACGGCCCCAGCGAGATCATCGCCACCCCCACCGTAGCCGACGGCCTCATCTACGTCCCCATCGGCCAAGACCCCGAGCACGGCGAAGGCCTCGGCTGCCTCAGCTGCATCGACCCCAAAGGCACCGGCGACATCACTGGCAAAGCCGTCTGGACCTTCAAAGGCATCGAGCGCTCCATCTCCACCCCTGCCGTGAAAGACGGCCTCGTCTATGCCGCCGACTACACCGGCCGCCTCTTCTGCCTCGACGCCAAAACCGGCAAGGAATACTGGAAATTCGACACCAAAGGCCACATCTGGGCCAGCCCCCTCGTCGCCGACGGCAAAGTCTGGATCGGCAACGAAGAAGGCGAGCTCTTCATCCTCGCCGAAGGCAAGGAACTGAAGGAACTCAAAACCATCGAATTCCCCTCCCCGCTGCTCAGCAGCGTCGTCGCCGCCAACGGCGCCCTCTACATCACCACCCACACACACCTCTACTGCTTCAAAGAAGGTGCCAAGACTCCAGCGGCGGGTGCGCAGTGATTATTAATCCGGCACTTTGATAGCGCACCTCCCACGCAGGGAGAACCGGCTGATTTGATGTTCTGTCTTGATGCCGGATTAATAACTTCTGACATCTGACTTCTCACCAAGGCGGGCCGCAAAACGGCCCGCCTTTTTTATGCCCACGGATCACCTTATCCTGCAAAGTCGTGCTAACTTCTCGCTAGCAAGCCGCATCTTGCGTCTCGACCGCCTTGGACTACCCTCCGCATGCACGCCGATGAACCTCACACAAACCAGCCAGCCGCCGGTCAAGCCGCTGCTCACCCAGGAGCAGATGGATCGGATCTTGTCCTCGCGGCGTACCGTCACCTCGGAGGAGGCGTATCGGCAGATGGAGTCACATCTCGGCCGCCCACGCTCGCCCGGCAGAAGGAAAACCTTCGTGAATGGGCGCGAGGTCTGGGTCTGCTGCTGAGCCAAGCCGATTTGCCTCCCAAGGTCATTCGTGGCGGCCAGGAGCATGACATTTTCCACAACGAGGCCACAGATCGTTATTTCAAAGTCACACGCGACGGCATCTTCGGCCTCGCACCGGGCATGGACCTCGCGCTGGTGGCCTCGGACATGGAGGCTCGGCGCTTTCAGCTTTGGGAAGCATCGCCCGTCGAGTATCTGGAACGCCTTCTGTTGCAGAACGAGCTCGTTCCCGGCCTGAACCGCCTGGAGGGCATCATCGACCAAGGAGACGACCTCGCCATTGTCACCTCCCAGCCTCGCTTCGACATAGTACCCGTCACACTGGCGGAGATCGACGAATGGTTCGCCTCGAAGGGCTTCGAAAAAGTCACCGCCTGCGGCTACTACCGCGCCGAGGACAATCTCGGTGTCTTTGATGCCCACGCGAAGAACCTCGTCCGTTTCGAGGACACGCTCATTCCCTTCGATGTCATCCCTTGCCGACCTGCGGGCGGATTTCTCCAGTTCATCGCCGACACGCTCGCCTCCGGCCATTCAGTGAGCGCGATTCGCACAGTCTCCACGTCGCCACGTTCAAAATAAGCCAGTATATTCGCCGGAGAAATACCATCGAATTTCCAGCCTCCACCTCGATCTGCCAGCACCGCTTCGCAGCTCCGGCTCAAAGTGCCCCGATCTGTGAAACTCAGCGTGGGCCGAGGCGGATGATGTTCCGGTGATAGACCTCACACTCCTTTTTGTGCAGCCAGATGCTAAACCAAAACAGCAGCGCCCCACCGAGTACGACGGTGAATAGAAAGGGTCGCCCCTGGGGCCGATGCGCGGTGCACAGCGCGAGGAAGGAAACCAGCGCCATGAGGTAGTAGGGCCAGTTCCACCCTGCGCGGAGCTGCGTCTGGGCCTGGATCACATCCTTGTACTCGACAGGGCGTGTGGCGATGATCCGTGGCGTGGCTTTCTCACGCAGATCGGTGTACGGCCACACGCTGCAGCAGGAGATGCAGATCAGTGCCAGCGCCAGCGTGCGACTACGCCGCTCGCCAAACACATATGCCACCACAAACATCATCAGCCCGATCCCCAGCCCGTAGAGCGGCAGCGGCTCGATGAGCAGGTGCAGATACTCCGGGTCGCGGATGCTTTGCCAGAGAGTGGTGAGTTCGAGCCACATACACGGGGAGGTAAAAAGGATGACTCAGAACAGCTCCGCCTGTGCACGCACAGGAGGTGGAATGCCCAGCTTCTTGTAGGCGATGGGCATGGCCACTCGACCACGCGGTGTGCGCTTCAGGTAGCCCTGCATGACGAGGTAGGGCTCATGCACGTCCTCCAAAGTGCTCGCGTCTTCTCCTACAGCGACCGCGACGCTGCCCATGCCCACGGGGCCGCCATCGAACTTGCCGATGATGGCCTCCAGGATGCGCGTATCCATGTCATCAAGGCCGCTTTCGTCGATGTCACGCATGCTCAGTGCAGCGTGAGCGACATCGCCAGTGACGATGTTCTGCGCCTTCACGAGGGCGTAGTCACGCACCCAGCGTAGCAGATGATTCGCGATACGCGGTGTGCCACGGGATCGGCGGGCGATCTCGTGTGCGCCGTCTTTTTCGATGGGCACGGTCAGCAATCGTGCGGAGCGCATCAGGATGTGCTCCAGGCTCCTCTGTGGTGTAGTAGTCCAGTCGGTTCGGGATGCCAAAACGGCTACGCATCGGCGACGTGAGCTTCCCTGCACGCGTGGTGGCCCCCACCAAGGTGAAGGGCGGCAGGTCGAGCCGGATCGTCCGCGCTTTCGGCCCCTGGTCGATGATGATGTCCAGCCGGAAGTCCTCGATGGCTGGATACAGATACTCCTCCACGCTCGGGTGCAGGCGGTGGATTTCGTCGATGAATAAAATATCGCGCTCCTGCAGATTCGTGAGGATGCCAGCCAGATCGCCCGCACGCTCGATCTGCGGTCCGCTGGTGGTGTGCAGCTTCGTGCCGATAGCGGTAGCGATGAGATTGGCCAGTGTCGTCTTCCCCAGTCCTGGCGGGCCACAGAGCAGCACATGATCTAGCGCCTCGCCTCGCATCTTCGCTGCCTCGACCATCACGAGGAGCTGCTCCTTCACCTTTGTCTGCCCATGGAACTCCTCGAAGTCCGCTGGGCGGAGGGCGAGGTCAAAGGGAGAGTCAGGTTCGTTCAGCGCAGGATTCACGGCCTGTGATGTAGGCCCGGTTTGAAATGCTGGCAACTACGGGCTGAGTCACAGGCTCCCCGCACCAAGCTTTGCAGCCTCCATCTTTGGCTTATTTCACCAGCCCTGCCGTCTTTGGACCGCGTTTGCCCAGACAGAGCAGTGATTTGTCACTGCGGATGAAGATCTGGCCCTCGCTCAGAGCCGGGCTGGCGAAGACTTTTTCCCCCAACTCGCTTTCGGCCAGCAAATCGTATTTCGCACCCGGCTTGATGCTGCGCAGGATGCCAAAGTCGTTCACGAAATACACACGCCCCTCCGCGCTGGTGAGTGAGGCGTGATGCTCACGCAAACGCTCCTCCCAGGCGATCTCGCCGCTTTTCGCATCAAAACAATGCGCCACGCCGCTATCGGACACGATCAGGAAGTGATCCCCCTCCACGATGGGTGATGGGACGTAGGCCACGCCTTTATTTGTCCGCCAGACGATGTGTGTATTCGTGACATTGCCACTGCCATCCGGCTTGATGGCCAGCAGGTGGTGCTCTGGGAAACCGCCCGTCATGTAGAGCAGGCCCGTCTTTTCGCTGAAGACGATGGAGGCCACAAATTGCTCCGTCGGGCCATCGATGATCCACAGCAGCTTCCCCGTGTGCGGATCGTAGCTGGTGACGCACATCGTGCCACTGAGCACCATCTGCATGCGTCCGCCGATTTCGCGAAGCAGCGGCACGCAGTAACTGCGGGTTTTGTTCGGCCGCTCGATGCGCCAGAGCTCTTTGCCATCCACTTTGGCCAGAGCGACGATGTAGCCATCGCCATCGTGATCGCAGTTCACGATCACTTTGTCCTCAAACACGATGGGACTGGAGCAGAAGCCGTGCTTGCTGGAAAAAAGGCCCGGCCGCACCTGCCAGAGTGCCTTGCCGCTGAAATCATGCGCAGAGACCACGACGGTGCCCTTCGGCACCTCGCCCTTTGGAATGACGCGGCCCTCATTCGCCTTCCGCGTGGCCTCCGTGGGCGTGTTATCGAGAAAAGCCGTGAAAATGCGCTCCCCATCGGTCGCTGGCGTGCTGGAGGCCAGTGAGTTCAGCTTATGCGTGCCCTCGGGTGGGGCCTTGAGCACGGTGGACTGCCACAGCAGCTTTCCGCTGCTGCGCTCATGACAGAGCAGCACACGCTCCTCATTTTCGGCCAGTGCTGCCACATTAAAAATGCGGTCTTCCCACACGATTGGCGATGCATGGCCGCTCCCCGGCAACTCGATCTTCCAAGTCACATTTTGCTCCGCAGTGATCGGAAAGCCCACATCCGCCGATGTGCCATCGAGCCGCGGTCCGCGCCACTGCGGCCAGTTTTCGGCAAAAAGCGGAGCACAAAGAGCAAAGAACGAAGAAAGGGTAAAAAGGCGGCGATGCATGCAGATGCCATCAACGATGCAGGAAGCGCCGAGTTTGCGTCGGAAGCGAAACATGAGAATCCATCCACCGATTACGCAGATTTCACCGATTGAGCCCATCTGTGAAACCTGCGTAATCTGTGGATAAAAAGGGGCCAGCGTGGTGAGTGCGGTGATTCATTGATCAAAAAACATGCCGAATGACCAGCCCGGCGCAGACGCTGGCCGTATTGGCGAGCAAGGCCGCCATCCAAGGCCTCCGCACGCCCAACCCGAGCCCCCAGAGTGCCTCGCCCATCACCGCAAAAGTCTCTGCAACGAGGAAAAGCAGCAGATACGGGCCACCCGCCCAAGGAAGGCCAAACCAGATGATCGGATGCGTGATCGTGCTCGCACCGAAGGCATAGAGAACACGCTTTGGCAGCGGTAGCTCCCTTCCCGCCAGCAGATACACCGGCACCTCGACGATCTGCGTGAGGAGAAACGCCTCATGCCACTCATGGATGCTCATGCGGGCACCTCCTCACCACCTGGTCGCTCCACAAACAGCCATGTGACCGCGATCAACTCCAGGTAGCCGTGAAAGAGCGCCATGCGCAGGTAATTCTCCCTCGCGGCAGCCAGATCAAACACCGACCACAGTGCGATGCCCAGGGCGATAAACAGCGCTCCCACCAGCAACGGCGTCCCCATATCCGCCTGCAAAGCGCGGGCGCTGGCTCGAAAGGTGCGTGGCGTCTCCTGCGGCCGGTCATCCTCCGGGATCAGCCGCAGCCACACGCCGTAGTGAACCGATTGAGCAAAAGCAAACAGCAGCACCAGCCGCAGCGCCCACGGCTCTGCCAACCCGGGAGCAAGAAACGAAAGATGATAATCCGGCCCCAGGCCCGCCGGTTGCCACGCCATGCCTCGCTCCCACGGCACGAGCCAGCCCATGGAAAGCAAAACAGAGGCAGTGAGAAACAGCAGCGGCACCACCGCCTGCGCACGCATTTCCCTCCGTGGCCGCCAGCACCACCACAGCATCACCGCGATGAAATTATGCGCATGGGCAAAAATCAGTGCCGCCAGATCCCCCACAGACCATGCCGCAGCCAGCAAGACGGCAATGACCGCTAAAGCGATCACCTTCCGCCACCACAAGCCGCGAGCCAGCACCGCCATCGCCGCACAGGCACTCAGCCCGCTCGTCATGGTGTAGCTGGAGGCTCCCGCCAATAACAAAGGAACACCCACCGGCAGCCACAGGTCACGGCGCCGATGCAGCCCCGTCCGCAGCACCAGGTAGCGCACATCCGCCACCAGATGCGGCACCCCGAGATGACTGGCCCCAGCGCCAACAGCCAAAATGGCGAAATCAGCGTCGCAGCGAGCGAAAATCCCACCACACCGCAACCCGCCACCATCACCCGCAGCTCACGCCGCCGCACCAGCGGCTTCGCCAGCGGGCCGAGCAACTTCAGCATCGCCCAGCGCCCCCAGTCCAGCGGTGCTAAGACCGCTGAGACATTCGCTGGCAGCTTGGGTTCCAGGCTCATGAGATGGTGATTGACGGTCTTTGTGCGGGCTGTCAGCATTCTGCCGTCATGAACATCAAACGCCATCTTTTTCCATTCCTCGGCTCCCTCGTCTTGATCGCCGACGTCACCCCCCCCCAGGTCCGACTCCCAGTCAGCCCTCCAGCCCAGGCTGCACTATGCGGAAGACATCCCAATCGACTGCGGCCATCAAAATGCCGAAGCCAAAGAAGGCCTGATCACATCCGCTCCGTCGTCTGGATGCCCAGCAGGCCGAGACCGGTCTTCAGCACACGGCTGGTGGCTTCGCAGAGCGTGAGGCGGGTGTTTTTGACGGTGCCTTCAGCTCGCAAGACGTTACAGGCTTCAAAGAAGGCATGGTAGGCCGAGGCCAGCTCGTAGAGGTAGTTCGCGAGCAGGTTCGGCCGATGGTCGTCGAGGATGTCGTGGGCGTTTTCGGCGAATTGGGCCAGTTTCATCGCCAGGGCACGCTCAGCGGGCTCGGTGAGCACTAAATCGGGCGTGAGGGTGACTTCGCCATCGAGCTTGCGGAAGATGCTGCGAGTGCGGACGTAGGCATTCAGCAGATAAGGCGCGGTGTTGCCTTGTAGGCTCAACATTTTGTCCCAACTGAATTTGTAGTCGGTAAGGCGGTTCTGGCTGAGCTCGGCGTATTTCACGGCTCCAGAGCCGATGATGCGGGCGATCTGGTCTTTTTCCTCAGCGGTGAAGCCTTGCTCTTTTTCATCGGCAGCAGCGCGGGAGCGCTCGATGGCCTCGTCGATGACCTCCAGCAGGCCCACGGTCTCGCCGCTGCGGGTTTTGAACATCTTGCCATCCGGCCCCAAAATGCTGCCAAAGGCGATGTGCGTCATTTTTGTGGTCACACCGCGACGCTGCGCTGCGGCGAAGACCTGGCGGAAGTGCAGCTGCTGCGGCGCACCCACGACATACCAGATCTCGTCCGCTTTCCACTCCCGCACGCGGTAGTCGATCGTAGCGAGGTCCGTGGTGGCATAGAGGAAGCCGCCATCGCCTTTGCGGATGATGCACGGCGCGGCCTTCCACTCGTCCTTCTCCTTGATGAGGAAGGGATCGGCCTCCGGCTTCACGCTGCCATCGCTGAACACGACCGTCGCACCGTCACTGATGGTGGCGATGTCCTTTGCGAGCATGTCAGCCACCAGCGGGGCCAAAGCGTCGTTGTAGAAGCTCTCGCCCAGGTAGTGGTCAAAGCTGATGTCGAGCGTGGAATACACCTTTTCGAGCTGCTCCAGTGTGAGCCGCACGCACTCCTTCCAGATGGCGAGATTCTCGGCATCGCCCTGCTGCAGCTTCACCAGCTCGCCTTTGCAAGTCTCCAAGACGCTCTCATCCGCCTTCGACGCCGCATTGACGGCTTTATACACACTCACCAGCTCATGAATCGGGTCCGCTTTGAGCTTCGCCTGATCGAGCTGCGTCTTCCAGCCATGGATGATCATGCCAAACTGCGTGCCCCAGTCGCCGACGTGGTTGTCGGTGATGACCTTGTGCCCGATGAAGCGGGCCACGCGTGCCAGCGAGTCACCGATGAAGGTGCTGCGGATGTGGCCGACGTGCATCGGCTTGGCGATGTTCGGCGCGGAGAAATCGACCACGATGGTCTTCGGCTGCACCACCGCTGGCACGCCGACTTTGTCATCAGAGACGATCACCGCGAGCCTTTGCGCCAAAGCAGCCGCACTGAGCGTGAAATTGAGGAACCCAGGCCCGTCGATGCTGGTCTTTTCGCACAAATCCGCCACGTCCAGCTTGTCCACGATCTGCTGCGCCAGCGCCCGCGGATTCGCCTTCACCTGCTTCGCCAAAACCATCGCCGCATTGCTCTGGTAGTCGCCGTAGCGAGCATCAGACGCGATAACGACATTCGGAGTGAAGCCAGCAGGCAATTCGATGCCTGCCGCAGAGAAAGCAGCTTGGAGACGGGACGTAAGGACAGCGCGGAACATGGGGAGCGGACAGTGAATGACGAAACCAGAATGTCGAATGCGGATTCAGTGGCTCAAACACGCAGCTGAGCCCGCCGCCGGGCTTCTTCGATGACGGCCACTGACAAACGAAAGCCTGCCGCTTGCAACTGGCTCAAAGCACCCTCGAATGAAACGAGTCCACGCCTTCTGGGATGTCCAAGGTCACAGTCATGCGCTGATCTATCACACGCCGCAGAATGTCGCAACTCAGTTGGCAGACCCCGAAACAACTTCGGCAAGTAGCCTCCAAGCACACCTTGAGGATAAAAACTGAAAGTAGCCGTTAGACGGCTGCTGCGGCCTATTTCCATGCATCCCCAGTCATTCTCAAGCCAGTATTTGAAAGTAGAATTGAAAGCTGCCGCGTGAAACTTCAGGGCGCTGTCGCTTCTTCCTGTGCCTGCATGAGCTCCTCTTGATGCCTGAAATATGCGGCGAGGATGTCATCTAGCTGCGCGAGGCTGGAGACGTGGCTGAAGTGCTGACGGAGCCATTTGCCGCCAGGGATGGACTTGGTGTAGTTCATGAGGCGGTTCCGCATGCTGCGGATCATCTCGAATTCTCGGCCTCGGCCATCATGGGCGATGGCTTGTTGGCAATGGCGGCGCATGAAGTTGAAGCGGTCCTCGATGCTGGCGGGTGTTGCCTGCTGTCCGGTGGCGAGGAAGTGCTTCGCCTCACCAAAGACCCACGGATTCGTCATGGCGGCGCGGCCGATCATGATGCCACGCACGTTCGTCTGCGAGCGGCGGAGCTGCACGTCTTGGCCGGTGTGAATGTCGCCATTACCTATGACGGGGATCTTCACAGCGTCGGCGACCTGGGCGATGACTTCCCAGTCGGCGAGGCCGGTGTAGCCCTGAGCACGGGTTCGGCCATGGACGGCGATGGCCTGGATGCCGCTATCCTCCAAAATGCGTGCGACTTGGACGGCGTTGATGTTTTCGGCGTCCCAGCCGATGCGCATCTTGGCAGTGACGGGGATGGGGACGGCCTTGGCGACCTCTGCGGCGACATTTTGGAGCAAGGGACAGTCTTTGAGCAGGGAGGAGCCGCCGTTTTTGGAGACGACCTTGTTCACCGGGCAGCCGAAATTGATGTCGATGAAGTCGGGCTGCTTCCAGTCGATGATTTTCCGCGCGGCCTCGCCCATGCGCACCCCATCTGCCCCGAAAAGCTGCACTCCGAGCGGGCGCTGGGCATCATCAAACTCGGTATAGTGCCGGGTGCGGTCATCACGCTGCAAAATGCCCTCTGCGCTCACAAACTCAGTCACCATGACATCCGCGCCTAGCTCCTTGCACATGCGTCGAAAAGTCACGTCCGTGACACCCGCCATGGGAGCGAGGTAGAGGGGAAAGTGACCATTGGAGAGCCAGGAAAGCATGCTGGCTGGCTGATAAATGACGAATGCAGAATGTCGAATGGATAGCTGCTGTCATTCTCGCCCCTCGACACCTCGGCCCTAAGAAGTGAGGTCAGCTATTGACATGCTTTTTTGAGCAAATGTCTCTGGATGTCGCGTTACTGCCAATCTCATGAAATACGCCCTATTCCTCCTCTTGTCCTTCGCACTGACTCTTCAGGCCCAGAGCGAAAAACCGGAGGCCAAAGGGAAGATCAAGCGTGCGGCGAGTACTGTGACCGCTCCGATCCAAGATGTGGCTGGTCTGCCACGCGTTTTGCTCATCGGGGACTCGATCTCCATGGGCTACACACTGCCGACTCGAAAGCTTTTGGAGAAAAAGGCCAATGTGCACCGCATCCCACAAAACGGCGGACCGACCAAGAACGGCACAGCAAACATCGAAAAATGGCTCGGAACTGGGAAGTGGGATGTCATTCACTTCAACTGGGGCATCCACGACTTGAAATTCATGCCTGATGGCAAACGCCAAGTCGAGGCGGCTGATTACGAGAAGAATCTCCGCACTCTCGTAGCCCGCATGAAGCAGACTGGCGCTACACTCATCTGGGCCAGCACCACGCCGATACCGGAAGGTGAACTGAACCCATCGCGCCGCTTTGGCAGCGTCAAGGAATACAACGACATCGCCGCCCGTGTCATGGCCGAGAACGGCGTCATCATCAATGACCTCAATGCATACATAGCGCCTGAGTTCGATCGTCTGCACAATCCCAAAGACCTGCACTACGGTGCTGAAGGCTATGAGTTTTTGGCCAAGAAAGTCGCAGAAGAAATCTCCAAGGTTCTGGCCACTCGATAGAGATTCCTAAAGCCCTGCATCACTTCGCCTTCTTTGCCGCCCGCTGAGGCGATGTAGGATCTTCATTCGGCGTGCCGGGCCAGAGCGGAGTCACGTTTTTCGCGTTCCAGTCGTCCCAGGCATTCGAGAGCTCCGCGACGAGCTGCGGATGCTCCGCGGCGAGATTTTTCGTCTCACCGATGTCAGCGTCCAAATCGAAGAGCTGCCATCCGGACTGCGTTTTGGCCTCAAAGTCGCGGAAATCGACAAGTTTCCATTTTCCGCGTCGGATGGCCTTTTGCGGCCCGAAGCGCCACGCGAGTGATTCATGCGGTGCGTCGGCTTTTTCGCTTTTGAGGTGCGGGAGGAGGTTTACGCCTTCGGTTCCTTTGGGCGCTTTCGTTCCTGCCACACTCGCGGCCGTCGGCAGCACATCGAGTGCGCTCACGGGATGCTCATACACCTTGCCCGCAGGCAGCTTGCCGGCCCAAGAGACGAAAAACGGCACGCGGATGCCGCCTTCAAGCGCCTGGCCTTTGTCGCCGCGCAGGGGTGTGTTGATGCCGGTGTTTGTGGCAAAGAACGGGCGCTTTCCGCTGCCGCCGTTGTCGCTGAAGAAGAACACGAGCGTGTTCGGGTGCTTCGCTTTGAGTTCCGCCGTGATGCGGCCGATGGCGTCATCGAGTCCGAGCAGCAGCGAGAGATAACCGCGCCGTGCGGGATTCTTCACCTCGGCTGGCAGACGGCTCTGATGCTTCTCCACGATCTCCAGCGGCGTGTGGACGGCGTTATAGGCCAGGTAAAGGAACCACGGCTTGCCACTGTGGCGATTCATGAAGCTCAAAGCCTCATCCGTGAACAAATCCGTCGTGTAGCCATCAAGCTTCTGCGGCTCGCGACCGCGATAGATGAGGTCGTGCGAGTGCGCCGTGCCGAATTTTGGCTCCGCGTCCTTGTGCAGCAGGAAATTGTGCCCGCCGACGAGAAAGCCGAAGTACTCATCAAACCCGCGCGACTACGGATGATGCGCCGCATCGAATCCTTGGTGCCATTTGCCGATCAAGGCCGTCGCATAGCCTGCGTCGTGCATCACATTCGCGATCGTGCGTTGATCGAGCGGCAGGCCGAGCTTTGCCTCATCGCCCACATGCGGATTGAACTCATGCCCGAACCGCGTCGCCGCCTTCCCGGTCAAAAAGCCCGCCCGCGAAGGGCTGCAATACGGCGCTGAGACATACCCACTCGTGCACCGCACCCCCGATGCCGCCAGCGCATCAATATTCGGCGTCGGCACCTCTTTCCCGCCATGCACGCCGATGTCCGCGTAGCCGAGGTCGTCGGCGATGATGACAAGCACATTCGGCTGCGCCGCGAAGAGCGAAGGGCAGAGGGCAGAGGGCGAAGAGGAGGAAGAGGCGTTTCATGTCAGTGGACATAAACAACCGCTTGAAGCCCCTCTGTCAGTCTAAGATTGAGTTTTTAAATCAGCCTGTTAGCCTCGCGTTCATGAACACACTTATTCCATTGAGCCTCTTCATGCTGTTCACATTCTTCATGCAGCGTCGGGATCAAAAAGCGATTGCAGCTTTGACCGTTGAGGAAAAGGCCCGCCTGATGGATCAACAGATCAGCAGTTCGGCTATCGTTTCCCTCCTCCCTGTCATAGGCATGCTCGGTTATGTGGCATTCACAACCGTGTGTAACCCCTCCATCTTTGGCATGAGTGTGGCCTTGGTGATTTACATGTTGTTCATTTTTGCCTCCACGGCCTACACCTCGCATGCCGTCATCCAGAAACAGTTGTTAAAGGCATCACTGCCGGAGTCCTTCATCCGTCACCGCAGCAGATCAGCCATGCTACAGACCCTCGCGATGGGAGTGTTTCTAGCATGGATCATGGGCAGCTATTTTTTCTCAATGCGGGAGATCAATGCTCTCATGCCTTGAGAACTTTCACGGACAAGCCTTGTCTCCAGGAAAGTGTTTTCGTTGATTTGGGGCAGCCAAAGATCGGGGGTTGAGGTTTCAGAACGGGCGAATAGCATCCAAGAATGAAATTGAACGAGTCCAGCTCCCTGACGCCCCTTGGCCTGCCAAGGGCGTTGTTTTGGGACACCGACCTCGCGACGCTTGATCTCACCAAACACGAAAAGCAGGTCATCGCCCGCGTGGTCGAGCGCGGGGGCTTGGAAGGCTGGCACAAAGTGCGCAGGCACTATGGGGACGAGAAACTCCGCCAAGTGGTCACGAAACTGCGCACGCTGGAGCCGCGCACGGTCAATTTTCTCTGTCTGATGCTCAATCTCAATCGCGAGGACTTCCGATGCTGCACTTCGAGACCCTTCCCACTGGCACCCTGGGTCTCCTGAAAATCTTTTCAAAGCTCCGGTCATGAAGTCGCTTAGCGGGGTCAAAAAGAAGATTATCTACCTAGATCAGTGCTTGCTGAGCCGAATGGTGAAGATGCTCGACCCGGATTTCCCAGAATCTCGGAAGCTCCAACCTAGTTTTGACTTGGGGTTCGTGAGGGCTGCTTTTGAAAAGCTGCATCAGTTGGTGAAGCTACAGTTGATAGTTTGCCCAGAGTCGCCTTTTCACCGCTTGGAATCCTCGATTCTTGATCCAGAAAAGCCCGCTGCATTTGCTCAACATAAGCGCGTTTGGGAACTGTTATCTGGACGAACTTCATTCCATTACTGGGATTCCATTCGAAATGCCCAAGTCATTGAGTGTGCGGATGCGTGGCTTGGCGGCGCATCGGTTTCTGGAATCAATCAAATCCATGCAGTGACTGGTAGACTTCATGATTGGCCGAAAAACAAATTCAATATCACTCTCAACTGGTATCCATCTGTTGAAGAAAAAGAGGGAAACAAAAACCAGGGGGAGCATTATCGCAAAAAAATCAGCTCTCTTTATGCTGGATGGCTAAGAGATAAGCCTTCGTTCAGAACTATGTATGAGAAGGAGCTTCGTGCTCTTGGTGATAGCACGCGCCAGCTTTACATTAAAGTATTGGGTTTGAGATTGAAAACAAACGAGGGAGATCCAGCAGCCGAAAACGAGTTCTTCAATTTGATGATGGGATCTGAACTGAGGCTGCTACGAGAATTGAGGGAACGTTTTGAGAGGCATGTGGACACAAAGGGCGATGCATTGAGCACTGCTTTGATCTTCTTAACATCGGGAGAAGTGAGCGGATGTCCTTACATTCAGCTCTCGAGCCTGATGTATGCAGAGATTTCGCAGCGGGTGATTGGAGGCAACTGGAGGTTGGATAACGACATGCCTTTGAACGACGTGTCTGCAATCGCTGCCTACTTGCCATACTGCGATGCAATTTTTGTCGACTCACAGATGCACGGATTGCTCAAGTCCAAAAGGGTTAGGGGGCTGTCATACTGCAAGGCGCTAGTGCATTCGACGGACAACAAGGGGGAATTTATTGCTTATTTGGATTCAATCCTTAATGAGGCACCAGAAGAGCACCTTGAGATCGTTAAACGACTATACGGTGAGCGTTGGCTTGAGCCATATTTTGATGTGCTTAAACATGATAAAGCAAGGCAGGCAGAGGATGACGAGGAATAGGCACTACTTCGTAAACATCGCGTGCTCCTTGTTTCCGCCGCTGAGGACGTAGGCGAGGAGGTCGAGGATTTCGTCTTTCTTGAGCATGGCGAGGAGCATCGGGGGCATGGGGGAGACTTTGCTGAGCTCGATGCTTTTCACTTCTTTGCGATCGACGTTCACGCGCTGGTTGGGGTCGGTGAGGTCGGTGTTGAGGGTGACGCCGTCGCCGCTGAGATTGACGACTACGCCGGTCATGATGCTGCCGTCGTTTTTGGTGACGACGATGGGGGCGAACTGCTCGTTGATGACGTTGCTGGGGTTGATGATTTGATCGAGCAGGTCGTGGGGGCTGTAGCGTCCGCCTGCGCCGGTCAAATCAGGGCCGGTCATGCCGCCAGCGTTGCCAAAGCGGTGGCAGGTGTAGCAAGCGGCGGCGCTGAACATCTTCCGGCCATTGTCATAGCTGCGGCCTTTCATGCCGGTCTTAGCGGCGGCGCTGAGTTCATCGAGCGTCCACATCGTCGGAGTGCGGCCCACGAACATGGCGCCGACGTTTTCGATGGCGGTTTTGCGTTCGGGCTTTTTGGCGATGAGTTCGGCGAACTGCGTTTTCTCGGCGTCGGTAAAGGTGGCGAGGCTGTCGTTGCGGATGAATTCGAGGAACTTGTCGAAGCTGGCCCCACCTTTGTAGTTCGCGGCTTTGAGGAACCATTCGAGCTGCTGCGTACGCAGTTCCGGTGTCCAGCCAGCGGTGAGGAAGCGCAGGCTGCGCGCATACTCCATCTGCGGCTCTTGGCTTTCGGCGGCGGCGATGAGTGCCATGCCTTTCGCGGCGGCATTCGGTGCCTGGAGGTAAGCGAGTGTTTCGGTGAGCAGCCAGTTGAGCTCGAAGTTGTCCGCCGGATACGCGGGATCGAGTTTTGCGATGATCGCGGCGACGGTGGCGTCGTCCGGATTGCCGAAGCGGTGCAACACGATCTCCGTGAGGCGCACATAGGCGAGGCGTTGCTCGGGCGTGAGTTTGGTGAAGTCGAGCTTCAACAGCGCGGCGAGGATGGCATCGCGAGCGGCGGTGTTGACGACGTGGTTCGCCTCACGATGCGTCGCGCAAACGCCCGTGCGGCGTGTGAGAGCGAGCAGGGCTTCGAGCTGCGCGGTGGTGTTGGTTTCGGCGAGCGCTTTGTCCTGCCATTCGACAAGCGGTTGATGCTCCAGCACCGTGCGGGCAGCAGCGCGGATGTAACGATCCGTGCTGCTCAGATGAGGCCAGGCTGTCGCTACGGCTTTGGGGTCTTGTTTGCCGTGGAAGGCTTCGAGGGAGCGGCGGTCAAGCTGTGCGGCGTCTTCTGGCGTGGTTGCGGTCCGCATTTTGATGGGTGAAACCAAATCCGTGCTCTCTTTCCCCACATAACTCACCCGATACAGCCCGCTCTGCACGCGGCGGCCGCCAATGGTAAAATACATCGCGCCATCTTTGCCGATGATGGCATCGCTGACGGGCAGCGGGCCGCCGGTGACGAATTCTTCCTTGGTGGCGGTGTAGGTGCTGCCATTGGGCTTCAGATGCACGGCGTAGATTTTGCCCCAGCTCCAGTCGAGCACATAAAAGGCCTCTTGGTATTTCGCGGGGAACTTCGCGCCGTAGCCAAAGGTGCAGCCGGTGGGCGAGCCGGGGCCGATGTTCAGCGTGGCGGGCAGGTTGTCATAATAGAACTCGGGATACTTGCCCGCGCCGTTGCGCCAGCCAAATTCCGCGCCGCTGACGACGTGGTTGATGCGCGTGGGGCGATACCACGAGGTGTTGAAGTCATACTCCATGTCGGCGTCATACACGAACAGCTCGCCATCGCGGTTCACGCCGCCGTCGTAGATGTTGCGGAAGCCGCTGGCGAAGATCTCGAAGGTCTTTCCATCCGGCGTGAAGCGATACACGATGCCGCCGGGAGCCATGACGTGGCGGTTGTGGCCGCGACCGTCTGGCATGCGCGGAAGCAGGTGGTCATCGCCCCACAGCTTCGCGACTGGCGAGCTGTCCGGCGTGCCGGCCTTCGGGCCTTCTTTGAGCACGGCGTTGTTGCCGCTGATGAGGTAAAGGCCCTTGCCGTCCGGTGTCTTTAAAATGGCATGCACACCGTGATCGCTGCCCGCGTCGAACTCGCGCAGCATCTCGACCTTGTCGGGCATGTCATCGCCGTTGCTGTCGGTGATGCGATAGATGCCGCTGGGGATCTTTTTCTCGTAATCGTTCACGCCGACATACAGCGCCCCGAAGGCGAAAAGCATGCCGTTCACGCCGCGGATGTCCGCGGGCACTTTTTCGATGTCGCCCTGGCTCAGTGTCTGGCCTGCGGCGGGCGATTTGAAGCGGTAGAGCATGCCATACTGGTCGCTCACGTAGATGCGGCCTTTGTCATCGGTCGTCAGATTCACCCACGAGCCCTGTTCTCCGCCCGGCACGCTGTAAATCAGCTCCACCTTGAAATCCGGCAGCGTCTTGATGTTCGACACCGGCGTCGCCACATTCGCCCCGATGGCAGGCCCGACCGCATCGGGGCGTTTGGGCTTGGCTTTGCCCTTTCCCTTCCCTTTGGCGTCTTGGGCCATCAAAGAGCACGGCAAAGCCAGGGCGGAGAGTAGCAGAGAGGTAAAAAGCAGTCGTTTCATGGTGGGTGTGGCGTGGTTAAACGTCCGCCCTCGTCAAAACCTGCCAGCAAAAGCTGTGTCGGATCTGGCAAACATCTGCGTGTGTATCAGACTGACGATCGGTCATAACTGGATGCGTTTATTGTCGGTCTTCCCTTTGTCATCGGGTTCTAATGGAAAAGACATTTCTTTGATAGGGGATTCGACCGAGTTCGGAAGTCAAATTTCAACCACACCCGACCAATCGGCACATGGTAACCGCCAAGTTTCGTTCGTTTACTCCTATGAAGCATGGCCTGTGACTCTCCAGCCCAGTCGTGCCTCAAGACACACCTTACTTACGCTCGCCATGTCACAAGCACCATCAAATATGAAGTTCGCCGAGCTTCATTATCAGCGCGGACGGGGGCCTGTATTGGCGCTCTGGGTGCTGGTAATGCAAAGCCTGTCATTGGCGCTTACACCGTTCGATTTCATCACGGTTGGAAATATCGGGAACGCCTCCGATTCTACGGGCTATGGCAGAGTAGATTATGCATACCGGATCGGAAAATATGAAGTGTCGCTAAACCAGTATGCGTCATTTCTCAATGCGGTCGCTGCCTCTGACACCTACAATTTGTACAACACACAACTGGGCACGGATCTCAATGTGGCGGGCATCACCCGTTCGGGTTCTCCAGGCAGCTACTCATATACGGTGATTGGTGATGGCAGCCGTCCTGTGACATACGTTAGCTGGTTCGACGCGGCCCGCATGGCGAACTGGATGCACAATGGCGAGCCAACTGGCTCACAAGACCTCTCGACGACTGAAGCGGGGGCATACCCCCTCAGTGGAGCAACATCGGGCATCATCAATCGCAATCCTGGCGCACGGGTCTATCTTCCATCGGAGGATGAATGGTACAAGGCCGCTTATCACGACCCCTCGCTAAATGGGGGCACTGGAGGATACTGGCTGTATCCGATGCGCAGCAATACCACGCCTGGAAATCAGATCGGTTCGCTGCCCAATCAGGCAAACTATTACACGGCAAGCTCAGCCCCCTTCGGTCTGCTGTCGGTGACGCAGCAAAACACGACAAATTCATCGCAAAACTACCTGACGGCTGGTGGAGCATTCTCAGCCTCGGCCAGCGCCCATGGCACTTTTGATCAAGCAGGGAATGTTTACGAAGTCCTTGACGCCTCATCCGGTTCAAACCGCATCATCCGAGGGGGGACCTGGTGGGCAAACAACTCCGGAGCGCTGCTTCAGATGCAGGGCGCAGGGCGCAATCAAATCGCACCCGCCACTGAAAACAATGTCTTTGGATTTCGTCTTGCGGGTAGCAGCAGCCCCGAGATCGAGGTGATGCACTCCGAAGTGAATCTGATAGACGGGGATTCCACGCTGGACTTTGGAAGCGTGATCATCGGCACTCAGGGGATCATCCCGCTCATCATTCGCAACACCGGCACCGGGCCTTTGACCATTTCCGGAGCAACATTGGATGGAGCACAGGGAGCTGAGTTTGGCACGAACTTAGTCCCACCCGTCATCATCGCTGCCGCGCAGGAGATTCAAATACTGGTTTCCTTTGTGCCTGCGGGCAGTTCCACCGGGACACGCGCTGCGTCGCTCCACTTTGCAAACAGCGATGTTGACGAAGGGGTGTTTGATCTAGCTCTGACAGGAGTGGCTTATTCGCCAACGACTGACTTTGACAACGACGGATTGAATGATGCCGCAGAGTACAAGCTCGCCGCGCTCGGCTTCGATTGGCAGACTGATCAGACTGCACTCGTCACGACATTATTCTCAGGAGCGAACAGCGCAGGATTGTACAGCAACACGCAAGTACAGGAACTAAATGTCGGCACACCGCTTTTGACCCGAAATGCCACAACGGGAGCTTTCAAACTGACCTTGGGCATTCAAAAATCGGCCAACTTGATCAACTTCACTCCATTCCCGATGACGGTGCCACAAATCCAACTCAACGCGCAGGGGGAGCTAGAGTTTGAATTCACTTCTACGGACAATGCGGCTTTTTACCGGTTGCAGGCCAAATAGCCGACTCGATCAGCGGCTCTTCTTGGCTTCCGCTTTCTTCCCTTTGGCCTTCTTCTTCGCGGCCTTTGCCTCGATGATCTGGGCATCGCTGGGGATGGGATGAGTGGCGAAGTCGATCACTCCACCCTCCGGCAGTTCTTTGAGCATCACGTCCTTGATGTGGACCTCCATGGCGGGACCGCGATGAATCTGGAAGGCGACCAGGCCTTCGAGCGTGCGTTTGACCTCCTCGAAGTCAGTGAGCTCCATCGTCGTTTTGCCATCGATCTGGTGCACGAGATGGTTTCCCTTCGCGATGACGGTGTACTCATGCCACTCGGCGATGTCGGCCTCGACGGGATCATGCTCGCCCGCGAGCCATTTCACGCCGGAGGGGTCGATGACGACGCTCTGCCCGTTTTGCGAGACGATGCCGCGACCGCCTTCCTCATACATCATCGCGCGGTAGGCGGCGTTCGGGTGGATGTCGCACTGGTAGCCGCGAATGGACCATTTTTTGTCGGTGTTCTCGCTGCTGCGGTATTGGATACCGGTGTTGTTGCCCTTCTGGCGGATTTTGGCCTTCAATTCGAAGTTTTTGACCTTCCCACCACGCCAGATGAGGAACTGATTATACGCGAGCTGCTCCGGCCCCGTGGTGGTGCCGACGATTTCTCCGTTTTCCACCTTCCACAGCTCCGGATTGCAATCCCAGCCAGTGAGGTCTTTGCCGTTGAAGAGTGGTTTGAAGCCGTCCTGAGCCAGGGCGGAGGAAAAGGCGAGTACAGCGAAGAGAAGGAGGCGATTCATGGTGGGCGCGGTAGAACGCACGTAGAAAGCGGTGTTTGCCCAAAAACGCGTAAAAACAACCTGACAACCACACACTAGACATCCTGCCACGACGCGTCATTGATCCGGGCATGGCTATCGCAATCGAAGCATTCACTGTCGTCCTAAGAAACGAGGCAATCGTTCACCGCTATCCGGGCGGTGCAGAGGCTTTCATCATGAATGTGCCGAACCAGACTTTTTGCGCGGACTCGTCGCTGGCCCGAGTGAGCTTTACCGATGGTGAGGAGGCTAGCGCTTTCATGGAGGAGCTGGAGTCGATGGGGCTCAGTGTATCTGACGGGCATGATGCGGTGCTCTGTGATGCCTTTGATCAAAAAGTCAGTCCACCGTGCCCGTGGCTCTGCCTGGGGACTTATAAGGAGGCCACCATCGCCTGGATCAATGGCGAGAATGTCCGCACGGTGGTGGGGCCGCGTGATTGGGACCCAGAAAAGGCGGGTGAAAAGCCCGCTGAAGATGGTGAGGCCGCACGCGAAGCGAAGGCACAACGTGAGCAGGCGACCCTGGATACGATCTTCCAGCAGGCAGGCCATGTCATCACCTCAAACGTGCGCAATCCCGGCTCTCCCGTGGACAAAAAGTCCTCGGTCGAGATCCAGCGTGCCATCGAGCAGCTCGAGATCGTGCTGGACCGCTCTGGCGAGAATTGGCGGCTGCTCTGGCTCATCGGCAAAGGCTGGCATGCACTGGGCCGCTGCGATAAAGCGATGGCCGTGCTCTCTCGTGCCTACGAGATCGAAAAGAATGAGTCTGTGATCCCGCGTGAACTGTGCGGTGCCCTACTGGAGCTAGGTCGCAGCGCAGAGGCGGTGAAGACGGCTGAGGAAGCTGTAGGCCAAGATCCGCTGAACCCCGAGCTGCTGGGTAATCTGGCAGTGGCCTATCTCATCCATGGCAATGCCCAGGCTGCGCAAAAAACGATGCGTGCAGCCCTCAAGCAGCAGCCGCAAAATGAGGTGAATCTCACGCTCATGGGCATCATCACAGAGGTGGCCGAAGGCAAGCGCCCGCAGCCGAAGAACCTGTTTGAGCTGACGGGCGTGGAGTGAGGGATTCTTCAGTTCCCGGTTCTCAGTTCGCTGTTCGCTGTTTTTTCTGGCTGGGCTCAGCAAAGACCAAATCATGATTTTGTCTTTACGGCGGACTCAGTAGTCAGGTGACCACCGATTAAAGAGGGTCCATTTTCACGAGCAGCGAGTCATATCCGAGTGTGCGGTCAAACTTCGCTTCGTGCTCGATGCGTTCTTCGGCTTTGAGGATGTGGATGCGGCGGACACGGTCGCAGAGGAGCTTCAGGAGCGTGCGCAGGATCAGGCGTGCGTGTGGGGCACCGAGGCAGAGATGCGTGCCAAAGCCGAAACTGAGATGGGGATTGGGTTTCCGGTCGAGCCGCACCTCCGCAGGCGCGGGGAAGGCCGCTTCGTCGAAGTTCGCTGAGGACCAGCAGAGGGAGATGCGCTCACCTGCTTTCACCGTGACGCCATTCACATCCGTGTCGGCGGGGCACACACGACCGATGTGGGTGAGTGGCATGAAGACACGGAAAAACTCCTCACTGGCGAGTGTGATGCGCTTCGGATCGGCCCGCAGGAACTCCAGCGCCTCTGGATGCTCTGCCAGATAACCGAGGGCACAGGAGATGGTGTGAATGATCGTGTCACGACCGCCTGCGAAGGCCAGATTGGCAAAGCCCATGCATTCCTCACGCGTCAGCCGACTGCCGCGATACTCCGCATTCACCAGCGCGGAGAAAAAGTCCGCCCCACCTGGATTCGCCGCTGCTTCGTCAAATTTCTGCGTGAGGTAGTCTTCCAGCACGGTGCCTTTTTTGAACTCTCCGCCAGTGACTTTGAAGACATGGATGCCCCAGCCGATCCAGGTGTCTGCCTCGCTCTCGCTGGTATTGAGCAGGTAGGTCAGCGCCCGCGACTGCACGGGCAGGGCGAATTCATTCACGATCTCGATGCTCTCGCGACTCAAGGCCTGGTCGAGCATGCTGCTGAGGAGGCTTTCCACCTGGGCGATCATGGCGGGCTCCTTTGCCCGCTGGAAAAAGGGCTCCACGATGGCGCGGTAGTCGGTGTGCTCTGGCGGATCGGTCTCGATGGGGAGCTGGCGCATGCTGCGCACGTCTTCCTCTGATGGGATGGGCACGCGGAAGGGCACATTCGAGGTGTAGGTCTGCCAGTCCTTTGATGCCTTTCGCACATCTTCATGGCGGAGGATCATGGTGATGTTTTCACCGTGAAATGGGCACTGCATCACGCCCGTGCTAGCGCGGGCTTCTTGGAAAGGATCTGAAAAAGCGGACATGTGATGTAAATAACGAAGGAGAGCCCAAAATGGCGAATGAAGCCCTGGAGGAAAGCACAGCTTGCGGGCAATTCTTGCGCCCCAGGTGCTCATTCTACGAGCGAAAGTGCTCGGCGGCGGATTTCCTCGTGACAGCGGCCTACGGCGCTGTGTAGGCTGCGGGGCTATGTCGAGCCCATCCATCACCACGCCTGCTTTTTCTCGCCGTCAGTTCGGCACACTCGCTGGAGTGAGCGCCGTCGCCGCCATGCTGCAAAGTCAGCTCACTGCCGCAGATCAAGCCGCAGGTGGCAAGGGCAAAGTGCGCCACTCCGTGTGCAAGTGGTGCTACAAGGACATCCCGCTGGAGGATCTCTGCCTCGCAGCCAAAGAGATCGGCCTTGGCTCCATCGAGCTGCTCGATCCGCCAGATTTTGCCACGGTGAAGAAACATGGTCTGCACTGCGCCATGGTCAGCTTTCCGACCATTGATGGACCTGATGGCGTGAAGATCGGCCCCATCCCGAAGGGCTGGAATCGCGTGGAGCATCACGACCTGCTCGTGCAGGCCTATGAGCCGCTTTTGCAGGCTAGCGCGGAGGCGGGCTTCACGCAGGTCATCTGCTTCAGCGGCAATCGCGATGGCATGAGCGATGCGCAGGGGCTGGAGAACTGCGCACTGGGCCTCCAGCGCCTGCTGCCGCTGTGTGAGAAGCTTGGCGTCACGCTGGTGATGGAGCTGCTCAACAGCAAAGTGAACCACCCGGACTACATGTGCGATCACAGCGCCTGGGGCGTCGCTTTGTGCAAAAAACTGGGCTCACCGCGCTTCCGCCTGCTCTATGACATCTACCACATGCAGATCATGGAGGGTGATGTCATCGCCACGATCCGCCGCGATCACGAGTTCTTCGCACACTATCACACGGGTGGCGTCCCTGGCCGCGCCGAGATCGATGAGACCCAGGAGCTGAATTACCCCGCCATCATCCGTGCTATCCAAGAAACTGGCTATACCGGCTGGCTGGGCCAGGAATTCATCCCAAAGCGCAGTGACAAGCTCGCCTCACTGAAGCAGGGCGTGCAAATCTGCTCCGTGGAGTGAAGTGGGTGCCAGTGATTCCCCGCATGGTCCGAGCGAGACTCACTCACGCCTCCACTAGCCGCCACTCGCCCTCCGCGAGTCCATCGAGCGTGTATTCACCCACACGCTCGCGGTGCAGATGCTCCACATGCCAACCCTGGCTGGCAAACATGCGCCGCACCTGGTGGTAGCGGCCCTCCGTGAGCGTCAGGCGTGCGCTGCGTGCATCCAGGATTTCCAGCTTTGCGGTTAGGCAGGGCTTTTCCTCGCCACGGAGCATCACCTCGCCACGGGCGAATATTTCAATCAGGCCTGGCTCCAGATCGCGGTCCAGAGTGGCGATGTACACCTTCTCCACCGCCGACTTGGGCGAAGTATGCTGATGCACGATGCTGCCGATGTCCGTTACCAGCAGCAGTCCGCTCGTTTCTTTATCCAGTCGGCCCACACTCGTCACGGCGGGGTTTCGCCGCAGCCACTGATCCGGCAGTAGCTCATAGATCGTGGGGCCTTCGTCGCCATTGTGCGTGCAAACATAGCCGATGGGCTTGTGCAGCACCGCTAGCAGACCATCGGGGGCCTCCAGCGGATCATCATCCAGCGTGATCGCATGCGCATCGACACGCATGTCCGCCCTATTCAGTGTCACGCCGCCGCACTTCACCCGGCCATCCTTGACGAACGCCGCAGCCTCGCGACGTGAGCAGTAACCGAGGGAGGAGAGAATCTGATCGAGGCGGCGCATGGAGGAAAACTATGTCCCCATGCTCCACAGAAGGCGCTTTGCCAAGTGCCCACGACATCAGAAGCGCGAAAGAAGCTCCGCGCTGCCTGCGACTGAACAAGACCGCTATGAAACACACCGCATCGCTCATCGCCGCCTTCTTCTCACTCGTCACCCTCCACGCCGCCGAGCCTCCCGCTGGCTTCAAGGCCATCTTCAATGCCAAAGACCTCACTGGCTGGTATGGGCTGAATCCACACAGCGTCCAGAAGCTCACCGGTGAAAAGAAAGACGCTGCGCTGAAAAAAATGCGCGAGGAATTCCCCACCAACTGGAAGGTCGAGAACGGCGAGCTGGTCAACTACGGTCACGGCCCCTACGCCACCACCGAGCAGGAGTTCGGCGACATGGAGTTCCTCATCGAATACAAGACCGTCGCCAAAGCCGACAGCGGCATCTACCTGCGCGGTGTGCCGCAGGTGCAGATTTGGGATAAAAATCAGGTCTTTGATCCAGCGAAGCCCACACGTCGTCCGCATCTCGGTTCCGGCGGTCTTTTCAACAACACACCCGATACTCCAGGACGTGATCCGCTCGTGATCGCTGACAAAGAATTCGGCGAGTGGAATAGCTTTCGCATCCGCCAGATCGGAGCCCGCACCTGGGTGTGGCTGAATGACAAGCTCGTCGTCGATGGTGCTCCGATGGAGAACTATCCCGATAAAGCCATCCCCTACCCCGCCAAAGGCCCCATCATGCTGCAAACCCACGGTGGCGAGATCCGCTGGCGGAATCTCTTCGTGCACGAAATCGACGCGGATGAGGCGAAAAAGATCCTCTCCGAAGCCGACGCCAAAAAATAGCCCGAGTGGCCAAGCGGTCGCAGAATCATTGGGGCGGTGGTTGCAAGACCTCCGCCCCTTTTCACGACTACTGCGCCCCTCAAAATGACCCCTCGTATTCTCTCCATCCTCGCCTTCGCGAGTTCCGCAGTATTTGCGCAAACAAACCCGACTTACACCTTCCCCATCCAGGCCAAGACCCCGGAGGAAGAGCTGAAAACGATCCAGTTGCCGGATGGCTACTCGTTGGAGTTGGTTTTGAGCGATCCGCTCATCAAAGAGCCGATGGCGATCGCCTTTGATGGCGATGGCAAAATGTACGTCGTCGAAATGCGCACCTACATGCAGGACATCGACGGCACGGACGAACTCACGCCGAAGAGCCGCATCTCGCTGCATGAATCGACGAAGGGCGACGGCGTCTTCGACAAACACAGCGTCTATATGGACAACCTGTTGCTACCCCGCATGGTGCTGCCGCTGGATGATCGGGTGCTGGTCGGCATCACGAACACGAATGACATCACGCTGCATCGCGATGCAAATGGCGATGGCGTGGCCGATGAGCAAGCGCCCTGGTATGTCGGCGGGCCGCGTGGTGGAAACATGGAGCATCAGCCCAGTGGTCTCGTGTGGGGCCTGGATAACTGGATCTACACCACCTACAACGGCTACCGCCTGCGCTGGGCTGGCGAGAAGCAGCCGGCACTCAAAGAGAACACCGCGCCGAATGGCGGTCAGTGGGGCCTGGCTCAGGATGACTACGGCAAGATGTGGTGGAGCAATGCCGGCGGCGAAAAAGGCCTGTGGAATTACCAGGCACCCATTCTGTATGCCGCGATCAATGTGATGCAGCAAAAGAGCGAGAAGTTCGACACCGTGTGGCCCATCGTCGGGCTCGGCGACTTCCAGGGCGGCCCCGGACGCTTCCATTCGCCGGAGGACAAGCGCTTGAACCACTTCACCGGTTGCGCCGGACAGACCGTGTATCGCGGGGATCGCCTGCCGAAGGAACTTTATGGCAACGTCTTCCTGCCTGAGCCTGTTGGTCGTCTTATCCGCCGCGCCACGGTGGAGATCAAAGACGGCATCACCACCGTCGCGAACCCGTATGAGGAGCAGATGAGCGAGTTCATCCGCAGCAGCGATCCGAATTTCCGCCCGCTGAACATGACCACCGGCCCCGATGGCTGCCTCTACATCGTTGATGCGTATCGCGGCATCATTCAGGAAGGAAATTGGGTCAAACCCGGCAGCTTCCTCCGCGGAGCCATCGAGCCCACCGGCATGCAGCACGTCGCTGGTCATGGCCGTGTGTGGCGTCTCGTGCACAAAGACCACAAACCCGGCCCGCAGCCGAAAATGATCGGCGAAACGCCCACACAGCTCGTCGCGCATCTCACGCATCCGAACGGCTTCTGGCGTGATACCGCGCAGCGCATGCTCATCGTCAAAAACGACCCATCCGTGGTCCCGGCGCTTGTTTCGCTGCTCAAGCACGACAATCACCTCGCCCGCCTGCATGCGCTTTGGACGCTGGAAGGCCTCGATGCCGTCACGCCGGACATTCTCCGCGCTGCGATGAAGGACGCGCACGCGCAAGTCCGCGCCAGCGCCATCCGCGTCGCTGAATCGCTGCTCAAAAAAGGCGACACCGCTTTGATCGCCGACATCCAAGCCCTCAAGGCCGACAAAGACCCCACTGTGGTGCTCCAGACGCTCTACACGGCGAAGCACCTCAACTGGCCCAAATGGAAAGACGAAGCGCAGATGACGCTCATGACCTCCGCCAGCGTCGGTGTGAAGGAAATCGGCGCGCAGTTGCTTGTCGAGGCACCAAAGATCAGCGGCAGCTTCACGAAGGATGAAAAGAAGCAGCTCGAACGCGGCCAGGAGATCTTCCGCTCGCTTTGCTTTGCCTGCCACGGCTTCGACGGCGCGGGCATGCCCATCGCTGGTCGCGCAGGTGCCACACTCGCCCCACCGCTCGCCGGATCACGCACCGCCGTGCAGGGCGATGCCATCGTGCGTGTGATGCTCAATGGTCTCGCCGGTCCCATCGACGGCAAAACCTACGAAGCCGCCATGGTTCCCATGGCCACCAACAACGACCAATGGATCGCTGATGTCGCCAGCTACATCCGCAAAGCCTTTGGAAATAGCGGCAAGCTCGTGGACAAAAAAGAAGTCGCCGCCTTGCGCAAAGAACTCGGCAAACGCGTCACTCCGTGGACCATCGAAGAACTCCGCGCCCTCTACCCGCAGCCCTTGCCGAACCGCGCCGCGTGGAAACTCACCGCCAGTCACAACGACAAAGAAGTCGCCAAAGCCATCGACGGCGACCTCGCCACCCGCTGGGACACTCGCAAGCCGCAGAGCCCCGACATGTGGTTCCAAATCGACCTCCCCGAGCCCACCGACATCACCGGCCTCACCCTCGACACCGGCAAATCCCGCAACGACTACCCCCGCCAATACAAAATCGAGCTCTCCCTAAACGGCACCGAATGGGAGAAACCCACGCTGCAAGGCGAGGGCGAAGCCGGCGTCATCGACTACCTCTTCACCCAGCCCACGAAAGCCAAATCCATCCGCATCTCCCAACTCGGTGAAGCGAAGGGCACCTACTGGTCCATTCATGAGCTTCAGGTGCTCGGGGCGGTGAAGAAGTGAGGACCACACCCAATGATCGGATATGCTATCGGGTCATTCCTCGGTTATTTCATCCATCGTTGTCGGATCCCGAGAACGACCCCAGGAACTTCAAAGTCTGCCAATTGGCTGGTGCGTCTATGCATGAGATATAGACCGACTCTCAAAAAGGATGTCATAAACGCGTCTTTGGGCGGCACTGGGACTGAAGGATGGATGGCTGGTCGAACAAAGAGCGTAGGGACTCGATGATACGGTCCTGAAGTTGCGCGGAAGTCTTGGCGATGCAGCCGTTGAACCAGTCGGCCTTCATGCGCAGCCACAAGCGGTCGATGGCGTTGAGATCGGGCGAGCGTGGTGGCAGACTCCGGGCTCAAAGTGGTGCCAGTTAAGACTCTTGGTCTTGTGCCATGAGGCGTTGTCGAGCACCAGGATGGCGCGGCGTCCTGCCACGTGCGGATTCTCCTCAGCTAGAGTGTCAAGGAACACCTGAAAAGTGACGCTGTCGCACAGGTTGAAGAGCAGTGCGCCGAGCCTTCCATCTTTGGGCCGCACTGCGCCAAACACATTGTAGCGGATGTGCTCGCCGAGATAAGGTGAGTGGCGCACCTTGCCGATCTTGGTCCAGGTGCGGCGCGGGCGCGGATCGCCTTCAAAGCCGCTTTCGTCGCTGAACCACAGGTCGACGCTCGGATCGGCCACCCAGCGCTGGAGCTTTTGGCAGAAGGCTTGGCGCTTGTCCTCATCCTGGTTGAGCGGCCAGGGGCGCGGAACTTTGAGGCGGTAATCGTGCTCGTGGAGATAGCGCACGGTGGTGCTGTAGCCGAGCTGCGTTTGCAGGTTCTGCTTGATCCAGCCGTGCAACTTCACCGCAGTCCAGTGGCTCTGTCCAGCCAGCGACGGATCTTCGATGAGAGGCAGAATTTTTTCGTTCACTTGTTCCTTGGGCAGGATTCGGCGACGGCCGCTGCTACGCCCAGGAATGAGACCATCAAGGCCGGCGAGATTGAAGGCTTGGATAAAGCGCAAAACCTGCCGCAGGCTGAAGCCTGAGAGGTCAGCGACTTGCTCGCGGCTCTTGCCTTCATAAAGCCAGCGCAGCGCTTGAAGCCGACGAAAGCCCTTCTTCGTGGGTGAGCAATCCATCGCCACGCCGACCTCTTCCAAGGTCGCGTTTTCGAGATTGAGTGTGATGCACGGGCGGGCCACCGCCGCCTATTAATTACCGCAATTCTAAAAAGTACAGCCTCAATATGACATTCTTTTTGAGAACCGGTCTAGTAGCAAACTAGAGCTGCATTGGCCTTTTGTATCCCACAGACAGATGCTGAAGCTTTTGCAGCCTCGATAAATGTTTCCCACCCAGAAAATCCTTCTAAGAGCGCGTGGATCGCAACGGGTTCGCTCTCAAAACTGATTTCGCAGGTTGACTCTATGGCAACGGGCAGGCCAAGAACTGGCACGACAGCGGTCTCCACCGTTAAGTCAAAGTCTGACTCAGACGAGAAGGTTCCAATCCAGATAGAGACCGTTTTGTTGGATGGGTAGATAACTTTCATCGATATCTTCGGTGAAGTAGCAGAATATCTCAAGAGAGTCCAGCTCCCGGAGGAGCCAAGAGATTAGCCGGGGTGAAAGCCGCGAAGCGGCTGAGAACCCCCGGATCACCCTAATAGCCACACCCTGCTGAACAGCGTCCTGGAAGGACGCGAGAAGCGCTGTTCGGCGTTTTGGATGCTTCATTCGCAAAGCGAACTTCTTGCGTCCTTTCAGGACGCGTTTCGTGAACTGAAGATGTTTCGCGATGATCCGGTGGTTTCGCTTCGCGACTTCGTAGCACCACCGGCTAATTTCTTTCCTCCCTCCGGGAGGTCTTCAAACCTTCAGCCCATAAAACCGCACTGCATTCCCGCTCCACAGCTTCCGCTGCTCACTGGTGGGGCGTGAGGAGATGATCTGCTTCAGCGCATCCACCCAGCTGCGGACGGGACTGCCGAGGAGGCAGACAGGCCAGTCGCCGCCGAAGAAGACGCGGTCGGGGCCAAAGGTGTCGAGGCAGTGGTTCACGACGGGGGCAAGGTCCTCGGCATGCCATTGGCCCGGTGGGACGAAGGCGACGATGCCGCTGATCTTGCACATCACATCGGCGCGGGCGGCGGCGACGGCATCAATGCCGCGCTTCCATTCATTGGTGGTGCAGCTTCGCTTCAAACCGGGGGCGAGTTTGTGGTTGAAGGCCTTCGGATCACCGTTGCCGCAGTGGTCGAGCACGAAACGCGTATCCGGGCATTCGCGGATGAGTTTGGCACCGTCCTTCAGCTCGGTGGGGCGCATGGTGAGCTCGAAGTTGAGGCCGTGTTTGCCGAGTGTGCGAACGCCACGGATAAAATCACGGCTCAAGCAGTATCCCGCAGGCGTGGATCCGCCGTGAAGCACCTGGCGCAGGCCTTTTACGATGCCATTGCCTGCGTAGCGCTTTACATACGCCTCAAAATCATCCGCAGCGGGTCTGCCGCCGATGGTGGCGGCGATGGTGGGTGTGTTTCCAGCGCGGCATTGGGCCACGATGTCGTCCGCCTCCTGGATATGATCCTTCGGTGCCACATCGACCTCCATGTAGATGGCCTTCACGTTCAGACCGGCGTTGGCTTGGAGGTAATCCGCGGTCACAAAATCGTGCCGCAGCACTTCTGGGGCATCCTGGAGCCATGGCGGGCTGATGACCCGGCGATCCCAAAGGTGCTGATGCGTGTCGATGATGAGCGAGTCTGGTGCGCTGAAGGTCGAGCAGGAGGTGAGGGCGGCTCCGGTGGTGGCGTGGAGAAAGTGGCGGCGGTTCATCACGGTCACAAACGCGGTGAGTTCTGCCCTTTCTCCAGGAACGAGCATTTTCACCGCTCGGGCACGATGAGGATGTCGCCGTTTTCGAGTGGTTTGGTGCCTTCGCGAGTGAGATCGAGACTTTGCTTGGTGCGAGCGTTTTGCGGGCCGCGCTCGAGTTCTGCTTTGGTAGCGTTTGCGTGCTCTGATAGGCCATTTGCTTGGGAAATGAGGTCTTGGGCCGTCATGCCGGGTTTGAGCGTGTATTTGCCCTGGCGTCTGACTTGGCCGAAAATGGTCACAGTAGGCTCTTCGGGGCTGTGGGAGGCTGTTTTCGGCTTGGCAGGCTGCATAGGGGCTCCCGTGACCTCGATCCTCTTGGCTTGAATGACGAAAAAGATGAGCTCTTGGGTCTCTGGCAGGCGATCCGTGGTGAGATGGGGCGCTGCGGCATTGAAATCGGGCTTGCCAGTGAGCTGAGAGTCATGTGGTCTGCCTAGACCACCGAAGACAACGCTTTGACCACCTTGGAGCACCACGCTCGTCGTCGTCTTCAGGCTGTGAAAGACGGCTTGCTTCACTTCATTCTGTGTGAGCGGAGTGCCGGTGGTGTCGCCAGCTTTCCGAACGGGTGAGCCGTAGTCGATGAAGCCCTCGAAGCTGGTGATTTCAGGACTGATGACCAATTCGATCGAGTCATTGCTTCCCACTTCCGGCGTGACATCCATGCGGATGCCGACGGGACGCATTTCAAAGGCTGTGGGGGTCGTGGGGATGACGGGCTGGTCTTTGGCGAGCTGTTTTGCAGGCTCGAATTCGGTGGGATAGATGAATTCACGCGTGATTTCCATGGTCGCCTTTTGGCCACTGCGTGTGGTGACGCTCGGGGCACTCAGGAGATGGACGCCTTTTTGTTGAGCGAGCTTATTGAGCAGGCTGTTGATCTGCTCCTCGTTCAAAATACCGAGGTTTTGCAGATCGGAGCCATCATTGAGCACGAGTCCCGCTTCAGCGAGTACGGGGGAGTCCACGGGCACGCTGATGAAACGGCTAGTGACTAGGATTTGGGCGTCTTTGGCTGCTGCGGGTGGGGTGGCGGCTTTGCGACAGGCCGTTAGCCCGGCCAGTGCGAAGCTACCGATCAGTAGCGGCAGCAGCAGCGCTGCTTTTTGCGCGGCGGAGTAGCTCTGGCGTGTGCGATCTGGCTGAATGATATTCGCCAGACGGAAGCGCATGGCTTTGGCACCTGCGGAGATGGACATGGCGAGTGCCAGTGGCAGCCAACGGCGACCCGAAGGTGTGCCCAGCGATGCGACGGCGGCTAAAAGCTCCTGCGCGAAGTCAGCCGCACTCTGATCGCTCTGGGCGAAAGCGAGATCGTCGCAGGCCTGCTCACGGGTGAGCTGACTAGCCCGCAGCATGAGCCAGGTGAGTGGATGAAACCATAGCAGAAATGCGGAGACTGTGGTGAGCAGTGAGATGAGGTGATCCCCACGTGCGATGTGTGCCAACTCATGCCGTAGAACAAGCCGTAGCCGATCCTGCGGCCACTCCGCAGCCTGTGGTGGCAGGAGCACGACTGGGTGCCGCAGGCCCCAGGTCATCGGCACTGGGCAGTCGTGGCTCATGCGTAGGCAGATGTTACGATGCTGGAGGTGTAAGGATGCCGTTTCCTCCTGAAAGGCCCGCTGCACCTCCGGCGAAGCGACTGGATGTGAGGATGCGCTCAATCGCCGCAGTGACCGTGCCGCGAAGCCGATGGCGATGCATCCGCCACCGATGCCGGCGAGCCAAATCCATGCCCAGATGGATGAAGGGGCGGCATCAGCCGGGCTCACCATCATGGAGATATTCGTAGCTACTGCTGGCAGTGCCGTAGTAGCGGCGAAGGGATCCGCATGCTGCTCGGTGTGGGTAGGAGCAGCCGTCCACATGCTCTGCGGGATGCGCCAGCTCGGAGCGAGGGAGCTGCATAGCATGATGATGGGGATGAGGAGCAACGAGGCCGCCTGGATGAAGTGTCTCCGCGCCGCAGACAGTCGTGGCGCGAGCGTGGTCACAGCGCCCGCGATGACGAGGAGCACGGTGCTTTGAATCGCCACATCGAGTAGCCAACTCGGTGTGGAGTGAAGGAGTCGGCTGAGGTGCATGGTGAGTCGCGTGGGTTAGGATTTTTTGCGTTTGGCCTGATCGAGAAAGCGGCGCAGCTCGGTGACATCCGCCTCAGTGAGCTGAGTCTGCGGGTGGCTGAGATAGGCGGCCATGGCTTGCTTCAGCGATCCGCCAAAAAAGGTGCCGATGACCCGACTGAGCGTGCTTTGGCCCACCTCCTCCCGCGAATGCACTGGGAGATAAATGAACTCTCGCCCCTCCTGCCGGTGACGGAGATGGCCCTTGCTCTCCAGGATGGTGAGGATGGAGCGCAGCGCAGGCCGCGTGGGCGGGGACTCCATGTCCTCTGAGATCGTCGAAAGCGTGGCCTCACCGCGAGCAAAGATGATGTCCATGACCTCACGTTCACGGCGACTGAGTGGGGGCGTTTTTTTCATGGGCTGAATTTTCAGCCCATGGCGGCACGCTTGTCAATGCCTAAGGTTGATTTTTCAGCCTACACGCTCCTTGAGGCTTTCCAGGGCGGTGCCGAGCTTGGTGCATTCTTTTTTGAGCTTCTCTAAAAGAGCACGGGCACCGAAGAGATCGCCGTCCTGAGCGAGGTGACAAAGGTGTGAGGCTGTTTCAGAGGCACGCGTGGCCGTATAGACGCCGAGCATGCCTTTGAGCGAGTGTGCGGCCTCATAGAGTGCGACGGCGTTTCCAGCCGTGAGGGCCTGAGAGGCGCTTTGGAGGAATTGGGCCGAATCTTCTGCGTAAATGGCGATGAGCTCCCGCGCCATTTCTGGGCCGCCAGCGGCCTTGATGAAGGCCTCTGCCTTGAAGGCGCTTGCAGTGCGGCGGCGTGGTTTTTCACTCAAAACTGCCTCGGAGAGCTCTTGGCGCGGTGGGGCAGCCGCTCGGCCATGCATGAAACGCTCTACGGCATGCAGGAGATCGGCACTGTGGATGGGCTTGGCCACGTAGTCGTCCATGCCTGCGGCGATGCACTGCTCGCGGTCGCCTTTGAGCGCATTGGCAGTCATGGCGATGATGGGCACATGGCCGCCGTGCTTTTCCTCGATCTGGCGGATGGCGGCAGTGGCCTGAAAGCCATTCATCTCTGGCATCTGCACGTCCATGAGGATGACGTCAAAGCTGTGCTGCCGCACGGCATCGACGGCTTCGAGTCCGTTCGAGGCGACATCGACTTTGTGCCCACGGTCTTCGAGCAATTTCGCTGCGACGAGCTGGTTCACACGCCCGTCTTCGACGACGAGGATGTGCATGGGCTTCTCCGCCAGTGGGAGCATGCCTGCGGCACCAGCGGTGATGGCTGGCGCTGTCTCTGTGCCGCGTGCATTGCCAAAATTCGCGATGAAGTGGAAGGTGCTGCCTTGGCCAGGCTCGCTCTCCACCCAGATGTGGCCATGCATGAGCTCCACGAGGTCGCGGCAGATGGCTAGCCCGAGCCCGGTGCCACCGTAGCGACGGTTCGTCGTGCTCTCTGCCTGCGTAAAGGCATCGAAAATGCGTGGCTGGGACTCCGGCGGGATGCCGATGCCCGTGTCGCGAATCTCAAAATGCAGTGTCACGCGGTCCATCGCACGGCTTTCGATGCGGACGCTCATGGAGATACCGCCGCGATCGGTGAACTTGATGGCATTGCCCACGAGATTGATGAAAATCTGCCGCAGGCGGCCATCATCCCCCAGGAGCATGGCGGGCACGTCCTCTGCCACGGTGTGTGTGAGCGTGAGATTCTTCTGCATCGCACGCACACTCAGAGCGAGCAGCGTGTCTGCAATGGTGTGCCGCAGATCAAAGTCCTGCTCATCGAGCTCCATTTTGCCAGCTTCGATCTTGGAGAAATCGAGCACGTCATTGAGCAGCGAGAGCAGACTCTCCGCAGAGCTTTTCAGCATCAGGAGGTACTCATGCTGCTTGGGGTCGAGATCCGTCTTCAGCAGCAGCTCCGCCATACCGATGATGCCATTCATCGGCGTACGGATTTCATGGCTCATGTTCGCGAGGAAGGCACTTTTGGCACGATTGGCAGCCTCAGCAGCGAGGCGGGCGTGGCGTAGCTGCTCTTCGGTGTTTTTTTGCTCTGTGATGTCGGTGTGCGAGCCCGCCATGCGGTAGGGCTTGCCATCAGGATCACGCAGGGCACGGCCACGGGCGAGAATCCAGCGCCAGGAGCCATCTTTATGTCGAAAGCGGAACTCCACGGCATAGCGCTCGATCTGGCCGGCTAGGTAGGCCTGTAGCTCACGCAGCACCCGCTCGTGGTCCTCTGGATGGATGAGCTGCTCAAAGGCGGCGAAGGTATTGGCCAGCTCTTCGTCCTCGTAGCCGATCATGTTCTTCCAGCGCGGGGAGAAGAAGACTTCATTGGTCCGTATGTCCCAGTCCCAGATGCCGTCATTGGTGCCACGCACAGCCAGGGCGAAGCGCTCCTCACTCCGCGCGAGCTCATCCACCCCGCCTGCGGGCGGATATGGCAGGCGCATGCGCAGACGATGCAGCATGGCCTCCTGCTCATGGATGCGCAGTCGTAGGTCATGCTCGTTTTCAGCAGCGTGGGCAGTGGGTGCGGCCATGCGGGGTAGATTCGTAGAGAGCCTATGTTGCACCGCCTTTATGCGCTGTCGAATGCGCAGACGATGCAGGTTTGAGTCCGCATGTGGCGTTCAGACGGACGCCATGCACCGCCGCCATCTCCTCACCGCCCTCGCCGCTCTCCCTCTGTCCTCTTTCGCCGCAGATAAAAAATACCGCGTGGCCATCATCGGTCACACGGGCCGTGGGAACTACGGCCACGGCCTGGATACGATGTGGAAGGCCATCCCCGCTACGGAAATAGCCGCCATCGCGGATGCAGATGCGCAGGGACTCGATGCGGAGATGAAAAAAATCGGCACCGGCAAGCCCTACGCCGACTACCGGGCCATGCTGGCCACTGAGAAGCCAGACATCGTGGCTATCGGCCCGCGCCAGATCGACCAGCACCGCGACATGCTGCTGGCCGCCATCGAGCACGGTGCCAGGGGCATCTACATCGAAAAGCCCTTTGTGCGCTCCTGTGCCGAGGCGGATGAGGTCATCGCTGCCGCTGCCAAAACCGGCACCAAGATCGCCATCGCTCACCGCAACCGCTACCACCCTGCCCTGGCCGAGGCGGCAAAGCTCATCGCCAGCGGTGCCATCGGCCAAGTGATCGAAATGCGTGGCCGGGGCAAAGAAGACGCACGCGGCGGCGGGCTAGATATGTGGGTGCTGGGCTCCCATGTCATGGGCACCGCACTCGCCCTAGGTGGTGCCGCGCTGGCCTGCACGGCAGGTGTTTATCAAAAGGGCAAACCCGCCACCAAAGCGGGTGTCAAAGACGGCGACGAGGGCATCGGCCCACTCACGGGTGATGAGGTGCATGCCCGCTTCGAGATGCAGAGTGGCGTCCCGCTCTTCTTCGATAGCATCCATGATGCACGCCAGAAAAAGCCTGCCTACGACGATCCGGCATCCTTTGGCCTGCGTATCTTTGGCAATCAGGGCGTGATCGACTTCCGCATGGACCAGGAGCCCTTCGCGTGGATTCAGGCGGGCAAAGAAGCCCGCCAGCCGATCCTCCCGGACAAAGAAATCGGACGCCGAGTCGCCAGCCATGAAATCCCCGGCCTCGATCTGCTCGCCGCTATCGAGCAGGACCGCGCACCACTCTGCGATGCCGCCCACGGTCGCCAGCTCATCGAGATGATCAGCGCCGTCTTTGAATCCCACATCCAAGGCGGCAAACGCGTCACACTACCGCTCACGAAACGGGAGAATCCGCTCGCGGTTTGGTGATGCACTCGCCAGCATGGGCCGCGTGTTCCCAGACCTCCAGCTCGCCCTCCTCGCCGTCCCCGGCATGCCTACGCATGTGCCGCGTGCTTTGGCGAAAGAGGGCATCAGCACGATGGCGGATGTGGTCTGGCATTTGCCCTTCCGGCATGAGGACCGGCGGCGGATGGATGCGCTGGCTTTTCAGGCCTCTGAGCTGCCAGCCTGCCATCACGTCATCATCACCAAGTGTGCGAATAAATTCTTTGGCCGTGGAAAAGGGACTTTCGAGGCCACGGTGGAGCAGGCCGGTGGCGGACTCGGGCAGCAGCTCACGCTGAAGTGGTGGAGCATGCCCTGGCTGTCCAAATCACTCGCCGAGGGCATGGAGCTGATCGTCTTCGGCGTGATCAAGGAATTCAAAGGCCGCCTCTCGATGGTGCACCCGGAGTACGAGGTCATCAAAGGCGCTGGCGATGATGAAGCGGCCAAAATCCACACCGGGCGCATCACACCCGTGTACAGGCTACGCGGAGGCATGACGCAGAAGGCGCTGCGCGTGGCTGCATGGCATGTCTTTGAGCATCTGCCGCCCGATTTCATCAGCGACCTACTGCCCACACCCTCCGCGCAGAGCGAGTTCGCCGGCATGAGCCGCGCCAAGGCCCTGCGAGAGGTGCATTTCGCCAGCGATGAGGCCACGCTGGCCACTGCGAGGCGCTATTTGGCCCTGGAGGAGTTTTTCGGCTACCAGCTCCGCGTCGCTCAAAGACGCCGAAAAATGATCCACGCAGGCGGAAGGCCGCAAAATGGCTCCGGCGAGCTTTTGCGAGATTTTTTGGCCGAACTGCCCTTCCAGCTCACCGAGGCCCAAAGTCGCTGTTTGGACGAAATCCATCGTGACATGGCCAGCCGCATCCCCATGAACCGCCTGCTCCACGGCGATGTCGGCAGCGGCAAGACCGTCGTCGCCTTTGCCGCCATGCTCCGCGCTGTCGAGAGCGGTGCTCAAGGCGTGCTGATGGCCCCGACGCAGATTTTGGCCGAGCAACACGCCCAAAACGCCCGCAAGTGGCTGGAGCCACTGGGACTCACCATCGCCCTGCGGACGGGGAACAAAAAAGACGACACGCATCGCCCACACATCGTCATTGGCACGCATGCGCTGCTCTTTGATGACGAGCTGCTCTCCAATGCCGGCCTCATCGTGATCGACGAGCAGCATAAATTCGGCGTCGCACAGCGAGCAAAGCTCATCCGTAAGTCCAACACACCCGATGTGCTCGTCATGACAGCCACGCCCATCCCGCGCACGCTCACGCTCACCGTTTATGGTGATCTCGATGTCTCCACCATCGACCAGCGGCCACGCGATGGCGTGAAAATCATCACCAAGGTGCGAGCGAAGTCGAAGCAGGCTGAGGCCGCGAAATTCCTGCGCGATCAGATCGAGGAAGGCCGCCAGGGCTTCATCGTTTATCCACTCATCGAGGAATCCGCCAAAGTGGATGCCGGAGCCGCGGTCAAAGGCCACGCCGAGTGGTCCAAGCAGCTCGCCCCGCTCGAAGTTGGCCTCCTGCACGGCAAACTGAGCCCCGAGGAAAAGGAGGACGTGATGAAGCGCTTCCGCGCTGGCCGCTTTGATGCCCTGGTGAGCACCACCGTCATCGAGGTAGGCATCGACGTGCCCAATGCCACCGTCATGTTCATCCATGACGCGGGCCGTTTTGGTTTAGCGCAGCTTCATCAGTTGCGTGGCCGCATCGGACGCGGAGCCCACACCAGCTACTGCGTTTTATTTGTCGATGACAAGGATGAGGAGAACAAGCAACGCCTCGCCATCATGGAGGAGACGCGGGATGGCTTCCTCATCGCGGAGGAAGATCTGAAACGCCGTGGCCCCGGCGACATCCTCGGTCATGCGCAGAGTGGAGACGCTCCGCTGCGCTTCGGAGAGCTGCTGGCGGATACACGGCTCGTCCGCCTCGCACGCCAACTGGCCGACCGCGTGCTGGAGGAGGACCCAGAGCTCCAGCGCCCAGCTTTAGCCGCCTTCCGCGAGGAAGTCGCGACTCCAGAGAAAGCCCAGGCCATGATGCAGTGAGGTGATGAACGGGCACACGCTTGCCTGGATTTCTCACACAATTTCAGGAACGAAGTTCTCAGTTCTCAGTGCTCAGTGGCAATCACCAGGAGGAAATCAACTGAGCACTAAGCACTGAGCACTCCGACAAGGCGGACACGAAAACAGACTGAGGTGTTTTTTTACCCGGAGTGTGAGAAATGCAGGCTAGGCAGCGTCACGATTCGCACGTTTCGCCGCTGCCGCTTCTTGGCGCTTCTTGCGTCGATTGGCGAACCATCGTGCGATGAAGAATCCCTTCAAAATGAGCGCGATCATGCCTGCGACGACAAAAAGCCCGATCATGCGCCGTGCTTCCTCTTCGGACGAAAAGGAAATCGCGAGCAGTGGGGTGAGTTTTAAAGCGATCATGCCGTAGAGTAAGCCTGTCATGCTCCGCTCTGCCACCTTCGTTTTTTTCGCCGTCACTCTTCACGCCGCCGACTGGCCCATGTGGAGGCACGACCCCGGCCGCACGGCCGCAACGACGCAAAAAATGCCCGCAGAGCCCCATCTGCTCTGGTCACGCGAGCTGCCACCACTGCGCCCGGCCTTCAAAGAACAGCGCTTGCAGTTCGATCGCAGCTACGAGCCCGTCGTGGCCGGAAAGCGCCTCCTCGTCGGCAGTTCACGCGAGGATTGCATCATCGCCTTCGATACGGATAGCGGCGAAGAGCTCTGGCGAGCACTCGCCGATGGGCCCGTGCGTTTCGCGCCTGTCATCGTCGGCGAAACGGCCATCTTCGGCTCTGACGACGGCATCGTGCGCTGCGTGAAACTCGCCGATGGCAGCACTGTCTGGCAAAAACGGGCCGTTCCCTCGAATCGACTGCTTCTCGGCAATCAGCGCCTCATCTCCGTGTGGCCCGTGCGCGGCGGACCGGTGGCCAAAGAGGGCCGCGTTTACTTCGCCGCCGGTGTTTGGCCTCTCGAAGGCACGTTCGTATTTTGCTGCGATGCCGCCACCGGCACCGAGATCTGGCGAAACGACCGCTGCTCCTACCTCTACGGCACGCATCCACACGCCACCGAGGCCATGGGTGGCCTCGCGCCGCAGGGCTATTTGCTGATCGACGGCGAGGATCTCATCGTGCCATGCAGCACGGCGTATCCGGCGCGGTTGGATTTGAAGACGGGTGCGATCAAAGAATTCGAGCTACCGTCCGCTGGTCGGCTGACAGGTGGCTGGTTCGCTTCGACGCCCGCTGAAAAAGAAGCCGCGAAGCTCCGCCGCCGCGGCCTTCTCTTTGACGAAGCCATCAGCGCGAAACGCCACGAGGACAAACCGCGAGCCGAAGGCCAGAAAGGCATCCAGCGCACCCTCAACGCCGCCGACAAAGAAGTCCCCTTTGACACCTTCACCAATGCCCACAGCGTCATCCTCGCCGATGACAAATGCTTCGTCGTCACCACCGACGGCGTCTTGAGCGCCTACGGCCCCGGTAGCGGCGAAACGAAGCGCTGGAAGCGGGAAATTATCCTTCAAAAAGCAGACGAAGACCTCGCAAAAGCTGCCATCGCTGCGGCAGGCACTAATCGTGGTTACGCTCTCATGATTGGTCCAAACAAGCCCGGATTGATCGAAGCCATCCTGCTCAATAGCCAATATCATCTCGTCGTTTTGGCCGAAGACTACGATGCAGGTTTCCGGTTGAGAAAAGCAGGACTTTATGGTGAACGCGTCGTGGTCGTTGGGAGTCATGACCGAGCTGCCTTGCTACTTTGCCAGCATCATTTTTGATCTCGAAGGCGAAGGACACGAACCATGGTCCGAGATGCTGCGTCCAAATGGCGGCAAAGTTGTCGGCCCAGGTGCCAAACTCCTCTACACACGCGGCGCACTCACCGGCTCCACGAACTACCTCGCCGACTGGAAGCCGAGTGAAGACACGCGCGTGCAGGCACCGCTCGGCATGCTGTGGTTTGATGATGCGCTGAGCAACTTCAAGCGCTCGCCGCAGCCGAAGATCGTCGATGGCGTGATGATTACCGCGGACAAGGACTGGCTTGATGCCACGAACCGCAAAGGAAAGGTCGATTACAAGCTCCTCGCGCCTGTTTTCAGCGACATCTACACCGGTCGCGTGTTCGATGAATACGAGCAGCCGGAGCTCCGCGCGAAATTTGGCACCGTGGACATGCAGAGCATCCAGCAGGCACAGTATCGTCCGCCTGAGCAAAAGAACGATTGGTCGCCCGAGCAGCCCAAAGCGGGCCTGCGGATCAATCCGCTCACCTTGGAACAAGAAGCGCGTGTGTTTCCGAAAAGCTATGGCTGTGACGGCGGCTTCGACTACGGCGGCATTTTCACCTTCCGCAGCGGCACGGCGGCGTTTTATGACAAGAAGGTGGAAAGCGGCACTGTGCACATCAGTGGCCCACGCAGCGGCTGCACGAACAGCATCGTGCCTGCGGGAGGCATTTTGAATGTGCCTTATTTTTATGAGGGATGCACCTGTAGCTACCCGCTGCCGATGGGCCTCGCGCTTTACTCAATGCCCGAGGACTTCGAGCAATGGGCCACCTGGGGCGCTGTGCCGAAGGCCGCGCTGAATGGCAAAATCCAACGCATCGGCATCAATTTCGGTGCTCCAGGAGACCGCAAGACGCGGGATGGCACGCTGTGGCTCGATTACCCGAGTGTGGGTGGCCCCTCGCCCGAAATCGAACTCAAGACGGAGCCTGAGAAGCCTGAGTACTTCTACCAGCACTCTCTGTGGATGAAAAAAGGCGAAGGCTGGCCCTGGGTGGCCGCTAGCGGTGTGCATGGGCTACGCCGAGTGACACTGAGCGGCCTCAAAAATGGCCGTTGCACGCTGAAGCTGACTTTTTCAGCGCCAGATTCAAAAAAGCGCCGTTTCGATGTCTCGGTGCAGGGCAAAATGGCTGCGCAAAACATCCAACCGGCTGAACTCACCGCTCAGATCAAAACCATCCCGGATGTCGAAATCACGGATGGCACACTCACCGTGGCTCTGACGGCTCAGGAGGGGGAAACGCTGCTCTGCGGGCTCGAAGTGCTGCGGGAGTGATGGAGATCAGCCCTTCTTCCACTCTTCACCCTCTTCGTCGTCATCATCGAGATGGCCGTAGCCGTCATCGTAGGTGTCGTTGTTCGGAGAGATGCCAGATTGATCCGCGATAGCGTCGATGATTTCGTCGGAGAAGGCCGCGAGCTCTTCGTCCTCCACCTCATCGGCCACGTCTTCATCCTCCACGCCGTCCTCATCGGAGACCATTTCCTCCACGCCAGGGGGCACGATGGCCTCGGCGGTGGATTTGAGCCCCTCTGCCTCGATGCGGGCGAGAGTTTCGCTCACGTCATCGACAGCACTCCAAACCTCCGCCGCGACGTAGATGGGCGCATTTTGATGCACCGCTAGGGCGATGCTATCACTGGGGCGTGCGTCGATCTCCACGACTTTGCGGATGTGGAGCTCGTTCTCTGCGGAGAGGATGAGCCGGGCGTGGAAGACGCTGCCTTCGACGTGATTGATGATGACGCGCTCCACTTTGCCACCGAAGGCCAGCAGAATGTGTGCGATGAGGTCATGGGTAAGTGGGCGCTCCTTTGCCACGCCGCGCATGAACATGGAAATGGCTGCGCCGACTCCCTCGTCCACGTAGATGACGAATGTTTTGTCCGAGTTGCCGAGGAAGACGGCAAAGCTGCCCTCCAGTGGCAAGACGGCACGCACCTGCACGGCGATGACTTCCTGATTCATGAGTGAGATTAAAGAACGGAGCGACGTGATGGCAAGACGGGGCTGTTGTTTTTCCTCAATGCCCTGCCTGCATGCCCAGCTCGCGGTAGCGGCGGGAAACCTCGACATACTTCGCCGCGAGGGCCGCATTGGCACGCTGCTCCTCCAGGCTGAGGGTGCGGGCGATGCGTCCAGGCGTGCCGACGACGAGTGAGCCCTCTGGGATGATGCTGCCCTTTGTCACCACGGCACCTGCGGCGATGACGCAGCGCGGACCGATGACGGCACCGTCCAAAATGATCGCGCCCATGCCCACGAGCACCTCATCACCCACCTCACAGGCATGCACCACGGCCCGGTGCCCCACCGTCACGTCTGCACCGAGGATGCAGGCACAATCGTCACTCACATGCAGCACGGAGCCGTCTTGTACATTCGTACGCGGCCCGAGGACGATGCGGTTGATGTCGCCACGCAACACGGAGCCGTACCACACACTGGCGTGCTCCGCGATGTCCACTGCGCCGACCACGACCGCCCCCGGAGCGATGAAAACACTCTCATGCACGGAGGGTGTTGAGCTAGGAAGCAAGAAGTTTTTCAGTTTCGTGGTGCTCATCTTTTCGGCCTGGGATCAAGGGTTGCGGTATTTTTGGGTTTGACGGAATCATGCGATTCGCCTCATAGAGCGCGTGCCCGATTTTTCCTTACGGGTCAAGCAATCAACAACACCAACAACACCTCCCATGAATAAAGCGCAATTGATCGAACAAGTTCAGAAAGCCCTCGGCGGCGAAACTTCCAAGCGTGCCGCTGGCGACGCTCTCGAAGCAGTGCTCTCCTCCATCGCCAAAGCAGTGAAGAAAGGCCCCGTGCAGCTCATCGGCTTCGGCACCTTCAAGCCTGTGACCCGCAAGGCCCGCACTGGCCGCAACCCAAAGACTGGCGCTGCCATGAAGATCAAGGCCTCCAAGAGCGTCCGCTTCGTGACCTCCACCGCTCTCAAGAAATCTCTGTAATCTGACCCAGAGCACCCAAAGCCGCAGCCCACAAAGTGGTCTGCGGCTTTTTTTGTGCCCGCATCCCAGAGCCAAGCCAATAAGAAGCCCGTCAGGCCATGCAGACCGGACGGGCTCGAAGGAGTTCGATTTTGGGAGAGTCTCTACGGATTAATCATCTGCTTTGATCGCCTTGAAGACGATGGCGGCGACTGCACCACCCAGGATGCAGAAGACCCAGTAGGCCCAGAGCTGGCCACCATTGAGCAGGCCCATGGCCACAGCGCCAGTAGCGACGGCAGGATTGAAGGCTGCGCCGGAGACGCCACCCACTGCCACTGCGCCGCTGGTCACGGTAAGGCCGATGGCCGCGCCGTAGAAGCTGTTGTTGTTGTTCGCTTTGGTGGTGGCGACGTTGAGCACCACCCAGGCCAGGGCGAAGGTGCCGATCGCTTCAGCGAGCATCAAATTGTCGATAGGGAAGGGTTTGGGATCTGTGCCGGCACCGACGAGGGTTTTAGCGACCATGGCAGCGACGACGCCGGCCACGGTCTGGCAGAAGATGTAAATGATGGCATCGGTGAGGCCGATTTTGCCACGAAGGAGCACCGCGACGGTCACAGCGGGATTGTAATGTGCGCCAGAGAGATGCCCACCTGCATAGACCATGACGGCCAGTGCGAGACCGATGGAGATGGCCGCCAGCGGCTGATTGGTGCTGACCGTGCAACACACGGTATAGACGAGGAAGAAGGTGCCGATGATTTCAGAGATGTACTTTTTCATAAGGGGCTGCATTCCAGCAGAAAAAAGCCACCTTGGCAAGGCCTAAAGTCTATAAATCACGCTTCACCTGCATCCATTTCACGGCCTCCATGCCGCTTGCGAGTTCCTTCACTCGGACCTCCCAGGTGCCGGAATCATCATTCGGTGCCAGATCGAGCGACAAGTCCACCACACCGTTTACTGCGGCATAATACCCGCTTCCTTCGGTCAAAACGCCGTTCGCGTCGCGAATGGCGATTTTGACGGGAATCACCGCCCTCAGCGGCGCATCACCCGTGGAGGTGATTTGCAGCTTCATGGCCGCTTTTTGGCCTGCGGTGGCATTTTCCGGTAAATCGAGCTTCAGGCCCAAAAGTGGCTTTGGCAGCACGACGAAGATTTTCCCGTCACCAGGCCCCAAATCGACCTTCCAGCCCATGCTGCTGCCGTCATCGCCGCGCTTCGGCACGATGAACTGGGTGCCGGTGAGCTCATACACATTGGCCGATTCTGCTTTCAGGCTCACCATGCCACTCGCGGGCAAGCCATTCTCCATCACGAGGCCATGCTGGCCGACGTAACTGCCGTATTCACGCTTGTCGTTCACCACAAAGACATACGTCGCGTCCCCAAAGCGGCGCATGCGAGTGATGATCTCTGGATTGTCGCAGGAGACTTTCTGTGGCCGCGCCTTGAACGACTTTGCCAGCACCAGCACCTTCGCTTTGTCCTCGGCGGCTTTCTTCTCGCGTTTGAAGCTCTGGATCAGCACATCGGCCTTCAAAGCCGGGCACAGAAACTCATCTGCTACGATTTTCCCGCCTTTCTTCTGCCAGTCTGCGATACGGGCGACGACGGATTTCGTCAGCACATCACAAAATGGCATGACGAGCACCTTGCGGCCACTGAGGCCATTTTTGAGCAGTGTTTCCTCAAAGATAATGTCCGTCTGCACATGCGCATGCTGGAGCGCCAGCCATACATCTGCCTCCCAGCCTGTGTTCGAGCCATAGCCGCCGCGCCGGGCGAACATCTGCGAGGTGAAACTCTCCAGAAACGCCACCTCGCTCCGCTCATCGGGAATCGACATCAGCGTCGGGCCTAGTGGCTCGATCACGTCTTTGATGAGCTGTTTCAGAACCGGTGCCGTGTTTGGATTCGTGAAACGATAAGCCCCAGGGCTATCCGTCTGCACCAACGATTGCCAGCCGTGATACATGATGCCCTCGATAGGCCGTGCGATCTTGGTCCAAAGGGCTTCCTTGAGATGCAGTGGCGCGATGGTGATGTAGGCAGCCTCTGGATCGTGATCTTCCCACGCGACGAGCTCCCCCGCCGCCTTCTGGCTGATGGGTGCCGTCTGTGAGCGATACCAGATGAGCTGCGTCATCTTCATCACACGCTGGTTTTTGCCACTCGCAGCACTCATGGCGAAAAGCTGATCGGCGCACATGCCGATCTTTTGCGGATCTGGATAGGTGTAGGTCCAGTGAGACAGTACATCCACGCCGCCACCCGCACCACTGATGCTCGGCTGCCGCACCGCAGGATCAAAGAATGTCCAGAGACGACTATTCATCTTCACGCCTTTGTGCAGTGCGGTGTGGAGACCGTTCCAGCCATCTCCCACGGTCCAGAACCAACGCAGATATTTTAATATTGGGTGATCGTCCGCTATGACTCGGTCTGCGGGGAAGTCCTTCAGCTTTGTCCAATCCACGCCCCCCTTCGACATCACCTCAGTAGGAATGTCCGCGCTGGCGAATTTTTTGTAGGCTTCCACATCGGTGGGATTGAAGCTGACTTGATTGGAGTCACGCACCTCCGTGTCGATCAGTGCCGTGGTGAAGGCTGGATGATCACCATAGGCCCGCGCCACGCTCTGCCCCACCGTCTGGAAAAAGGGCGCAAACTCGGGCATCGAAGCGGCGATGTCCTGCCGCGTGTAGGGCTTCCCTGCCCTGTCCACACGGAGAATTTTCACATCACTCTCCAAAGCGTGAGCGGGTGAGAGGCTGGCGATGACTCCGAGGTCGTTTTCCAGCGCGGTATCGAGCATGACACGGTTCTTCGCGATCACTTCTGGCTTCGCTGGTGGCACGAGTTTCTTCTGCTGCCAGATTTCACCATAATCGGCACCGAGACCGATGAAGTGGGTAAAACCGATGTCCTTCATCCGTGCGATCTCATCCCCGCCGCCACCCCACATGATGACTGGCATGCGTATGGGCATGCGTGGCACGATTTTCAGCACCGTGCTCTGCTCTGTCGAGTAGTCGCCACTCGCAAAGTGTGCTCGTAGCTCATAGGTGGTCGCTTTGAGCGCGGTATTGAGCGAGTAATTCGCGGTGAAGCTCTTTCCTGCGGCCAGATCCGGCAGCAGGAATTCCTCTGTCTTGCCAGCGAGGCTGGCTTTGAGCGTGGCGGACTTCAAAACGTCGCGTTTGAGGTTGGTGACGGTAATGGCGATGGGTTTGGCCGTCTCCATGCGCCGCCAGACACTCCGCGAAGCAGCGATTTGCAGTGCGACACGCTCGAAACTCAGCACTCCATCACAAACACGCACTTCGTCGATCAAACCGGGAAAACCGCCGTAATTGCTCCCCAGCCGGTCACCGATGCTGAGCTCCTTTTTGCCCGGAACGACGGCTCCGACGCCCTGCAGCCGTGAACCACCTGCAAAGGCTCCATTTCGATAAAATCGCCCTTCGCCCGCGCCATCATAAGTGAAGGCCACATGCTGCCACGCGTCCGTTTTCAGCTCAAAAGGCAGCGAATAGATCGTCCGCGACTCCGCACCGAAGCCCAGCGTCACCCACATGCGTCGCAGTCCGCCTTTGTCCGCCTCGCCGATCTGCCACTGGTAGTCGGTTTGATCGACATACTTCTTATCGAGCAAAAAACAGCGCAGCTCTGGTTTAAATGCCATCTTCGGCTTGATCCACATCTCCAATGTGAACGCCCCTTTTACAGGCAGAACGCTCACCAGCGCCGCATGCCGCACATCCTCCACTGGAAACCCCGGAAACGACTCCAAAGCACTGCCAAAGCGGCCCTTCGCACTCAAAACCGCGCCATGGAGCTTCAGCGCATCCGTCTTCTCAAACGACCAATGCCCCAGCACATGCTTCCCACTCACGTCCTCGCCGCTGTAGCCCGTTTCCCAGGTTTCCTGCAGGGCGAGGGCTGACCACGGAAAGCACAGAATACACAAAAGGAGGTAGCGGAAGGACATGGATGAAGAAAAGCAGTCTGGAGCACCCGGTCTTTCATCGAAGCCGTGGAGCTTTTTTGCCCATTCATAAAAAGCAGGTCAAATCCATGACCCAGATCGTCTTGGCCGGATGCTGAGCTGCCGACTACTGCGCCGCTTCGGCATCAGACAGCCAGAGCGTCAGATTCATGAGCAGATTCGTGTTCGCATTGACGATGCGGCTGGAGCTACTGTTGATGATTCGTGAATTGAGAGCTTGGTTTTGAACCGCACTGCCGGCACCGAAGGCAATGACGCGTCCTTTGCCATATTGGTTAGCCATGATCACGCTTTTGTTGCCCACATGAGCGACGTCGATAGCCTCTGATGTTGGGATCACAGAGATGCCGTGGTAAATGGCGAACTCGGTTAGCCCATTCATGATGGGATGCTTGGAGTCCTCAGTGCCGAGTTTATATTGGCCTTCGATTTTTTCCCAGCCGAACTGAAGGCCGAAAGGTCTGATGAGCGGATTGTAAAAGTAGGCATCCAAGTGATCGCTAGCGGTGGGCGATGAGCTGGTCACTAAGAGTCCGCCACCCGCACGGACCCAATCACTGACCGCGCTGATTTCAGCATCACTGAAGGGGTAGTTGCGGCCATTGAAGCGGCCGTTGAAGATCAGAATGGAATACGGATCGAGTAACTCGCGGGTGAGCCCTTTTGTCGCGTCGTACCCTGGGACATCACGGGTGCTGTCCACTTTAGCTCCTTGGGCTCTGAGAATACGGGCTAGCTGAGCGGAGCCGAAGTTATATTCGTTGTAAATATCCGTGCCGCCGTGTGAATCCTCCACCAGGACAGCCAGAGGGCGTTTGAAGGGCTTGATCGCTGGCAGTTCCGGCGGCACCAAAAGAATGGGTGGTCCACCAGCAGTGGAGCGTCTCACGCCGCACATGCATCCCATGCCCACTCCCGGGCCGCAATCCATGGTCGCTGCGGCAGGCATGGCTTTGCTTTTGGGCGCTGCTGCCTGGGGGGCTACGGATACCTGCGCAGGTGCCGCAGTCGTCACACTTGGCTTTGCTGGCAATGCGGTGATGTGTTGCAGATTCTTCACGATCGGATTCTCCGGGCTGAGTGGGTCACCGAGCTTGCGTGCGAGCTTCTTGATTTCTTCATCATCCATGACCCCTTCACCGATGACAGGATACAGAACAGCGCCGTAGATCGCCACAGCTCCGTGAACGTGACGAATGACAATCTTGGATGCCGTCGGATACTTGGTTAAAGGAATGACAAAGGTGTTGGTGGTAAACGCCGCACTCACTTCCACCAAATTGCCGAATAGATCGACCACCACGACACGACCCTGATCATCAAACAACTGCACGGCGACATCCGTGGCCTGCACGGCCGAGAAGAGAATCGTGGTGGCGAGGTCGCCGTTTAGCTTGGAGCGATCGAGATGAATGGTTAATCGCCCTGTGCCATCTGCAACGGTGTCTGGCACTTGCCATGAAGCTGGCTCATCATAAAAAGCGCCTCCTTGCTGACTAACCCCCGTAATCCAAGCGGGAAAAGTGGGTGCCTCGCCGGTGGCACCACTTTCAAATCGACGATCAAACCGCAGCTCCGCGATTTCGACCTCTGCTACCTGTGCATGAGCGATGACGGTGCACATGAGGCAACTCAAGAGGACTAGTTTCAAGGATTCCAGTGGAGATGCTCGAAGACAACTAAACAGGGAACCTGGGTAGGCCTTCGTGGAGGAAGTCTGGTTGCTCATGGCTTGATTTTATGCTTTTGGGTTCTCGGCGACAATAAAATTCGTCACTTCCAATCGGCAGGCAGATCGGGCAGTGTGTCTCTCAGGATTTGAATGATCTGGCGCTTTTCTTCTCTAGGCAGATGGCGGCCACTCACATCATTGCCGAAGAGGGCAGCGTGAAGTTTTGCATAAACTTCACTCTTCACCTTTGGCGGCATCTCTGCCCATGGGCGAGTGTAGATCATGTAGGAGCAGCGGTGCTTGAGGAGCCGCGTCGTCAGTTCGAGATCCTTCAGCGCAGCGCCCGATTTGGCCGCATGGCGATTGCGGCTGAAGTCCGCAATGAACTGCGGGTTCCCTACGATTCCATTCTCAGGTAGCGCCGCTTCTCGGCGGAATAACATGTACTCAACTAAATCATCAACGTCCCGCTGATGAGTCGGCATGACGCGCTGACCATTCTCGAGACCGTCGTCCTCCGCGCTCATGAGCACTCGCGCGACATGGTTGTGAAAACCAATTTGATGCTCGTGCAGGAGGTGCACCAGGATGTCGCTCGTCTCCCCGAGATGCATCTTAGGATCATAAAGCTGTCCGGGCTGGATGGACCTGTAACCCATGATGCGCCTGGAATTCGCAGCATCCGTTTCTGCAACGAGTCCAGATCTGCCAAAGATGTCTGGGTGAGCACTGGTCACGAACCAACCGCCAAACCTACGCCCTAATGGGCGCTCATGCCCCTCAAAGCCTAACAGCTCAGCACCCACCATCATCCCACTGTCATTCGGGATGACGGATCGAACAAAAAAACCCTGCGCATAGCCTGACTGCGGCCTGGAGTGACAGCGTGCACATTCAGCTCCGCCAGTGGTGGTAGGCGCTCGCCCTGTGCCCACCCCCTGAAACGTGTAAAGCACACCGCCGATCTTTGCGTCCACGCCGATCATCTCCAACAAACCACCTGGAACCACGCCGATATAGACTTCGTCATTGAAGTAAATGGCTCGCGGATTTTTCGGATTAACCTTGGTCCCCTGTGACGCCGACCCTGAAAACACCAACAACTGCGAGCTAATTGGGACATCCAAAGCCTCCAAGAGGCTCTGCGTCAGGGACCTTTGGTCTCGGTTATCCAACTTCACTTCACCGGATGGCAGCTTAGCGAGCAATCTGGAAGCATTATCATCTGCCACATGTCCGCTGATGGCCTGACGGCGACGTTTGATAAGCGCAAGACGGCGTTCATTGAATTGTTTTTCGCGTGGAGTCAGCGTCTCTCGCTCGGCAGCTGGTTCTTCCTCGTTTTTCACCAAATTGGTGGCTGACTGGCCTGACAAGCGAAGAGTCCCTGATCCAATAGCCCAGAGCGTGATGCCAATGAAGAGGTGTTTTTTGCCAAACATGCCTCAAGGCTATCAAAACGCTTCTATGAGGGCAAGGTTGTTGTGTTCGTGCCAGAAGCCTGTCAGCCGGAGGCAGCACTCTTTACTCTTTTCCGCTAGGCTCAAGCAATGACCCTCCTCCAGCCCATCAGACTGGGAGGAAGTGCTGCGCGGGAGACGTCGAGAAGCCAATCGCTGCCTTTACGCAGCGCAGAGAGTCGCCTGGGGGCTGGTTTCGCAGATGGAGCCTTCTGCACAGCATGGTGAGAAAGGCATATCCGAGCATGCAGCGGGGGCTTCTAGGCCGGGATTCGGATCGAGCGGCGCGAGGCCGAGATCGCGCAAAAGGCGCATGTCTTCATTGGCACGCGGATTGGCCGCCGTGAGCAGCTTGTCTCCGTAGAAGATGCTGTTTGCGCCGGCGAAGTAGGCCAGGGCCTGCGCCTCGCGGCTGAGATTGGTGCGGCCAGCGCTGAGGCGCACTTTGGCTTTCGGGATGGCGATTCGCGTGACGGCGATCATGCGGATGAAGGCAAAGGAATCCACGACTTCGTTATCCCCCAGTGGCGTGCCTTTGATGGGCATGAGCGCATTGATGGGCACGCTTTCGGGCTGCGGATTGAAGTTGGAGATGACCTCCAGCATCTTCAGGCGGTCGTCGATGGTCTCCCCGAGCCCGAGGATGCCGCCGCAGCACACGGACATGCCTGCATCCTGCGCATGGCGGATGGTGCGTAGGCGATCTTCAAAGGTGTGGGTGCTGACGATGTTCGGGTAATGCTCTGGCGAGGTGTCCACATTATGATTGTAGGCTGTGACGCCCGCCTGCTTCAGATCGCAGGCCTCTTCTGCGCCGAGTTCACCGAGGGTGACGCAGACTTCCATGCCGAGTTTTGAGACATCCCGCACGATGTCGAGCACCTGATCGAATTTCTGTGTTCCTTTGCGCACGCCTTTCCAGGCGGCACCCATGCAGAAGCGGGTGGAGCCATTGGCACGGGCCGCAATAGCCCGCTCCATGATCTGCTCCTTTGGCATGAGCTTTTCTGCCTGCACGCCTGTGGTGTAGCGGGCACTCTGGGCGCAGTAGCCGCAGTCTTCGCTACAGCCGCCAGTTTTGATGCTCAGGAGTGTGCAGAGTTGCACTTCATTGCCACTCCAGTTTTCGTCGTGCACGGCGCGGGCCTGCTTCAGCAGGTCAAAGAAAGGCTGGTGATAGATGCGGTGGAGCTCGGAAAAGGTCATGTGAGAGTGGGAGGGCCGGGGATGGTGGACGGGAAGCGCGGTGGTGCACGGGAAAAGTAGCCCTATGCTCTGAACGGCGAACCGCCTGGCCAGAGTATATGCATCAGATTCATGTTACGCATCCTCAAATCATGATGCGTTGATGCGAGGGTTGACCTAGCCGCCTATGGCGCTAATCTCTGGGCATGCCCGCCCGTCCCAACTGCCGTCCCGAACTCGAAGCCGCCATGCGCCAGCGTATCCTGGTCATCGATGGGGCCATGGGCACGACCATCCGCGAATACAAGGCCAAGGGCGTGCTCGATGAGGCCAGCGCACGCGGTGAGCGCTTCCGTGACAATGAGAAGGACATCCTAAACAATGGCGACATCCTCTCCATCACTCGCCCGGACATCATTGAGGACATCCACAAGCGCTTCCTGGAGGCTGGGGCGGACATCATCGAGACAAATACCTTTTCGGCCACGAGCATCGCTCAGGCGGAATTTTTCCGGGAAGGCAAAAAGTGCCCGGAATTCTTCCAGGGCATCATTGAGGACAAATTCCTCAATGACCTCGCCTGGGAGATCAATTTCGAGTCGGCAAGTCAGTGCCGCAAATGGGCGGACATCGTCGCCGAACAGACTGGACGGAAGCGCTACGTCGCAGGCTCGATCGGGCCGCTCACCGTCTCGCTCACGCAGTTCCCTGACCTGAGCGATCTGAGCTTCCGCTACGTCACCTTCGATCAAGTGAAGCAGGCGTATAAGCACCAAGTCCGCGCCCTCATCGCCGGTGGTGTCGATACGCTCATGGTCGAGACCATTTTCGACTCGCTGAACGCGAAGACGGCCCTCGTGGCGATTCGCGAGGTCTTTGAAGAGGACAAAATCGAGCTGCCGGTGCAGATCAGCGCCGCTGTCGGCCCCGGTGGCGAGACGATGATCTCCGGGCAGGTGACGGAGGCGTATTTGAATGCCATGCGGCATGTGAAGCCGCTGTCTATCGGTCTGAATTGCTCACTTGGCCCGGACAAGATGCGCCCCTTCCTCGAAGAACTCGCCGCGAAGGCAGATTGCTTCGTGTCGGCGTATCCGAATGCGGGCATGCCGAACCCACTGGCACCCACGGGCTTCGATTTGCTGCCGCCGGACATGGCGGGCTACGCGAAGGATTTCGCGGGCAGCGGCTTCGTGAACATCATGGGCGGCTGCTGCGGCAACACGCCTGCGCACATCGCCGCCATCGCGAAGGCCGTGGAAGGTCTCGCGCCGCGTGAAGTGCCCGCCGATCCGCACACGATGCGCCTCAGCGGCTCGCAGCCGTATGTGCTCAGCCCCGGCTCGAATTATCTTATGATCGGCGAGCGCACGAACGTGGCCGGCTCGCCGAAATTCGCGAAGCTCATCAAGGAAAACAAACTCGAGGAAGCCGTCGCCATCGCGCGTCAGCAGGTCGAGAGCGGCGCAAACGTCATCGACGTGTGCATGGACGAGGGCCTCATCGACGGCGTGCCGATGATGACGAAGTTTCTCACGCTCCTGCAAACCGAGCCGGAGGTGAACAAAGTGCCCTTCATGGTCGATTCCTCAAAGTGGGAGATCATCGAGGCTGGTCTGAAGTGCCTGCAAGGCAAAGGCATCGTGAACTCCATCTCGCTGAAGGAAGGCGAGGCGAAGTTCAAAGAATACGCCACCAAGATCAAACAATACGGCGCAGCCACCGTCGTGATGGCCTTCGACGAGCAGGGCCAGGCCGCGACTTACGAAGACAAGATCCGCATCTGCGAGCGGGCGTATCGCATCCTCGTCGATGAAGTCGGTTTCCCGCCCGAGGACATCATTTTCGATCCGAACATCCTCACCGTCGCCACCGGCATCGAGGAGCACAACAACTACGCCGTCGATTTCATCGAGGCCACGCGCTGGATCAAAGCGAACCTGCCTCACGCGAAGGTCAGCGGCGGCGTCAGCAACATCAGCTTCAGCTTCCGCGGCAACAACAAGGTGCGCGAGGCCATGCACAGCGTGTTCCTGTATCACGCCATCAAAGCAGGCATGGACATGGGCATCGTGAATGCCGGCATGCTCGAGGTGTATGAGGAGATCCCGCAGGAGATGCTCGTGAAGGTCGAGGATGTGATCCTCAACCGCAACAAAGAGGCCACCGAGGTGCTCGTCGATTACGCCGAGCAGTTCAAAGGCCAAGCTGGCAGTGCGAAGAAGGCCGAGATCGACATGAGCTGGCGTGAAGCCAGCGTCGAGAAGCGCCTGGAGCACGCATTGCTCAAAGGCATCACCGATTTCATCAACGAAGACACCGCCGAGGCACTCGCGAAGCTCGGCAAGCCGCTCAGCGTCATCGAAGGCCCGCTCATGGACGGCATGAGCGTCGTCGGCGACCTCTTCGGCGCGGGCAAAATGTTCCTGCCGCAGGTCGTGAAGAGCGCCCGCGTAATGAAGCAGAGCGTCGCTTACTTGCAGCCCTACATGGAGCAGGAAAAGCTCGCCAACCCGGCGCAGCGCAGCGCGGGCAAAATCGTACTCGCCACCGTGAAGGGCGATGTGCATGACATCGGCAAAAACATCGTCGGCATCGTTTTGGCCTGCAACAACTACCAGGTCACCGACATGGGCGTGATGGTGCCGTGCCAGAAGATTCTCGACAAAGCGATCGAAGTCGGCGCCGATGTCATCGGCCTCAGCGGCCTCATCACGCCGTCGCTCGATGAAATGGTGCACGTCGCCTCCGAGATGGAGCGCCTGGGCTTCAAGCAGCCTCTTTTGATCGGTGGTGCCACCACCAGCGCCGCTCATACGGCCATCAAGATCGCGCCGAAATACAGCGGACCCATCGTGCATGTGCTCGATGCCTCCCGCAGCGTGCCCGTGACCACCTCGCTCATCAGCGAGGACCAGCGAGCCGACTTCGTGAAGAAAAACGCGGAACGCCACGCGAAGCTCCGAGAGGAGTACGGCAAGAAAAAGGACCGCCAGCTCCTCAGCATCGCCGAATCGCGTGAGAAGGGCCAAAAGTTCGACTGGAGCACGCAGGACATCGCCACGCCGAGCTTCACCGGCACGAAGACTTTCGAAGGCCCCGAGCTCATCGCCACGCTGCGCGAGTTCATCGACTGGTCGCCCTTCTTCCACTCGTGGGAGCTGCGTGGGCGCTGGATCGCCGCCGACAAGCGTTTCTCCTCCGCGCATGAAGATGCCGAAATGAAGGTCAAAGCCGAGGCCGAGGCATCAAAGCTCTACAACGACGCCCAGGCCCTGCTCGACCGCATCATCGCGGAGAAGCGATTCACCGCGAAAGGCGTTTTTGGACTCTTCCCGGCGAATAGCGTCGGCGACGACATCGAGGTCTATGAAGGCGGGAAGCTCAAAACGACCTTCCACACGCTGCGCCAGCAGGTGATCAAGAAAGACACCGCCAACTACGCCCTCAGCGACTACGTCGCCCCGAAAGACAGCGGTCGCACCGATCACATCGGCGGCTTCTGCGTCGGCATTCACGGCGCGGATGAGCTGGCGAAGGAGTTCGATGCCGTGCCAGATCCGTACCAGGCCATTTTGAGCAAAGGTATCGCTGACAGGCTCGCGGAGGCCTTTGCGGAGTATTTGCATCAGCAGGCGAGGTTTGCGTGGGGCTATGAAAAGCCCGGCGACTTCGCAAACGCGGATCTCATTAAAGAAAACTACCGTGGCATCCGTCCAGCACCGGGTTATCCCGCGCAGCCGGATCACACGGAGAAGGAGATTCTCTTCGCCCTGCTCGATGCGACTGCGAAGACCGGCGTGGAGCTCACAGAGAGTATGGCGATGCATCCCGGCAGCGCCGTGAGCGGCTTGTATTTCTCGCACCCAGACTCGCACTACTTTGGCATCAGCGTCGTCGCAAAGGACCAAGTCGAAGACTACGCGAAGCGCAAAGGCATGAGCGTCGAAGAAATGGAGCGCTGGCTCGGCCCGTGGCTCGGTTATTGAGTGCGCAGGCCGCGCCAGATCAGCCACAGCTCCGGTGGAGCCGCGCTGCGGTTCACGGGCCGCAGATGCTGCACCTCAAAACGACGCGGATCGAGCTGCGCAGCCCATTTCGAGATTTCGCGGGATTCCTCCGCACCGCCCTCGTGGCCGGGATACACGGCCAGCGTGATGATGCCGCCGGGGCGGAGCAGCTCGGCGGCTTGACTCAAAGCCGCGAGCGTCGTCTCCGTGCGGGTGATGCATGTTTTGTCACTGCCGGGCAGGTAGCCCAAATTGAACATGATCGCCGCGATCTGCCCATGCAGCTCCGCAGGCAGCTTTTCACGCATCGTTTCATGTCCGGCATGAATCAGCGTGCATCGCTCCATCGGCACACGTTTCGCCGTTTCCGTCAAAGCCGCTGCCTGCACATCAAAGGCAAACACGCGACCATCTGGAGCCACGCATTCGCTCAAAAACAGCGTGTCGTGCCCATTGCCCATCGTCGCATCCACCACCACGTCACCGGCACCGAGCCGATCACGCAGGATGAGCTGCGCCCACCGCACGGAAGACGGCAAACCGCCGCTGGCGCTGGAGAGAGTGGGTTTTTCGTTCATGCGCCGATCATGGCGTCATCTGCTCAGGATGCAATTTTGGTCCAAAATTCTCTTCGTCACCGCGCTGCCACCTCCTAGACTCGCAGCCGCTATGAAAGCCTCCCTCGTCCTCATCGGAATCCTCGTCGTGCTCGCTCTGGCGGGCGTCAGCAGCTACAACGGTCTCGTTTCATCCAATCAGGGTGTGAACGCGGCCTGGGCACAGGTGGAAAATGTGTATCAGCGACGTGCCGATCTCATCCCAAACCTCGTGAAGACCGTCGAAGGCGCGGCGAACTTCGAAAAAAGCACGCTCACCGACATCACCGAGGCCCGTGCCTCTGTCGGCAAAGTGCAGCTCAACAATGCACCTCAAGATGCAGAGCAACTGGCCCAGTTTGAAAAGGCTCAGGGGGCTCTCGGAGGTGCCCTGGGCCGCCTCATGGTCATCGTGGAAAAATACCCCGACTTGAAGGCCAACGCGGGCTTTCAGTCCCTCCAGGCGCAGCTCGAAGGCACGGAGAACCGCATCAGCGTCGAGCGCGGTCGTTTCAACGAAGTCGTGCAGACCTTCAACACCAAGATCAAGAGTGTCCCAGGTGTGTTCTTTGCAGGTGCGCTTGGCTTCACCGAGCGGCCCTACTTCAAAGCCAAGGAAGGCAGCGAAGAGCCTCCCAAAGTGGACTTTAACTTCGGCGGCGGCAGCAAGGCCCAACCCTGATGCACTCCCTGCGCACCATCTGCGCCGCGCTGCTCCTGACGTCGGCGTTTTTCACCAGCCACGCTGCTGAGACGCCGCTGGTGAAGCCGCAGCGTTTTTTCAATGATTACACCCGCGCCGTGCGCCCTGCGGAGGCGGATCAGTTGAACGAAAAACTCGCCCAGTTCGAGCGCGACAGCTCCAATCAGCTCCTCGTCGCCATTTACTCCCGCATGCTCACGGATTCGAGCATCGAGGACTACTGCACGCGTGCCTTCGAGAGCTGGGGCGTCGGCCAAAAAGACAAGGACAATGGCGCGGTGCTCTTCGTTTTCACCCAGGACCGCAAAATGCGCATCCAGACCGGTTACGGCCTGGAGGCCAGCCTCACCGACGCAGAATGCCACCGCATCATCGAAGCGATGAAGCCTTTTTTCCGCAGTGGCAACTACACCGGTGGCGCGAGCCTGGCCGTGGATGCAATGATCACTGCGACCAAGGGCGAGTATAAAGGCACCGGCAGAACCGTAGCGGAGCAAAAGGCAGGCAAAGACTACACTGCCATTTATTTAATATTAGGAATCATGGGCTTGTACGTCTTTGCAGTCTGGCTCAATAAACGACGGCAACAAAGTCTCGGCGGCGTTTTATATGGACCAGATGGTCGGCGCATTTTGCATCCTTCATGGTCAAATAACAACGATTGGTCCATCGGTAACACGAGCTGGAACAGCAGCGGCACGTCTTGGGATACCAGTGCAAGTTCCTCCTGGTCAGACGGCGGCGGCAGCACGGGCGGAGGAGGCGCCAGTGGCGATTGGTGATATGAATGCCGACGAAATGATCACCCACATCCGCGACGAGGCCGTCCTCGCCGCCATTCGCGATGCAGAATCACGCTCCAGCGGTGAGATCCGCGTATTGATCACCAACCGCAGCGTCACCGATGCCGTGCGCGGAGCCTGGGAGGCCTTTGCACGCCTGAAGATGCACCAAACCGCCCGCCGCAACGCCGCGCTCATCTTCATCGCGCCCACCGCGCGAAAATTCGCCATCATTGGCGATGAAGCCCTGCACCAGCATTGCACCCCCGGCTTCTGGAACCACCTCGCCACCGAGCTCTCCACGGGCTTCCGCACCGGGGACTACACCGGCGCACTCATCCGCGTGATACAGCAAATCGGCGACGTTTTAGCGACCCATTTCCCCTCGCAGCCCACCGATCACAATGAGTTGCCTGATGAGATCGTAAGAGAGTGACAGTGTGTATTGAAGTAATTCCCGAAGACTTTTCATTGACGCTTTTTCGCTTTCTCCCCAGACTCCGCGCCCGTGGGAAATTCGAGTGATCAACGCGGCATGCATCTTCTGGCTGAGGAACAACTCAGCGCGGGAGCGGATGCGTTTCTCGACACGATTCGCAGCATGGACCAGCCGAAGATGCTCGCCAGCTTGGCAGAAAAGTGGAAAAACGATCCCCGGCCTTGGGCACGCACGATGATCCAGCGCTACCTAGAGCTGCCACTCGACAAACAGGGCCACCAAGTCGTTGTGAAACGGCTTTTCAAAGCGGCAGAGGCTCGTGGCGATGATGCGGCGATGGCGAGGTTCCTGGTGGTATTTGACCGGCTGGTGCGGCGGGTGCGCAAAATGGACCGGAAATGGGACCAAGCCACACGTACAATCATCAAATCTGAAATCCTGGCCACGCCTCGCGATGTGATGCCTGTTTTGGAGTACTCGACTCGCAGTCCAATGACGGGTAAGATGATCACCGTGAAACCACCGGTGAAGCCCAAGCACCGCCTCTTCAAATACCGCACGCGCTACTACCTGCAGCGCCGCGTTTGGCGCTACTTTCGCAAATTGGGCTTCAAGGATGGCCCACACTATCTCACGGCCATCGTTCCGGCGCTGGCAGGCTTTGCGGATGCGGATTTGGCGGCTGGGGAGCATTTGATCGATAGTTGGAGCCTCATGCATGCGCTGCATGGCGAGAGCGAGGCGGTGGAGTTCAGCAATTTGAGGGCTTCGCTCAAAGAAGGACGCACTTTGGCGGATTTGCGGCCAGAACCGTCTTTTTCGCGGCATTGGCGCTCGGCGAGCGGTGTGACGGCGGCGCTGGAGCTGGTCATTGCGGCGCAGTCGCGACTCGTTCGCATCTGGGCGCTCGCGTGGCACCGCGAACTGGCCAAAATGATCGCCGCAGCACCTACGGCGGAGATTTTGACGCGTATGCTCGGTCACGCGGATGAGGAGGTGCAGAGCTACGGCGCGGAGTTGCTCGCGAACTGCGCAGAAGCGGCGAATTGGCCGCTGGAGACGTGGTTGGTCCTGTTGAAGAACGAGAACCCGAAAGTGGCCCAGTTGCTCTGCGACGCGATGTTGAAGCATGTGCGCGAAGATCGGCTCTCGCTCGCTCAACGCGTCGAAATTGCCTCCGCGAAGGCCGCGCCGATCTCGCGACTGGGGCTGCGCTTCCTCGAAAAGACACCGCCACGTGACGCGACGGAGCGAGCGATCATAGCAGGCTTGTGGCGGGCGCAGTGCCTCGGCCTGGGCGGCGAGATCGCACGCTGGGTTTTGGCGCAGATCGGCACGGCGGAGCATTACAACGTGGCGCAGACCTGCCGGTTCTTTGACAGTGCCAATGCGGGCATCCGTGAAGGTGCCTGGGCGTGGATGGAGCAGGAAAACTCCACCGGCTGGGCCGATGCGGCGCTGTGGAGCCGGCTCGCGGAGACGCCGTATCCCGACCTGCGCATGCGCATGGTGGATGTGCTCACGATTCGTGCCGAAAAGCCGCCGGTGAATGCGGAGGACCTCGCGCCCGTGTGGACGAGTGTGCTGCTGGACGTGCATCGCGGTGGTAGGCAGAAATTGAAGGCGCTGCGGCAGATCGCCGATGCGCTGGCGGCCGCGCCGGATGTAAAACTGCTGCCCGTGCTCGTCGCCACCGTGCGCTCGATCCGCGGGCCGGAGGCACGAGCGGCGCTCGCGTCGGTGATGTCGCTGCTGGCACTCCGACCGGATCTGGAGCAAGCGGTCACTACCGCGCTGCCGGAGCTGAAACTGCATCCGCTGGCCGAAACTCAACTCAAGGCCGCCGCATGAACATCACCTTTGCCTATCGCGGACGCAGCCACGTCGCCGAAAACAGCGGCGGGCAGGTCGTTTCGCTCGCGCCGAACCTGGCGCGGGACGCGGTGGCCTTTGACGCGGCTCTGAAGAACCCGCTGGCCTTCCGCGAGGCCATCTCCGCGCTGCATGACGTGGTCATCAACGACCTGCGCTTCAAACCCCGCGACAAAACAGCTTACGACGAATGGAAGAAGGGCGAGCTGCAACGCGAGCGCCTGATGCGCAACGACGCGACGCGTGAAGCGCAGCTAATCGTGCAGGCAAAGCACAAGGAGGCGATCCCGCGTGATTTTGAGAAGCAGTTCGACGTGGCGCGAAAGCGCTACTGGTCCGCGCGGACGAAATACTCCGATCATCTGCGTAAGCATGACCAGGAGCTGTGGCGCATGCTCCTGCCCTGCGACCCAGTCATCACCGTGGCACCAGACGTGGTCTTTTTTGAGTGCTTCAGCGCGGATGAGTCGAGCTACGGCTGCCTCAGCGTGGAGCGTGACGAGTGCTTTGCCTCCGCTGGTGGCGTGCAGTGCGGAACGACGAATGTGGACTACTCATGGGACCTGTTTAATCACTTCCAGACGCTGCGCACCTACCAGCCCGCGCGGTTCACCGTCGATCCCTCCGGCTTTGAAGTGAATGTGCAGGGTGGCGATGACTATCGTGAAGAAAAGATCGACCTGCCCGCAGGCTGGCTGCGCGGCTTCATGCAGCTCCAGGGCGCGATGACGCTGCCGATGCGACGCCTGACACTCTCGCGGCAGGGCTTGTACTCGCTACTCGCCTGGCTGCGCCGTCACAAAGCACCGCGTAGCCCGCGTGCATTGCGTTTTGAGATCGTAGAAGGCCGTGCGCCAGAGCTGGTGCTGGAGCCATGGGAGCAGCGTGTGATCGACCGCTCCGCGCCGCCGTGTGCGCAGTCGATGGAGCCGATCCGCGTGTGGGGCGTGCGCAGGCTGCTCACGCTCGCCCGTTTGCTGCCGCTGATCGATCGCGTGGAGGTGTGCCTGCTCGGCACGGGCCTGCCCAGCCTGTGGATCGCGCACATGGGACCGATGAAGCTCACGCTCGGCCTCTCCGGCTGGACGACGAATGACTGGACGCGTGGCAGCGCTCTCGATCTGCTGCATCCTCCGCAGGAACCGACCACGGCACTGATCGAAAGAGTCGCTGCCACGTTGAAGCAGGAACAAAGCGCGAACCTCTCCTCGCTGACGAGCGCGGCGGCGAGTTCGGACGCGATGACCGCGGCTGCTTTGAAGCATCTCGCGCATTCCGGGCAGGTGATCTTTGATCTGCCGCACCAAGTCTATCGCTGGCGGCAAATCATGCCGCAGGTGCTCGGCGAGGCGCAGCTCGGGCCAGAGAACGAGGAGGCGAAAGCCGCACGTGCCATCGCCGACCGCGAGGTTCGCGTGATGAGTAGCGCCGATGCACCGAACGACACCAAGCTGCACATCGGCAAGGTGCAGACACGAAACGTGGAGCTGCTGCTCGACCGCGATGGCATGATGAAACGCGCCAAATGCGACTGCTCGCATCATTTTAAAGGAGGACTGAGGAAAGGGCCGTGCCGCCACCTCATCGCCTTCCGCAGAACGATTTTGAACCCGGTTGACCCAAGAACGCCATCTCTGTATGAGAGGCTCTGGTCTGGGTTCCGCACATGAACCCTTAACCACGGAGGCCGCCACCACCGAAAAAGATCTTTCCCACATTTCCCGAGAGGGGACGCATGCTCACTGAGACCATCCTTGCGGTGTTCCGCCGCGAATGAAGTTGCCCGTCCATGCATCCCCAAGCCCGTTGTTCGGGTGGCAATCGCGTCACCCAGCACTTGGCCAAGGCAACCCAAACGTTCTCACGTGCGTGGTATGCGCAATTGCCTGAGTGAACGGACTTGGTCCTGAGCAAGTAGTCAGTGACGCATGCGCCCCTCCCGGAAAATCTCGAAACATCACCTCTTCGGACGCAGAACACACCCATGGGACTGTTCAGTTTCATCAAAAGCCTCTTTGGCGGCTCCAGCACGCCTCCACCACTCCCGCGCCGGGAAACGACGCCGGTGAGAAATGCCGTGCCGCAGGCCAAAACACCTCCGCAACCGCCGAAACGGCAAACATTGGCTCATCTCGACTCGCAAGTGTTTGAGGCCATTTCCAGCGAAGCGGCGAAAAAACAGGCAAAGGCCATGGGAAGGCCGCTTTGGAGCAATTTGTTCGCTTTTGGCCGTCAGAGCGTCATTCCGCCCGTCACAGACCCACGCACGCTCATGATTGATCGCGCGATGGTGGGCGAGGGGCTCATCACGCCAGAGGAACTCACGCAGATCCATGAAATCGGCGAAAAAATGGCCGAGTTGCGGCCTGATTTCAACTGGGCGCGGCATCAAGGTCAGGCTGCGGTGAATGCCGACAAGGCCGCGAAGGCCGAGCTGAAGCGCCAAAAGAAAGCCGAGGCCGCGAAACGCAAAGCCGACCGCGAGGCCGCCATCGCTCATCGCAAGGCCTCGGACATCATCTTCCTCGGTCGTGGCGTCTCCGGCGGACTGGCGGATCGGCGTTCGCATGTCGAAAAACTTCAGGAAGCCAAGCTGCCTGTGCTTTCCACTCCCGCTGAAGTGGCTACAGCACTCGAACTGCCGGTAAAACGACTGCGCTGGCTCGCTTTTCATGCCGAGGTGGCTGTGGTGACGCACTACATCCGCTTTCAAATCCCGAAGAAAAGCGGCGGCGTGCGTGAACTCGCCGCGCCGCATGCCGACCTCGCCCGTGCACAGCGCTGGATCCTGCAAAACATCCTCGAACGCGTGCCGGTGAGCGGTGTGGCGCATGGTTTCGTCAAAGGACGCGGCACGCTAACGAACGCACGCTCGCACACGGGCAAGGACGTGGTCTTGAATGCGGATTTGAAGGACTTTTTTCCCAGCATCACCCTCCCACGAGTGCGCGGCATTTTTCAGCAGCTCGGCTACTCGCCTTCGGTAGCGACTGTGCTGGCGCTGATCTGCACAGAATGCCCGCGCCGCACCGTCGAGTATGATGGGCAGACCTTCCACGTCGCCACCGGGCCGCGAGCGCTGCCGCAAGGAGCCTGCACCAGCCCCGCGCTGAGCAATCTCTGCGCCCGGAAGCTCGATCTGCGCTTTGCCGCACTCGCCGCGAAGCATGGCTGGACCTACACGCGCTACGCCGACGATTTGACCTTCTCTACAGATGACGAAGCAGCGAAAGCCACCGCTTTGATCCTCAGCCGCCTCCACCACATCGTGAAGGACGAGCACTTCGAGGTGAACGAAGCGAAAACCCGCATCCAGCGCCGCAACGCGCAGCAAAGCGTCACTGGCGTGGTGGTGAATGATCATTGCAACGTCCCACGCAAGACCCGCCGTCAACTGCGAGCGATCCTGCACCAGGCTGCAAAGACCAGCATCCCTGCACAGAACCGCATCGGCCACGACAACTTCACAGGTTGGGTCAGCGGCATGCTCGGATATGTGAAGATGATCAACCCGCAGCAGGGCGAAAAGCTCTTCAAGGCATGGGATATGCTCGGCGAAAAGAGGCCTTAGTTCCCCTGCAAATCCAGCTCCGCGTCTAGGGTGGTGCCGTCGAGAAGGTACTCGACGAGTTGCTTGGCGAGCCAGGGGGCACGCAGGGTGCCTTTGGAGCCGAGGCCGTTGAGGAAGGCGACGCGGGGGTGGGACGGGTGTGTGCCGCAGAGGGCTTGTTTGCCTTTGATGATGGGCCGCACGGCGCTTTGGGAAGAGAGGACTTGGAGCGGTGTTTTCACCAGTGCACGTAGTTTGGTCTCTAAACCGGCCACGGCGGACTCGGAGGGTGTGTGGGGGCCTGCGAATTGCCATTCGTAGGTCGATCCGGCTCGCAGTGTGCCGTCCTTCATCGGGAGCAGCCAGCAGCCGCGATTGAGGATGCGCCGTTCACCACGCAGGTCGGCCTGCGCGGTCAGGATGGTGCCCAGGGCGCTCTGAAAGGGCACCCAGGCGAAAAACGGATGCCTCGCAGCTTCCCAGCCCTGTGCCCAGATGACGTGCGAAAAGGCCTCGCCACGCCAGGTGACGCTCTTTTCATCCGAAACGACGTTTTCGGGCCTCACATCGGCTTTTTGATACTGACCGTGTCCGGCGAAAAAGCCGCGACTGGCGTCGAGATAGGCCGCAGTGTCCATCCAGGCGGCGTGGCGCATTTGGAAGCCTTCATGCGGTGTCGTAAAAACCTCCGCATCGAGCTGCGGTGACTGCGTGGTGACAAAGTCTGCCACCTCGGCTTCGGCGAGACGACGCGGCCATTTTTCGCGTTCGATTTCATCCTTCAGCAGGCGCACATGACCGCGTGGGAAGAAAAAACGCGTGTCCAATGTCTGCGAGACACGGCGGTAAAAGAAAACGGCCTCACGGTAAAACGCCTCAAAACGCCAGCTCACCTTCAGCCGCATGCCTGTGACGGGAGTGACGAGCCCGGCTGCGACTTTGGAGCATGTCACCGCCTCCTCGCGGTCCACGAGCACAAACGGCACGCCACGCTCCCACAGCCGCCATGCAAGCGCGGTGCCAGCGAGGCCTTGGCCGATGATGAGGATGCGGGGAGGCATGTAGAGTAGGTTGGGCCGAAAAACGAATAAGTAGCGCAGGATGTGGCAGGGAGTAAGGGTTCGCCCCTTTTTTCACCCCTTACCTCAAAATTATCTATGTGCGGCATCGTCGGCTATATCGGCACTCGTCAGGCAAGCTCCATCCTTCTCGATGGGTTGCGTCGTTTGGAATACCGTGGCTATGACTCGGCGGGGATGGCGCTCAATGGCGTGGATGGGCTGCGCATCGTGAAGAAGGCAGGGCGCATCGATAATCTGCGTGCGGCAGTGGAGCAGGCGGCCCCGCAGGGCACGATGGGCATCTCCCACACCCGCTGGGCGACACATGGACCAGCGACGGATGAGAATGCACATCCGCATCCCGATCAGGGCGGCAAACTGGTGCTGGTGCACAATGGCGTGATCGAGAACTACCAGACGATCCGGGATCAATTTGTCGCCAAAGGGCATGTGTTTCACTCCCAGACAGATACGGAAGTGTTGTCACATCTCGTCGGCACTTACTATGATGAATCGACCGAGAAAGATGGCATGCAGCGGCTCGTCGGTGCAGTGAAGGCCGCTCTCGGTCGTGTGAAGGGCACCTACGGCATCGCAGTGATGCATGCGGATCTACCGGGCGTGATCGTCGGGGCGCGGCTGGGCAGCCCGCTGATCATCGGCCTCGGTAAAAATGAGCACTTTCTGGCCAGCGATGTGGCGGCAGTGGTGAATCACACGCGTGACGTGGTCTATCTGAATGACTACGACATCGTCACCATCACGCAGGACAGCTACGATGTGCAATCACACCAGGGTGTGCCTGCGGAGGTGAAGGTCAGCCGCGTGGAGTTCACTGCGGACGATGCGGAGAAGGGCGAGTTCCCGCATTACATGCTCAAAGAAATCTATGAGCAACCCACTGCGATGCGCAATGCGATGCGTGGCCGCCTTTCACGCGATGAATGCACCGCCATCCTCGGAGGGCTAAACATGACGCCGCGTGAGCTGGCGCAGATCGACCGCATCATCCTCGCAGGCTGCGGCACGGCGTATCATGCAGCGATGGTGGGTGAGTATCTGATCGAGACGCTGGCACGCGTGCCGACGGAGGTGGAGATCGCGAGTGAGTTCCGCTACCGCAATGTGCCGGCGAACAAGAATACGCTGCAATTCGTCATGAGCCAGAGCGGCGAGACGATTGATACCCTCGCGGCGATGCGCGAGGGCCAGCGCAAAGGCATCCGCTGCCTCGGTATCGTGAACACTGTCGGCAGCACCATCGCGCGTGAGAGCGACGGCGGCGTGTACATCCACGCTGGGCCGGAGATCGGCGTGGCAGCGACAAAGACCTTCACCTCGCAGGTGACGATCCTCACATTGATCAGCCTGCTACTCGGGCGCATCCACCACCTCAGTAGCGTGGATGGCTTGGAGATGATTGATGAGCTGGAGGCCATCCCCGACAAGATCGTGACCATTTTGAAGCAAGCGGACAAGATCAAGGCCATCGCCGAGAAGCACTGCCATGCCGAGGGCATGCTCTTTATGGGCCGCCAGGCGAACTACCCCGTCGCACTCGAAGGAGCGCTAAAGATGAAGGAGATCAGCTACATCTACGCCAGCGGCCACCCCAGCGCCGAGCTGAAGCACGGCGTCATCGCACTGGTGAAGCCCGACATGCCGAGCGTCTTCATCGCGCCGGACGACGCCGTCTTTGATAAAAACGTCAGCAACATCGAGGAAGTCCGCGCCCGCAAAGGCCCGGTCATCGCCGTCACCACCGAGGGCCGCACCGAGCTGGAGCGCATCACCGATGATGTGATCTACGTGCCCGACTGTCCCAGCTACCTCACGCCGCTGCTCAATGTCATCCCGCTACAGCTCCTGAGCTACTACACCGCCGTCGCTCGCGGCTGTGATGTCGATAAACCGAGAAATCTGGCGAAAAGCGTCACAGTCGAGTAAAGATGGGCTTTCCCCGTCTAAAACCACGCTTGATGAAAAACCGAATTTTTTGCCAAATCCTCGCCTTAGGCCTGCTTTGCGGCCTGAGGGCAGTTTGCGGCCAGGAATCGACCCCAGCGCTCATCGCGGCGAAAAAAACCTCACCCGCAGAATTCCTCGATGCTCTCGGGAAAACGGCGAAAGCCCGTTGGCGGCTCTATTTCCGCCCACCACCACCCACACCGCCCGTGGACCGAGCGAAAGCCGCACTCATCCTCGGCAGTCTCGTGGCAGAGAGCCACCTCATCTGGCAGGCCACGGACTCACAGCAATTCCGCAACAACAACCAAGACCTCGTCACCTACTGCCGCATGATCGGTGTGGGAGATGGCATCATGCCGCGGCTCATGGCGCAGGGCAAAATGGCCGAAATGGAGCAGTGGAAAGAGCTGCGCACGGAAATAAGCCTGACGCAGGATGAAATGAGCCGCCTGCTGCACGAGATGCAGGACGACGACCTGTCCCATCTCATCGACACCGGGTTATGGCTACGCGTGTTGGAAGTCTGCAACAGCATCGCTGCGGAGGCACCTACAGAGATCGCCCCAGATCTACGACTCACGACCCAGAGTGCCACCAATGAGCTGCGTGAGCATCTTTCCGCTGTCAGTGCCAATCTGAGTGACTGCAAATACCTTCAACAGTTGCGCAACATCCTCGATGCATTGCCGAAAGACCCGAAGGCCAATGAGAGCATCCAAACCATGATGCAGTCACTTCTGGACAAGGAGAAGTGATTGAGGCTCGTTGAAAGCGGCTAAGATCACTCATACTCCCGCTTTCTTGTGAATGTCTCCCCCTGGTATTTAAATCCCGCCATCGTCCACCCAATGGCCTCGTCCTCGTGGAGTCACTTTTGGTCGGAATATCGTGAAAACGCACCTTACAGCCGCCGCAGTCTACCTTCTCGCCTTTGCACGATCGCTACCATGCTTCTGCGGCAGCCCGCTGCGGAATTGGAGCGGCTTTTGTATGATCGTGCGATACGAGCACACCAGTTATCTGCGCCTCCGATTTTCATCATCGGCCATGCTCGCAGTGGCACCACGCATTTGCATAATTTGCTCGCCCTTGATCCGCGTTTTGCCTTCATCTCCTACCTCCAGACTTCGTTGCCACGCCAATTCATGTGCATTACTAGGCCGGAGCTTGCCCTCCTACGCGCGGCGCTGCCTGCCACACGCGGCATGGACAATGTGCGCATGACTCTGGAGTCTGCTCAGGAGGAGGAAATGGCACTAGGCATCCTGGGGGATATTTGCAGTTACAAATGTTTCTACTTTCCACGCAGGCTCATTCATCACTTCAGTGAATCGGTACTGCTAGAAAATGTGCCCGCTGAAAAGCTCCAGCGCTTCAAAGACACTTATCGCATGTTGGTGAAAAAGATCAGCTACGCCGCTGGAGGCAGTAGGCAGATCCTATTTAAAAATCCAACAAGCACCTGCCGCATTCCGCTGCTGTTGGAGCTCTTCCCTGACGCCCGATTCATTCACATCGTGCGAGATCCACATGAGGTGTTCCATTCCATGCAGAAGCTCTGGTAAGCACTCGTTCCAGGTCTTTCTTGGCATGATGATCCAGGTCTGGACTACCAAGAACACACCCTCCAGGCCTATGAAGTGGTTATGCGCCGTTATCTCCATGATCGAGAATGTGTCCCTGCCGGGCAATTGATCGAAGTGCGCTACGAAAACCTTGATCGCGATCCTGTCGGCACCATCCGCAATATTTACGATGCCTTCGCCCTACCAGAGATTGCCCGTGCCTGCGAACGAGTCACCAGCTACTGCGCCAGCCTGAGCGGCTACCAGAAGAATAAGCACCCGCATAATGAGGCTCTGCGTGCTCGTATCGCTACGCAATGGCGTTTTGCTTTCGATGCTTTTGGCTATCCCACCTAATATGAAGCACAGCCTGCTCCTCCTCATCGCGTTTTGCCCTCTGCTCTGCGCTATTGCGACGCCACCGAATGTGGTCGTTATTTTGGTGGATGATTTGGGCTTCGGGGACTTGGGCTGTTATGGGCATCCGCGCTTCAAAACACCGCGCATCGACCAAATGGCAGCCGAGGGCACACGGATGACGCAGTTCAACACGCCAGCGCCGTTTTGTGCTCCCACGCGTGCCTCACTCATGACGGGGCGCTATCCCTGGCGCTGCGGCATGACGCAGAATCCTGCACCCGATGGTGGCCCGCTGGCAGATGCACTCACACTGCCAAAAACAGAGGTCACTCTGGCGCAGGTGCTGAAGACGGCAGGCTATGCCACCGGCATGGTCGGAAAATGGCATCTGGGGCACCAACCAGACACTTTACCGACGGATCGTGGCTTTGATGAGTACTACGGCATCCCGTATTCGAACGACATGCGGCCCGTGCAGGTGCTGGAGGGCACGCAGGTGGCGGAATACCCGGTTGTGCAGGCTACGCTGACCACGCGTTACGCAGAGCGAGCGGTCGATTTCATCGCACGAAATGCCAAGAGGCTCTTCTTCCTCTACTTTGCCGAGGCGATGCCGCACAAGCCGCTGGCGGCCTCCGAGGAGAACTACCAAAAGAGCGGCGCTGGCTTGTATGGCGATGCATTGCTCGATCTCGACGACAGCGTCGGCGCTGTGCTGGATGCGCTGAAAGCGAATAAGCTCGATGACAATACGCTGGTGCTTTTCACCAGCGACAACGGCGCGTGGTTCGGCGGAAGCTGCGGCGGCCTGCGTGGCATGAAAGGCACCAATTATGAAGGCGGCTACCGTGTGCCGTGCATCGCCCGATGGCCGGGGAAAATCCCTGCTGGCCGCGTGAATGACACACTCACGGTGACGATGGATCTTTTCGCCACTGTCCTCGCTGCCACGGGTGCTAAGATGCCGGATGACCGCGTACTCGATGGTCGTGATTTGCTGTCGATCTGGACTGGTGAGGCCAAAGCGCCGCATGAGTTCATCTTCGGCCATCAGGGGCCGAAACTGCACACCATCCGCGATGCGCGGTGGAAGCTGCATGTACTGCCCGCTCGTGAGATGCTGCTCAAACCCCGCCCAGATGGCAGATGGCTCGATCCCCGCGCTCCAGATGGAGTGACGATCCTTGCCCCTTACGAGCAGTATAATCTCGATTCACATCCCGGAGTCACCACAGGCGTCAAACCGGCCGCGATGCAACTTTTTGACCTTCAAAACGATCCCACTGAGCAAAGCGATCTCGCCAACCAACACCCCGACGAGGTGAAGCGCCTCAAAGTCGCCTACGACGCCATGAACAAGGATGTGCCCAGCGTGGTGGAAGTGAAACGGGCTCCGCTCAAATAACCGTTTCTGACTCCAACCGATAACCAATACCCGGCTCGTTCACGATGCGTGGGCCGGTTTCGCCGAGCTTTTTGCGCAGGTGATTGATGTGGACGCGCAGGCCTTCGCTAGGGTCGCTGCTTTGACCGGCCCAGACTTGCTTCACGATCTGATTTTGCGTGACGATGCGGCCCGGGTGCTCGGCGAGCACCTTTATTAATGCGAACTCTGTGGGCGTGAGTTTGATGGGAGTATCGGCCAAAGTGGCTTCATGGTGGAGGAGATCGAGCTTTAGGGCTCCGGCGATGATTTCGGGGCTCTGCCGGGTGAAACGCCGACGCTGGATGACATCCAGCCGTGCCAGCAGCTCGGCGGTGCCGAAGGGCTTGGTAACGTAGTCATCGGCGCCGAGTTCGAGGGCTTCGACCTTCACGGTTTCTTGATCACGGACGCTCAGGATGAGCACAGGCACATCGCTCCACTCACGGAGGCGCTTCAAAACATCGATCCCACTGAGTCCGGGCAAGCCGAGGTCGAGCAGCACCACGTCGGGGCGCTGAAACGCGGCTTCTTGCAGCCCGAGCTGGCCGTCAGCCGCCTCGCAGACCTCGTAACCACGCGATTCGAGCACCATGCGCAGCAGGCGGCGCATTTGCTGTTCGTCGTCGATGATGAGGGCTTTACTCATGTCGTAGAACGAGTTTTCTAACTCGTTTCAGAGGTTGGGGATGATGGTGAGTCGGAGGGAACGAGTTGGAAAACTCGTTCTACGCGAAGAACAAACTCCGCGCCGCCTTCGGGGTGATTGTGCGCTTCGATGTCGCCTTTCATGGCCCGCATCAAGCCGCGAGCAATGGCGAGACCCAAACCCGTGCCTCCGGCGGGTGAATCGGGGGCGCGGTAAAATTTATCGAACACATGGTCCTCCGTGCCGATGGGCAATCCCGGGCCGTGATCGCGGACTCGCAGCTCCAGCGTGCCATTCGTCAATGCGGTGTGGATTTCGATCTCCGTGCCTGCTGGCGCATAAAGCGTGGCGTTGTGGAGCACATTACCGAGAACCTGGGCGAGCAAGCGGCTATCGAGCATCATCAGTGGCAGATCATCGGTGCCGCTGAGTCGGAGTGGATACTTGCTGAGTTCCTTTTGCAGCGGCGTAGTGGCAGCGTGGAGCACATCGCTGATCTCGCACCAGTCGGGACGTGGCTTCAGCGCCTCGGACTCGACGCGGGTCATCTCCAAAAAGTTCTCCACGATGCGCTGGAGCCTGCGATTGGCTGTTTCGATCTCCGCCGCGAAGGCATTCCCCTGCCCCAGGCCATCCAAAGCTGTGCGGATGATGGCGATGGGAGTTTTCAGTTCATGCGACACGCTATCGAGCAGTGTGCGGTGCAGTCGCTCGGACTCCGCGAGGAGTTCGGCGCGATGTTTGGCCTCAACCAATTGCTCACGTTCGCGGTGGTGCTGCTCCAGTGCGGCTTCACGCTCCCGCAAGCGCGTGATGAGGTGGCCCATGCTGAGTGCCACGACAAAGAACATGGCGAACATGATGATGTCCTGCGGCTTCTCGATGTGCAGCGTGAACTGCGGCGGGATGAAGATGAAATTCCACACCAGCGCGCTCACCACGCCCATGGCCAGCACTGGCCCGCGATTCCACCGCGTGCCCGCGAGCACGATGGCCATCAGAAACACAAGCGCGGAGACAAGATAGCCCGTGTAAGGCAGCAGCACCCAGCACACCGAAGCCAACACAAAGAGGATCGTCATCCCCCAGCTAAACTGCCCCACCACGGCCACTGGCACGAGCTCGCGTGCTTTGGGAGAGGATAGATAGTCGTTCATGGGAACTATCCTGCGTGTGAAATGAAGCATCGCTAGTGAACAGACGATGCAGCGGCGTTAAGAAGGTGTGAAAACTCGTTCTACGTTAGATTTCAACCTGCTGTCCGAGCTCGATGACGCGACCGATGGGGATCTGGAAGTAGGTCGCGGGTTGCTGGGCGAGCTTGCTGGCGAAGGAGAAGAGGTGCTCACGCCATCTAGCCATGCCGGGTTTGGCGCTGGGGATGATGATTTCGCGTCCGAGAAAGAAGGTGGCTTTTTCGGACTCGACTTCGAGGTTTTGGGCGGCGCATTGGCGCAACAGACGCGGGACGTTGGGCTTTTGCATGAAGCCGAAGCGACCTGTAACACGCCAGAAGCCTTCGCCGAGGTTTTCGACCTCGACGCGGCGACTCGGTGGCACCCCGGGCTCGTCTTAGGTGATCAAAGTCATGAAGACAACTCGCTGATGGATGGCGTGGTAGTGCTTCAAACTATGCAACAGGGCAATCGGGGCACGCCCGCTGGTGCTGGTCATGAAAATAGCTGTACCGGGCACTTGGATGACTTTCCCTGAGGCGAGGCTCTGAATGAGCATTTCCTGCGTGAGGGAGCTTTTTTCCATGGATGCACGCACCAGTCGGCGACCCGTGGCCCAGGTAGTCATCACGATGAAGATGCCTGCGCCGACAGCGAGCGGGAACCATCCGCCATCGAAGAATTTCACGAGATTGGCGCTGAGGAAGGCGAGTTCGATGGTGCCAAACACGAGGCATAGCGGCAGCGTTTTGAGCACGCTCCATTTCCACAAATGCCGTGCGGCAAAGTAAAAGAGGATGGTGGTGATGAGCATGGTCATCGTCACGGCTACGCCATAGGCAGCAGCGAGATTGGACGAGGTGCGGAAGGCAACGACGAGGGCTAGGCAGGCGAGCATGAGCACCCAGTTCACCAGGGGGATGTAGATCTGGCCGCGAGCATGCTCGGAGGTGTGGCGGATGCTCAAACGCGGCAGGTAGCCGAGCTGCACTGCGGTGAGCGTGAGCGAGTAGGTGCCGGTGATGAGAGCCTGTGATGCGATGACCGTGGCAGCGGTGGCGAGCAGCACGAGCGGCAGCATAGCCCAGCCAGGAGCCATTTGGAAAAAGGGCGAATGCGCCACTTCGGGGTTGTGCATCAAAAGGGCACCCTGACCGAGGTAATTGAGCCCTAGTGCTGGAAAAACGAGCGAGAACCAGCTGCGGCGGATCGGTCCGGCACCGAAGTGCCCCATGTCAGCATACAAGGCCTCCCCACCGGTCACGGCGAGGAAAACACTGCCGAGGATGACGAAGCCCGCATGACCGCCGGTCATCAAAAAGTGCCACCCATGCCAGGGATTGAAGGCGGCGAGGATTTCCGGCCCGCTAATGAGGTGCGAGGCTCCGAGTGCGCCGAGACTGACGAACCACAAGCCGGTGATCGGGCCGAAAAAGCGCCCCATTTTCGCGGTGCCAAGAAATTGGACTGAAAACAGCACGATGAGGATCACGATCGTGATTCCCATGATGAGCCACTGCATGTGATGATTCCACGCCTCGGCCGCCAAAGCATCCGTCGGAGCCGCGCCGAGCACGCCACCGTCTTTGAGACCCTCCACGGCACTGAGCACCGAGATCGCTGGCGTGATGATGCCATCACCAAACAGCAACGCGGCACCGAAAAGGCCTAGGAGCACGATCACCACACGGCGTTTCGAGTTTTCGCTCATGCCATGCGAGGCCAGGGCCATCAGGGAGAGCACGCCGCCCTCACCTTTGTTGTCCGCCCGCAGAATGAAGATGAGATACTTCACACACACGAGCAATATGAGCGACCAGAGCACCAGGAGACCACGCCGAGGATGTGCGCATGCGTGGGGTCGACGTGATGCGGGCTATGAGGGCTGAAGCACTCCTTCAGCGTATAGATCGGCGAGGTGCCGATGTCGCCAAAGACTACTCCCAGCGCCGCGATGACGAGGGTGGTGGTGGAGAGCTGGTGGAGGCCGTGTTTGTCGGGGTCACTCATGACGAGCAAAGGCTGCGCGATAGGGCCGGATCTACCAGTGAAGGGCCGAATGCGCGGCGTTAAAAATGTGTGAAGCTGGTCTATTCCCTACCTGCGCCGCCCCGGTTATACAATGCGATTCTACTGATCAGGTAGGGGAGCGATCCGATGACATTCTTTTTGAGAAGCGGCTCAACACGCTCTACTCTCACGGCGCATGAATTGGTACATTGATCACGACGGCGCTGCCGAGGGACCCTACGACGAGTCACAGATGACCGCACTCGCACGGGAGCACCGGCTCGACTCAGAGAGTCTCGTCTGGCATTCTGATTTGGAGGAATGGAGCACGGTGGCGGCACTCACTCCCACTTGGTGGAGTGCCACGCTGCCCGCCCACATGCCAGAGCCTGCCCCGGAGCCGAAAGTGCGTGGACCGATGAAAAAGATCGTCATTCCAGCTTCCGCTGAAGATGTGGCGGTCACTCCCGTGCCTATCTCCAATGGCAATGGCGAGGCCACCGCGCCGAAGCGCCGCCTCACTGCGCCGAAAGCGCCTACCATCACCGAAGCTGATGACAAGGCCTCTGGTGGCGTGCTCAAGAAGTTCTTTGGTTTCGGAAAAAAGAAGTGATGGCTCTTTTTCGGTGCTGATGCGGCCTTACTCGATCCTGATTTTTCCGCCTTCCATCCGCAGCCTCACCTCGGCGAGCTGGACGGCCTCCGCCTCGGAGTGGGTAACGTGTAGAATGGTAAGGCGGTGCTCTTTTTGGATGCGTTTGAGCATGGCGGCGGCCTCTCCGCGCATGTCCTCATCTAGGGCGGAGAGGGGCTCATCCAGCAGCAGAATGTGCGGACTGGCGGCGAGTGCACGGGCTAGGGCCACACGCTGCTTTTCACCTCCAGAGAGATCATCCGGCATGCGCTGCAGCAGCGCCGTGATGCCTAGCTCCTCGGCGAGCTGATGCACGCGCTTCTCTGGAGGCATCCCACGCAGCAGCAGGGCAAAGCCGATCTGCTCCGCGACTCGTAATCCGGGAAACAGGGCCAAATCCTGCGGCAGGTAGCCGATACCGCGCTCTCGTGGCTCCAGATCCGTCACGTCGCGGTCCTCCAGGCGGATGCGGCCACGCTGCGGATGCCGCAGGCCACAGAGGATCTCCAGCAGCGTCGTCTTACCACAGCCCGTGCGGCCCATGAGCACCGCGTAGGCTCCGCGCGGCAGTGTGAGCGTCACATCATCGAGGATGACGCGTCCACTGGTCTGCCAGGTGATGTTTTCGAGCTGGATCATGGTTTTTCTCCGGTAGTGCGCACGACGATGAGTACGAGCATGGCCATCGCCACCATGAGCAGGCTCACGGCCACGGCGGCCTCCAGATTGCCCACGCTGAGTTCGAGCCAGACCGTGGTGGGCAGCACCTCTGTCTTCATCCGCGTGGCTCCGGCGAAGACCAGGATGGGCCCGAACTCACCCAGACTCCGCGCCCAGGCGATGCAAAAGGCCGCCACCATGCCACGCCGTGCCGCAGGCATCGCCACATGCCACAGTGCCTGAAAGCGTGTGCAGCCCAGCGTCAGCGCGACTTCCTCTGGCCGTGGTGAGAGATGGTCAAACGTCCCCCGCATCGTGCGGATCGCGAATGATGCCGCGACCACGAACTGCGCCAGCACCACGCCACTCACCGTGTAGGTGAAGGCCCACACACTCTCGATTTGCTTCCCCAGCCATGTTTGGAAAAAAATCAGCAAACACAGCCCCACGACGAGGGGCGGCAGAATGATGGGGATGTCGAGCATCGCATCGACGAGCGCTTTGAAGCGAAAATCCTTCCGCGACATGAGGTAGCCCACCGGCACGGCGAGCAGCAAAGCGAAGGCCGCCGCTGCGGTGCAGCTCACCAGGCTCAAAAAGGTCGCTTGGCGGATTTCCGGTGATTGCAGCACCTTCAGCCAATGATGCGGTGTCGAGTAAGTCGCAGTGGCCCCGAGCAACAGCAGCCAAAACACGATATAAGCCCCCGTGATGCACGCGAGAGCCAGCCAGCAGGCGTTGGAGCGATTGAGGCGCATCAGGTTTTTCGGTGAGAGAGCATTAATGGGCGATACGAACGGACGTGGAATCGCCGATTTGACTCTGATTTACACCGCAGAGCTTGGAACGCCGCAGAGTAAAGGCTTCTGAATCAAGACTCGACAGTGTTACCCGACCAGCTTCCGAGCCTCGGCGAGGGCTGCATCGACCATGGAGACATCTTTGCCACCTCCACGGGCAAAGTCCGGCTTACCGCTGTCTTTGTCGCCGACGATGGGGGCGATGGTTTGGATGATCTTGCCGGCTTGGACTTTGGATTGGTGGTCTTTGCCGACATTCGCCATCAAAGTGACGTTTCCGCCGCCGGTGGCGGCGAGGACGATGATGCCGTTGAACTGGCCTTTGAGGGCGTCGTTCAGCGCCATGGCGTAATCGGCATCCACGTCGCCGAGGTTGGCGATGATGGCGTTGCCTTCGGCGGTGGCGAGGAGGTCTTTGGCTTTGCCGGAGGCTTCGCGCTGCTGGGCGGACTTGAGGGCTTTTTCGAGCTCTTTTTGCTGCGTGAGCAGTTGGTCGAGCTTCTTTTCGAGGTCGGCGGCACCTTGGGCGCTGACTTTGCCTGCCAGGAGCTTGAGGAGGTCGGCATCGGCTTTGGCGGCGTTGTAGGCCTCCATGCCGGCGATGGCTTCGATGCGGCGGACGCCGGCGGCGACGGCTCCTTCGGCGACGAGGCGGAAGAGGCCGATTTCGCCGGTGTGGCGGGTGTGGGTGCCGCCGCAGAGTTCCATGCTCCAACCATCGAGCGCATGTGCTTTACCGCCGATTTGGACGACGCGGACGTTCTCGGGGTATTTTTCGCCAAAGAGCTGCATGATGCCGCTGTTGGCCTTGGCGTCGGTGTAGGGCACTTCGGTCCAGGAAACGATGTCGTTGGCGACGATGCGCTCGTTGACGAGTTTTTCGATGTCGGCGAGCTGCGCGGCGGTCAAAGCGGCGCTGTTGAAGTCGAAGGTGAGCTTGTCCGGCGTGACGTTGGAGCCTTTCTGCGTGGCGTCCTTGCTGACGACCTCGTGCAACGCCCAATGCAGGATGTGCGTGACGGTGTGGTGGCGCTCGATGGCGTGACGGCGCGTGGCATCGACGGCGAGGCGCACGCTGGTGCCCTGGGGGGGCGCCAACCCCCGGGGGTTTACCCCCCCCCCAATCCCCAAGACACTAGGTGCATCTGCCTCGCTGCCGTCCTCCACAAAGTGAAGCCATGTGTTTCCGACTTTCTGCGTGCTTGTAACTTTGAAAGTGTTCGCACCAAGGATGATCTGGCCGCTGTCGCCGATCTGGCCGCCCATTTCGGCGTAGCAAACGCTGGAGTCGAGCACCACCGCCGTCTTGTCCTTCATGGCGACGACTTCGAGCACTTTGGCGTCGGTTTCGAGCGTGTCGTAACCGAGGAACTTGGTGGCGTCCTTGGTTTCGATCTCGCTGACAGACACGACCTGCTTGTTCTTCTGACCGGCTTCGCGAGCGCGTTGCTTCTGCTCATCCATGAGCTTGTCAAAGCCTGCGGTGTCAACAGTGAGGCCGCGTTCGCGGGCGAGGAGCTCGGTGAGATCGATAGGGAAGCCGAAAGTGTCGTAGAGTTGGAAGGCGAATGCTCCTGAGATTCCAGGCACCCCTTTTGGGCTTACATAGATTTCAAACCCTTTGATGTGAGTCAGTTCACCTACTGCATCAATGGTGGCACTAGCTTGCGCACTGCGTCCCATATTGATGCGCTCTGTTTCAAAAAGAGCCACGCCGCGGTCGAGAGTGCGATTAAACGCCTCCTCCTCCAGCTTCAGCACGGCTTTGACCTGCTCTTTCTTCACGCGGAGTTCGGGGAAGACATCGCCCATGTGGGAGGCGAGGACATCGACGAGCTTGTAGAAGAAGGGCTCTTTGAAGTCGAGGGTGCGGCCGTATTTCACGGCGCGGCGCAGGATGCGGCGGAGGGTGTAGTTGCGGTCGCTGTTGCCGGGCTGGATGCCGTCGGCGATGGCGAAGCTGAGCGTGCGGATGTGGTCGGCGATGACGCGGAAGGCGACGTCGATCTTTTCCTGCTCGGTGACAGGCATGACGTGGCCCTGCTCGTTGGCTTTGGGCAGCGTGCTTTGGTAGTGCTTGCCGCTGAGCTTCGTCAGCTCATCGAAGATGGGTTTGAAGACATCGGTGTCGTAGTTGCTGATCTTCGCGGTTTCGAAGTCGGTGAAGTTCTTCGTGCCCTGGATGATGCTGGTGAGGCGCTCGAAGCCCATGCCGGTATCGACATGCTGCGCGGGCAGCGGGGTGAAGGTGCCGTCGGGGTTGGCGTTGTATTGGATGAAGACGTTGTTCCAGATCTCGATGCAGCTCGCGTCGCTGCCGTTGACGAGCTTGGCGCCTTCACGCTGGCGGTCCTCGCTCAGCTCGATGGCGCCGGGGGTGAGGTCGATGTGGATCTCGGTGCAGGGGCCGCAGGGGCCGGTGTCGGCCATCATCCAGAAGTTGTCCTTCTTGTTGCCGTTGACGATGTGGATGTCGGGATCGAGGCCCACGGAGCGGAATTTTTCAGCCCAGAGGTTCCAGCTTTCTTCATCGCGGTCGGCGGGGTCGCCTTTTTCCTTGTTCGGCTGGTAGATGGTGGCGAAGACGCGGCTCGGCGGGAATTTGAAGCGCTCGACGATGAGCTCCCAGGACCAGGAGATGGCTTCTTTTTTGAAGTAGTCGCCGAAGGACCAGTTCCCGAGCATCTCGAAGAAGGTGTGGTGGTAGGTGTCGAGGCCCACGTCTTCGAGGTCGTTGTGCTTGCCGCCGGCGCGGATGCACTTCTGCGTGTCGGCGGCGCGAGTGGGCAGGCCTTTGGCCAAAACGCCGGGCCAGGTGTCCACATCCGCGCTGCGCTCGCCGAGGAAGATGGGGACGAACTGGTTCATGCCCGCATTGGTGAAGATGCGTGCGCCGTCGCGGCTGGTGTAGCCCACGTTGTCACTGGGGACGATGGTGTGCTGCTTCGACTTGAAGAAGTCGAGGAAAGTGGCGCGGATTTCGGCGGCGGTAGGGATCTTGGCGGACATGGGGCTGGGAAAAGGAGCGCGGACGTTAGCGGGGGCTATGGAGTGGTAAAGGAGGCGTTTCCCTGTCCGTATGAACTACGGGGATAAGGGAGGTGCAGGGCAAGATTGGGTAAAAAAGGTCCCCAGAGGGCTCATTTTCCTCAACTCCAGGCTTGAGAAACTTAGAATAAGTATGTATGCTGTAATTACCATACTATGAGTTACCCGCTAAAGCGTATTAAAATTTACAAGCCAAAATCTTACGGTTTTAGCTTGATTGAGTTGCTGACGGTCATCGTGGTGATCGCTTTTCTAGCAACAATCGCGATTATGGGCTTTAGGGTAGCACATGAGGGTGCGAAGGAGCAAAGGGACAAGCGCAACGCTCAAGAAATCGCCAATGTGGCGTCCTTTGCCAGTGCCGCTGGGGCAAAATTCGTCGTGTCAGGAGATGAACAAGCCAGTATCTACAAGCTCAAAGATGGCTGCTCTGCTACCAGCGGAGCATTTAAGGGGCGGTTATTCCAAATCCCCAGCATGGGCGACGCTGAAATCACGGGAGCGATGCGCTTCCTGGCCCTCAGCGATCAGGATTTGATCTACATCCAGACAGAGTCCTCCGAAGGGAACTACTCCGCGAACCCATGACCAGCGGGCGTGCCCCTGCATCTCTGTGTCAAAAATCACGGTGGTCGAAGCGTATAATTCGCCTGTGATTCGCCCCCTTTTCACTTTTCTTCTCGTTTCCTCCGTCCTCGCGGAGCCCATCGACTTTTCCAAGCAGATCCGCCCGATCCTGAGCGAGAACTGCTTCTTCTGCCACGGCCCCGACGAAAAGAAGCGTGAAGCTGGACTGCGCCTCGATGACGAAACCAGCTCCAAAAAGAGCAACGACGGCGTCATCGCCGTGGTTCCAGGTGATCCAGACAAGAGCGCCCTGATTGAGCGCATCGTGAGCACGGACCTGGATGAGATCATGCCGCCACCGAAGCAGCACAAGACGATCTCACCCGCGCAGGTGTCACTTTTAAAAGAGTGGATCAAACAGGGCGCGAAGTGGGGGAAGCACTGGAGCTATGAGAAAGTCGTGAAGCCTGCGGTGCCAAGTGCTCAGTCCGGCAAAGTGAATCCGGTGGATGCGTTTCTGGCCCAAAGGCTGGCTAAAGAGGGGCTGAAGTTCTCGCCGAAGGCAGATGCCGCCACGCTCATCCGACGCGTGTCACTCGATCTCACCGGATTGCCCCCGACGCTCGAAGAACTCGACCGCTTCCTGCCCAAACTGCTGCGAAGCCGCGAAGCGAACACTGAGCACTCAGCACTGAGCACTTATGACGAAATGGTCTCCCATTACCTCGCCAAGCCAAGCTACGGCGAGCACTGGGCCCGTCAGTGGCTGGACCTCGCACGCTACGCGGACTCCTCAGGCTATCCCAGCGACCAGCCACGTGAAATCTGGGCTTATCGCGACTGGGTGATCCGCGCTTTGAACTCGAACATGCGCTTTGATCAATTCACCATCGAGCAAAACGCCGGCGACTTGCTGCCGAACCCGACGGATGACCAGCTCATCGCGACTGCGTTTCATCGGAACACGATGACGCAAAATGAAGGCGGCACCGACGACGAGGAATTCCGCAACGCGGCGATCATCGACCGCGTGAACACGACCTTCGCTGTCTTTATGGGCACCACGATGGCCTGTGCGCAGTGCCACACGCACAAATACGATCCCATCACGATCAACGAGTACTTCCAGTTCTACGCCTTCCTCAATCAAAGCGCCGACAGCGACAAAAAAGACGAGGTGCCGCTGCACAGCTTTGACACGCCAGAGACGAAAAAGCAGCGCGAAACGCTGAAAGCCGAGATCGCTGCTTTGGAAGCCCAATTTGGCAAACCGGACGCCAAATGGCTCGCCGGGCTCGACGCGTGGGATCGCGGCTTTTCCCGTGATTTGGGCTGGCAGAGCCCGAAGCCGGTCAAAGTGAGCGAAAGCGGCGCGAAGATCGAAAACGATGGTCGCGTGCTCCTCGCGAAGAACAAGGATACGGCGAGCTACACGGTCGAACTGCCGCTCGCGGGCGACAAACTGAGCGCGTTGAGGCTCGAAACGGCTCCGCAGGCCGGTTTCGGCAATTTTGTGCTCACCAGCCTGAAGGCCGAGGTGGTGCCGCCAGATGCCAAATCGGCTCCGCTGACGCGATTTGTTCGCGTGGAGCTGCCCGGGCCGAAAAAGATGCTGCAACTCGCCGAGGTGCAGGTTTTCAGCGGCGCGGAAAACATCGCGCCAAAGGGCGTGGCGAGTCACAGCAGCCAGTATCAGGACGCCGCGGCGAAGCGTGCGAACGATGGCAACACCGACGGCGACTACAAAAAGGGCAGCGTGTCGCACACGAGCGGGAACGACGACAATCCGTGGTGGGAGGTCGATCTGAAGGCCGCGAAGCCCGTCGATCGCGTGGTGGTGTGGAACCGGCTCGATGGCGTGAGCAAGCGTCTCGATGGGTTCCGCGTGGTGCTGCTCGATGAAAAGCGTCAAATCCTGTGGAAGAGCGAGGCGACACCCGCGCCAGAGAAGGAAAAGGCCTTTGCGGTGAGCGGACCGGTGGCCCTGAGCTTCACCACCGCGCTCGCGGATTACTCGCAGAGTGGTTTTGAGGCCGTGAAGTTCCTGGAAGCCAAAAGCAAGGGCTGGGCCGTCGGTGGCGCGGCTGAAAAGCCGCACACGCTCACGCTTTTGACGAACTCGCCCATCGTGGTGCCTGCGGGCGCGAAGCTGCGCGTGACTTTGGAGCAGAAGAGCGAGTTCAAGCAGCACACGCTCGGCAACTTCCGCCTTAGTTTCACCGGCGATGCTCGTGTGCAGCAAGCGGCGAAGATTCCCGCGAATGTCATCGCCGCGCTGGCGCAGTCGAAACGCACGCCGGAACAGCAGAAGTTCGTCACGGACTACTTTGTGCGCAACATCGCCAAAGAATCCGCCGCCGAGCGCACACGCCTCGCTGCGGCGACCAAAAGAACTCGCCGCGATCAAGCCGGTGACGGTGCCGATCATGCGTGATCTTGATCCGAAGCAGCGCCGCGTGACAAAAGTGCAGCTTCGCGGGAACTGGCAGTCTTTGGGCGATGAAGTGAATGAGGCCACGCCTGCGGTCTTCAATCCGCTGCCCGCGAACGATCCGCGCAATCGCCTCACGATGGCGAAGTGGCTCGTGAGCCGTGACAATCCGCTCACGGCCCGCGTGACCGTGAACCGACTGTGGGAAAGCCTCTTTGGCACCGGCATCGTGCGCAGCAGCGAGGAGTTCGGCAGCCAAGGCGATCTGCCGTTTCATCCCGAGCTACTCGACTGGCTCGCTGCGGAGCTGATGGACAGCGGCTGGGACATCAAGCACCTGTTGAAGCTGATGGTGACGAGTGAGTCGTATCGCCAAAGCTCCAAATCGACTCCTGAACTCAACGAACGCGATCCCGACAACCGCCTGCTGGCTCGCGGGCCGCGTTTTCGTCCCACGGGCGAGTTGCTGCGTGATCAAGCGCTCGCCGTGAGCGGTTTGCTTTCGGAAAAAATGTTCGGAGTGCCCGTGCGCCCCGTCACGCCGAATCTCGGCCTCACCACCGCCTTTGGTCGCAGCAACGACTGGGAGGTCAGCAAGGGCGAAGATGCGCATCGCCGCAGCCTTTATACTGAGGTGCGGCGCAATTCGCCGTATGCGAGCTTCACCACTTTCGACGCTGGCAATCGCGAGGTCTGCTTGATCCGCCGCAGCCGCACGAACACACCGCTACAGGCCTTCGTGACGCTGAACGATCCCGTCTTCATCGAAACGCATCAAGCGATGGCGCGGCGGATCGTCCGCGAGGCGAAATCCACGCCCGAACGCCTCACGCACCTCTTCAAGCTCTGTCTCAGTCGCGAACCCGTCGCACATGAGTTGACCGCGTTGACGCAGCTTCATGCGGAAAGCCTCGCGACGTATCAAAAGGACACCGCCGCAGCGACGAAGATGGCCACGGACCCTCTCGGACCCGCTGAAAAGGATGCCAACCTCCCCGAACTCGCCGCCTGGACCGCCGTGGCGAATGTGGTCATGAATTTGGATGAGTTTTTGATGCGCCGTTAACTTTAACCTGCCTGCTTTTATGAACCCTGTTTTTCACGACCAACTCCAGTTCACCACGCGCCGCCAGTTCCTCGGAGCGACGGGGCAGTTCAGCCTCGGGGCCATCGCGATGCATGCGATGCAGCAGGAGGCTGCGGCGTTGCCGCAATCGACGAACCCGATGATCCCGAAGCATGGGCACCATGCGGCGAAGGCGAAGCGGGTGATCTATCTACACATGAGCGGGGCGCCGCCGCATCTCGATCTGTTTGATTACAAGCCGGAGCTGGTGAAGCGCAGCGGGCAGGACTGCCCGGATTCGATTCTCAAAGGGCGGCGCTTTGCCTTCACCACGGGTGTGCCGAAGCTGATGGGCACACCGCGCACCTTTGAGCGTTACGGCAAGGCGGGGATGTGGATGAGCGATGCGTGTCCGAACTTCCACACGATCGCGGATGATATCTGCATGGTGCGGTCGATGACGACGGACCAGTTCAATCATGCGCCAGCGGAGCTGCTGCTCTTCACCGGTCATGCGCGGCAGGGCAGGCCTTCCATGGGCTCGTGGGCGACGTATGGCCTGGGCACGGAGAATCAGGATCTGCCGGGCTTTGTAGCCCTCATCTCCAGCGGCACGCAGCCGAGCGGCGGGCAGGGCTGTTGGGGCAGCGGCTTCATCCCGAGCGTGTATCAAGGCGTGCAGTGCCGTAGCAAGGGCGATCCCGTTTTGTTCGTGAGTGATCCAGCTGGCATGAACCGCGAGATGCGCCGCAAGACGCTCGATGTGCTGAATCAGCTCAACCAGCAGCAGGTGGCAGAGTTTGGACATCCTGAGACGGTCACACGCATCGCGCAGTATGAGCTGGCGTATCGCATGCAGACGAGTGTGCCAGAGGTGATGGACATCTCAAAGGAAAACGCGGCCACCCTGGAGGCCTACGGCGCGAAACCGGGCGAGGCGAGCTTTGCGAACAATTGCCTGCTGGCGCGGCGTCTGGTGGAGCAAGGCGTGCGCTTTGTGAATCTCTTCGACTGGGGCTGGGACTTCCATGGCACCGGCGAGGGCAACGGTATCACCACCGGCCTGACGAGCAAAATGGCCGCCACGGACAAGCCCGTGGCCGCTTTGATCAAAGATCTCAAGCAGCGCGGCCTGCTCGAAGACACGCTGGTCATCTGGGGCGGTGAATTTGGCCGCACGCCTTTCCGCGAGGGCCGCACAGCGGCGAGCAAGGTGCTGGGTCGCGATCACTACCCGGATTGCTACACGCTCTTCATGGCAGGTGGCGGTGTGAAGGCCGGATTCGACTACGGCAGCACGGATGAGCTCGGTTTCAGCATCGCGGAGAACAAAGTGCATGTGCACGACTTCCAGGCCACGGTGATGCACCTGCTCGGCTTCGACCACGAACGCCTGACGTATCGCTTCCAAGGCCGCGACTACCGCCTCACCGACATCCACGGGCATGTGGTGAAGGATTTGCTGGTGTGAGGAATGAATTAAAAAAACCGCCGGACTGCGATGCGCAATCCGGCGGTGTGGTGGATGAATCAGTTTTTTGAGGCAATCGCTGGTTAGTTGTTCAGCGGTGAGGAGGCAGGAGCAGAACCGGGGAGCAGCGGTGGGAAGCCATCACGGGCCTTGTTTTCTCCTTCGGGGGGAATTGGCGGCGATGGGGTCTTGCCGATGGTGCCACCGGGGAGCTCGGGCATGAGCACATTCATGGTCGAGCCCTCTGTGGGCTGGGTGAACATGTCGAGCCCGGCACCGAGGGTGGGCACGGTGACGAGGCCTTTGGCCCCATCGAGGTCCACAATGCTGACGGAGCAGTCCTGCCGACCGATGACGATCTGGCTGCCGACCCAGGTGCGACCCGGGCGGATCTGCCCGGCGGCGCTGGCATTCCATTTCGGAGGCCAGGTGGGCTCTGCGGGGTTTTCATAGACGAGCGGGATGCCGCCATCACTGGTATCTGTGAGACCAGCGGTGATGGCCCAGTGTACTTCGCCGGGGAGCAGTGCCTGCTCGTAACCGGGGGAGGTGCCGATGACGCCATTGGGCTTGTAACCAGCGGGTGCCCCGAAGATTTTTTCTTCGGAGACGATGCGCTGGCGGATGAGGCTGCGGAAGGCCTCGTTGCTACTGCGTGCCGTATTGCCTGTGACCGGATCGGTGGCGGCATCAGGGTATTGGGAGCCATTCCGCTGGGCATACTGCTTCATGGCCATGATGACCTGTCGGCAGTTGTTGATGGCTTCGGTTTGCTTGCCGGCTTTGAGCATCGTCTGGATGGCGGGCACCGACAACGCCGCGAGTGTGGCGATGATTGCGATGACCACCAGCAGTTCGATCAGCGTGAAGCCGCGCTGTCTGGCTGTGGGTTGTGTGTTCGTTTTCATGGTATGTGTATCTATGTTTTATGTTATGCGGACACACGGCCTGGATGGCCGTGCATCCGGCGGGATTGGACCAGAAAACGAGGTGCCTGTGAACAAAAAACCCGGAGGGGATGCCTCCGGGTTTCACATCAGTTAATGATGATATGAGGATGAGTCTTAGCTCTTCTTGGCTTCGATGGACTCGACTTTGCCGTGGCCGACTTTGGCGGTCACTTGCTTGCCGACGAGTTCAGCAGCGTTGGTCACAGCTGGGGTGAGCTTGAGAGTTTTGGTGCCGATGACGATTTCTTTCTTTTCAGCATCGACGCTCTTGAGCTTGCCGGAGACGTCTTCAGTCTTGCCGCAGCCTGCGTAGGAGGAGACGGAAAGGGTGACGAGTGCGAGGGTGGTAAGGATGGCTTTCATGTGTTTGTCTTTGGGTTGAGGTTCCGTGGGGGCACCCCGGTCAAGGAGCCCCTGATGTCGCGGAATAGGGTATTAAAGACGAAAAGATGCCCCTTCGGCTATCATTTTTTTCGTGGGATCGGGGGAATCCGGTCGTTTAATGGGCTCGCATCCCCCATGACCGCTACACCTTTCCGCCGATTTTTCGCCCTCTTTTTCCTCAGCGCAGCGCCGCTGGCCTGGGCACACCCACTGCCAGAGATCCCTGTGCGGACGGACTTTGATGGGGCTGGCGGCTGTGTGGTGACGGTGGAGATCGATCCGCGTAGTTGTGAGGCAGACCCGAATACGGCCCCTTCGCTGACGAAGGCGGACTACGATCTCACGCCGGAGCCGCAGCGGGAGGCTTTGAAGAAAAAAGCCAGCGAGTACATTCACCGTGTGCTGAAGTGGAGTTTCGAGGGTGCGGGGGCTTTTGCGCCGGAGCTGGCCTTTGCCTTTTCCGCGCCGGATGGGAAGCCGCTGCAATTCCCCGACGAGGTGGTGGTACTGCATGGGGTGTGGACTGGCAAAACCCCCGCTGGATCAAAGGGCTACGCCATGTCAGCGACCAAGGAGGGCTCTCTCAGTGTGGTGATCCATCACACGGCCAAGGGGATGCCGGTGGAGCGCTTTGCGGTGCTCTTTCCAGGTGAAACGAGCTACACACTGGACATGACGACGTGGCTGCCGCGCACGGCGGCCCCTGCTCCGATCACGGCAAAGGAGTAAACCACGAAAGAGTAGGCGAGGGCGGCTCTGGGAGCTGTTTTTTCGACCTATTCGCTCCGATCTGTTGCGAAGATGTCTTTCCGTCTCGAAATGCTCCAAGTCGCCCGCCTTGCGCCGAAGGTGCTGGGCGAGTCTGCACCGCTGGTGGAGGCGTTTTTGCGCTCTAGGCTCGCAGTGGATGGTGGGGGCTTCCTCGACCGCGATGAGCGGCCAGATTTATATTACAGCGTGTTCGGCATGGAGGGGCTAAAGGCCCTGCTGGTGCCAGAGGCGGCGCTGCCGGATCTACGACCGTGGCTCCGTGGCTACGGCAGCGGAGAGGGGCTGGATTTTGTGCATTTGTGCTGCCTGGCACGCTGCTGGGCGAATATGGGCTCTGGCACGAGTTTGACCCAAAGTGCAAAAGAAGAGCTGGCGGGGCGGATCGAGGCCTACCGCTGCGAGGATGGGGGGTATCACCAGGCTCCAGGGAGGAAAAAAGGCAGCGCCTACGGCTGTCTGCTGGCCTGGGGTGCGTATCAGGATCTCGGCTCACTGCCGCCTGCTCCATGGCGGCTGGCAGAGTGCATGGGCGGCCTGCGCACACCGGATGGAGCGTGGTCGAATGAGCCCGGCATCCCTGTGGGCTCCACCACGGCTACGGCAGCGATGGTGGCACTGCATCGTCATTTGGAAATGACTCCGCCTGCACAGGCAGTGGAGTGGCTAATGGCTCGCTGCCTGCCTGCTGGCGGCTTCCTGGCGATGCCACATGCTCCGCTGCCGGATCTGCTGAGCACGGCGGTGGCTCTGCATGCGCTGGATGCGGTGCAGGCAGATTTTTCGCGGCTGAAGGAGCCCTGCCTCGACTTCGTGGACTCGCTGTGGAGCGCGGCGGGCGGCTTTCATGGGAACTGGACAGACGACACGCTCGACTGCGAGTACACCTACTATGGGCTGCTGGCACTCGGGCACCTGGGGCTATGATCGGCCCCGCGTCCGCCACAGCATCATAGCGAGAGTCAGTGCCGCGCCGCAGGAGTCAGCGATGAGGTCGTGCATCGTCTCCCGCACATCCTGCTGGATGCGTGTGCCACGGAAGACATCCGAGGCCAGCTCCGCGAATTCCCAAAACACCCCGATGGTCAGCGCCAAGGCGAAGACGAAAAGCACCCGCCCCACACGCGTCAGCGTCCCGATCCAGGGCTGAAAGGACTCCACCCCATGCCAGCATAGATACGCTGCGGCCAGCCCACCGGAAAAATGCATCCAAAAATCCAAATCACGCCGCCAGGGCGTGCGCAGCACGATTTGATGCACCACCAGCACGAGTGCGGGAGCCCACGCGGCGCGGCGAATGAGCTCGAAAAGCGCGGACTTCATCACCAGTTCACTTTGACGGATTGCTCGCGACCATTGCGATCATGGTACTTCACATGGCCGTGCTTCACTCCGTATTCATGGACGCATTTGGTCACCTTCACATCGTAGCAGCAGTATTCGGCGATGAGGTCCATCTTGCCCTGCTGCCACCAGCGAATGGCATCGAGCCCGTCCGCCGTCTTTCCCATGCCGAGGGATGCTGCGGCCACGGCCTCCAGCTTCAGCCGGTGGCCGAGGGCTTTTTCGAGGTCGATGAGCAAATCGAGGCTGTTGAGCTGATCGCGGAAATCAAAAAGGCACTGACCCAGCAGCACCTCATAATCGAAACCCACATGATTAAAGCCCACCACCAGATCCGCGCGGCGTAGTTGCTCCACGAGATCTGCGGACTCATCCTGCGTGTAAATGCGGTATTCCTCTGCCTGCGTGCTGTAGGTGCAGGCGACGGAGATGCCCATCTTGTGCTTATTACCCCAGCCACCCACGTCACCAGCGGTCAGGCGTGTTTCCAAGTCAAAATAGACGATGTCACCTGCCATCGGGGCTGCGGAGGGAGAGAGGTGGGAGAATGCGGCACCCGATTAGCCGATGCGGTACACGATGCGTGCTTTGTTCACGTCGTAGGGGGACATTTCCAGTTTCACCGCGTCACCGATGACTAGACGGATGAATTTCTTCCGCATCTTACCAGAGATGTGGGCGAGCACTTCATGCCCAGTGCGCAGCTTCACACGGAACATCGTCCCGGCGAGTACGGAGGACACCACGCCTTCGAGTTCGATGGCTTCTTCCTTTTGCTTGATCTCTGGCTCTGGCTCAGGCCGGCGCTGTGAGCCACCGCCGCCGCCACGGTTCTGACCGCCACCACGATGGGGTGTATTGCCGATACCGCCACTGCGCTGCATCGGGCTACCACCACGGGCACCCGGTGCACCGATGCCAGGACCAGCCGCTCCGCTACCTGTGCCACCGACGATGCCACGAGGCGGGCCACTGCTACTCACGATGCCGCGTGGGGGGCCACTGCCACCGACGATACCGCGAGGCGGGCCGCTGCTGCCAACAATGCCGCGGGGAGGGCCGCTGCTACGATGCGGCGGGCCGCTACGGGAGGATTGGTTCGATGGGCCGCGATTCGGGGGTCGGTTCTGCATGGATGGATACTTAAAAGAGACGATGTTCCGGGCAGGATGTACGCGTAGGCGTGGATGACAAGGCGGAAAATCACCAAAGCCCAGCCCCAGCAGCAGCCCCTGGAGAGTCAGGATACACGCCCGGACACTTCTTCCTTGCATGGCAGCGAGTTTTCCGGCATGCGGCGCGGCATGAACCTGCGCCTGCCCTTTCTGCCTCTGCTTTTGATCCTACCACTCCTCAGCCAGTGCGGTGATGATGCCAAGAATACGGCGCCATCCCCTGCCCCAGCAGCTCCAGTGGCCACCGCAGCACCTCAGCCAACTCCAGAGGCCCCAAAAACACCCCCAACGGCTGAAGCAGCCGTGAATGTCCACTGGACGCCGGAGAAGATGCACATCGAGGTGAAGCACCACAATCCTGCCTACGAGGGCAATGGCGAATTCAACATCCAGGAGGGCAAAGTCATCGCCCTGAGCCTGCGCGGAGCGAAAATCGACAATGTGAAATTCCTCCAGCACATCGAGCCCCTCGCCCTAGACCTCAGCGAGACGCCCGTGAGCGATCTGCGCCCACTCCAGGGCAAAAAACTCGTCGAGCTCTACCTCGAAGACACCAAGGCCCAGGATCTCTCCCCACTGCGTGGCATGCCGCTGGAAAAGCTCTACCTCAGCCGCACCCCCGTGCGTGATCTCAGTGCCCTGGAAGGCATGCCACTCATCGAACTGAACGCCGTCGAGTCCCAGATCGCCGACATCAGCGGCATCGCAAAATGCCCCATCCAGATGCTCTGGCTCACCGGCTGCCCGGTGGAAAACATCTCTGCACTCAAAACCGTCCCCCTCGTCAGCCTCACCCTGCATCGCACAAAGGTGAAGGATCTCACCCCACTCAGCGGCACCGCACTCCAGCGCCTACACATCGCCGAGACGCCCGTGACAGATCTGTCGCCGCTGAATGGTATGCAGCTCACCCGCTTGGTCTTCACCCCACAAAACATCACCGCCGGCATCGACGTGGCAAAAAGCCTCTCACTCCAGGAGATCGGCACCCGTTTTGACGACCAGGGGAAAGACCTCCAGCCCCCCGCAGCCTTTTGGCCCGCTTACGACGCGGCTGTGAAGAGCGGTGTAAAATGAGCAAAACTTTTCCTTGTCGGCAGCATCACGTTCCTGACAGAATCAGCGCACTCCCGATGAAAGAATTCGCCTACATCCATGACGAGCGCCAGGGCTCACCCCTCACCACGGTGCCCGCACTCAGCAGCTTCAATGAGGAGCAGCTCGACGAGGTTTTGAACTCCAGCAGCCTCCTCCAGTGCGAGCCCGGTGACACCATCATCAAAGAGGGCAGCATCGACTCCCGCATCTACGTCCTGCTCAGTGGTGAGCTGGAGGTCCACGTCGGCGGGAAAAAGGTCGCCGCCATCGCCCGCCCAGGTGAGGTCTTTGGTGAGCTAGCCCTCGTCAATCAGGACCGGCGTCTCGCCTCCGTCCTCGCCAGCACCAAGGCCGTCTGCCTCGCCGTCGATCAAAAATTCCTCCAGGACATCCATCCGCGTGAGGAAGACCCAGACTTCCACGCCTCACTCTACGAATTCGTCGCCCGTCTCGTCGTGCGGAAGCTGGAGGCCACCTCACGCCGCCTCGCCACGGTCGAGAAAGAACTGCGCGAGCTCCGTGAGGCCAACACACGCAGCGCGAAGGCGGTGAAAACTGTCAAAGCCGTCAAACTCGCCCGTCCGCCGAAAAAGCGCATCATCGCCAGCCGCAAAGCCGTGCGCAGTCGCTGAGAGCTGCTGCGCTCGCCTCAAAGACACCCTTCTCCGTGATCAGCGCCGTCACCAGCCGTGCCGGAGTCACATCAAAGGCATGATTCGCCACCGCGCTGCCTGCCGGAGTCACGCGGATGCTCTGGAGCTGCCCGCTCGCATCCGGCCCCTCCATCCACGCCACCTCATCGCCACTGCGCTGCTCGATCGGGATACCCTTCACACCATCCTCCATCTCCCAATCGAAAGTCGAGGACGGCAGCGCCACATAAAACGGCACCCCATTGTCCCGCGCCGCCAGCGCCTTCAGATACGTGCCGATTTTATTCGCCACATCGCCGCAGCGCGTCACGCGGTCTGCCCCCGTGATCACCACATCCACCATGCCATGCTGCATGAGATGCCCACCCGCATTATCCGGGATGACCGTGTGCGGCACCCCGTGCTGCGCCAGCTCCCAGGCCGTGAGCTTGGCACCTTGATTGCGCGGACGCGTCTCATCCACCCACACATGCACCTTCAGGCCTGCATCATGCGCTGCATAGATCGGAGCCGTCGCACTCCCGTAGTCCACAAAGGCCAACCATCCTGCGTTGCAATGCGTCAGCACATTCACCACGCCATCCGGCTTGCCCGCCGCGATCCGGCGCAGGATTTCCAGCCCATGCACCCCGATCTGCGCACACGCCGCCGCATCCTCATCCGCGATCATCTCCGCCTCACGCCGCGCCGCAGCCTTCCACTCAGTCTGCGGCAAATTCTTCAGCACCCGCAGCACTCGCTGCACCGCCCAGGCTAGATTCACCGCCGTAGGCCGCGTGGAAATCATCATCTGTGCCATCTCGGCCAACTGCGCCTCACTCCGCGCCTCCATAGCGGCCAAAGCCATGCCATAACCCGCCGTCGCCCCGATGCAGCCCGCACCGCGCACCGCCATGTCACGGATCGCCTCCGCCACCGCCGCAGCGCTCGTCAGATCCGCCGTCTCAAATGCCCACGGCAGCCGCCGCTGCTCAATGATCCGTACCACGCCATCCTGTGGCATCCAGACAGTGCGATAAGGTTGTTGATTTACGTTCATACGAGTTCTGCCATGGTCCCGCGAGTAACACCTAGCTGGCTTTGCGCTTTCAGGTCACGCCAGATCGCCTCCGCATCGCGCTTGCCGGCGAGGAGCTCTTGGTAGGTCTTCAAAACGCGTGCAGACTCCGCGCCGTCCTCCTCCAGCAGCTCCACGCGGAAGGCACCCAGTCCTGCCTGACGCAGCGCGGTGAAGTACTGCGCTCCTGTTTGCGCCACAGCATTGAAAAGCGTGTTCCGGCAGCCCACATCGGCCTTCAGCGGATGCTCCATGCCCACGCGATCACGCAGATGCACGCGGTGCCGGTCACAGGGACGCCCACAGTTGGTAAAATTCGTCCCCTCACTCAAAAACGCCGCAAAGGCGCAGTGCTCCATGTGAAACATCGGCATGTGCTGATGCAGTGTGAGCTCGAACCACGCCGGTGGTGCTCCACCCAGCAGGTCGAGCACTTGCTCGATATTCAGATCGTAACTGATCGTCAGCCGCTCCAGGCCCGTCTTCTTCAAGATTTCTGCCGTGAGCGGATTGGCTACGTTCAGCGAAAAATCGCCCGTGATCGGCAAACCGGCCTCTTTGAAGTGTGAAATGGCTCCCAGATTCCGAATCAGCACGCCATGCGACTTCGCACGTTCGATCAGCTTAAAAAAGCCCGCTTCGCCGGATTTTTGGATGCGCGGCGTCGCCAGCCAAATTTCCGATTTGGAGCCCGAATCACGGATTTCCGCCACCACGTCGCCATAGCGCCGAATATCCTCAAAATCGAGGTACAGCCGGGAAATGCCGCATTCGAGTGCCGCGCTGATTTGCTCCTTCGTGCGGCAAAGAACGAACAATTCCTGTTTGGGGGCTCCAGGTGCCTCTTGGGGGGCTTTTGCAGCGGCCAGCATGCCTTCCAGCGTGCTCGTAGCCCGCTTTGGCGCAGGTAGCTGCGCAGGCTGCATGTCGCATGCGGCGACCAAATCTCTCCGCATCCGATTGAGTTCACTCACGGGCACCATCACCTCGCCCTCGACCTGGAAATCGACTTGGCCGAGCTCATAGGCCGTGCCGCCGAGGCGGCTGAACTGATCAATGAAGGCCGCAGGCGTGAGTGGCCGTTTCAGCGCGGCTTGCAGCGGCATGGAGGAGCTGACCAGTGCCGCGCCGCAACTGACGCGTAGCGGTTCACCCGCCATGCCGGTGACCATGAGATCGAGCCGGTGCAGCTTTCGCTGTGGGATGTCTTTTTCAAACGACTGACGCAGGGCGCGGTTCAGCGCTGGATCACTCGTTTTAAAGACCCGCGTGCCGGTGGGGATGTCCTGCATGCGCAAGTGCCCGTGGCGGAAGCTCATGCGAGTGCCGCGTAGCTCATAAATGCTGCCCCCTTGCTCCGCGTTCGTGTCATCCAGGTTTTCAAAGACCACGCCATCACCGGGCTTCATGTCCAGCCGCAGCTCATTCAGTTCCAGCGTATCCGCACCGAGGATGCGAGTGACGGCGCCGACGTAGGGGCCGCGTTTTTTGCCATAATAAGCACCCACGAGCTGCTGGTGATCCACACCATGCATCCAGCCAGTGAAGAGGCCGCGTGAAAAGGTCATCTCCAGTGCATAGCGGTCATCCTCCGTCGCAGGAGCTGGCTTCCCCGCCAGCGCACGATCCATCGCCGCACGATAGACCTGCGTGACCGCCGCCACGTATTCCGGCGTCTTCAGCCGACCTTCGATTTTAAAGCTGCGGATGCCTAGCTCGATGAGGCGCGGGATTTCATCCACCGCTGCGAGATCCTGTGGGGAGAGAAGGTAGCGCTTGTCCCCGAGATCACGCGCCACGCCATCGACGAGCATTTCATACGGCATGCGGCAGGCCTGGGCACACTCGCCACGGTTCGCGCTGCGCCTTCCTAGCGACTCACTCGTCAGGCACTGGCCGGAATACGCCACACACAGCGCACCATGCACAAAGACCTCCAGCGGCACGGGCGAGTCCTTGAAGCGCTCCAGCTCCCGCAGTGACAGCTCACGTGCCAGCACGGCCTGATCAATGTCGAGCTGCTGGGCGAACTCTAGCCCCTCCGGCGATGTGATGGTCATCTGCGTGCTCGCATGCAGTCGCAGACCCGGCGTGAGAGCCTTCACCATGCGTGCGAGGCCCAGATCCTGCACGATCACGGCATCCACGCCGGAGCTTTCCAGCAGGCGCAATTGCGCCGCGGCATCTGGCAGCTCGGCGGTGAAAATGAGCGTATTGAAGGCCACGTAGCCCTTCACCCCATGCTCGTGGAGAAACTTCATCAGCTCTGGCAAATCCTCCGCGGTGAAGTTATCCGCCCGCAGCCGTGCATTGAATCGCGGCATGCCGAAGTAGATCGCGTCCGCGCCATTGGCCACAGCGGCACGCGCACACTCCCAGTTGCCAGCAGGAGAGAGGAGTTCGGGTTTGGAAGCAGGAGAAGGCATGAAAAGACACCGTCATTCGTGCTGCATGCTCCATTCGTCATTCAGAAAATCATCCTTTCCCATCCTGCATCGCCGCCTGAGCGATAGCTCCGAACTCCCGCAGGCTCCAAGCCGACTTGGTCAGCCCCCAGGCCGTATCTGAACGGCTGGAGACATCGAGCTCCGCCGTGATGAAGTCCTCCGCATGGCGGCGGCTCTGGACAATGATTTCTCCACTCGGGTCCATGACGTAGCTATCGCCGTAACCGACGCCTTCGCTTTTGATGATGCCGCTTTTGGCCGGATCGAGCACCACATTGTTCGCACGGACGAAATAGACGCTGTTTTCGACGGCGCGGGCGGCGTGATCTGCACGGACTTTCATGAAATGCCGGATCAGGCCCGTGGCGGAGATGTAATTGAAGTGTGGGGCGATGATGGCACGGGCTCCTTTGAGCGCGAGGATGCGTGCAGGCTCGATGTAGCCGCCATCTGCGCAGATGAGCACGCCGAACTTCAAACCCGCGATCTCGAACACCGGAAACTCACGTCCCTGGCGGTGAAATCGCTGATAGGCCGCACATTTGCTGTACTGGCCGAGCAACTGGCCGTGATGGGCGACCAGCGCCGTGTTGTAGAGATCTGCACCACGCGATTCATTGAATCCGACGATGGCCGCTGCGGCATAGCGAGCGGTGATTTCCAAGACGCGGCGGATGGGTGGTGAATCGACGGCAAAGGCACCCTTGCGGGCCAATTCCTCCGTATCAGGATACCCGGTGAGAAAACACTCGGGGAAGGAAACGAGTGCCGCACCGGCCTCATCGGCCTTTTTGAGGCCTTCTTCGAAGCGGCCGAGGTTGTGCTCGAAGTCACCCACCCACGACTCATACTGACAATGCGCGATTTTCATGACGAGGATGCCAAACGTGACAGCGAGCACGGATTTGCCAAACTTCGCGCTTGGCGTGTGAAGGGCGGTTTGATAGCCTGGAGCAGCTTTTTCACCTCTCCCGCTCATGAACAACCAGCTCTTGATCCGAATTTGCATCGTCGTGCTCGTCCTCATCGGAGGCTACCTCGCCTATCAGAAAGTCATGGCGGCCAGTGATGGGATGAAGCTGGTCTATTTCATCGCACTGGGTGGCGTGGGTGGTGTGCTGGCGGTGAAATACCTGCTGCCGTGGATCGGGGATGCGATGGGGCAGGCCGTTTTCTCCAGTGGGGAGGAGACAGAGCAGGATGACATGATGAAGGCGGCCGCCAGCATTTCGCAGGGCAACTATGAAGCCGCGATCGGCTTCTACAAAAAGATGATGGAGGAGAAGCCAGAGGACCCCTTCCCTGTCGCAGAAATTGCCAAGGTGTATGCGGAGCGGCTGCATGAGCCGCAGATGGCACTCAATGAGCTCAGGCAGCATCTCCAGAGCCGCGAGTGGCCGGTGGATGATGCGGCTTTCATCATGTTCCGCATCGCGGAGGTGAATATGACGCATCTGCATGATTACGCTGAGGCGCGTGAAATTCTGGAGCAAGTGATCGGCAACTTCCCCGGCACACGGCATAGCGCGAACGCCTACCACAAGATCAGCGAAATCGAGCAGCTCGAGTTCAAGCACATCCAGGAGCAGAAAAACAAGGCGGCTCTAGCTAGCGCCGCATCGCAGAGCTGAGCAAAACCCTCACTGTGCTGCGTATGTGTGCCAGCGTGGGCCGATTCAATGCCTGGGCGCGGCTCAATCCGCTCTTGCTCGCCGCATTTGCCGCAGCAGGGGGCCTGCTCATCGCGGAGTATGGTGCCATCGACTCCCCCAGTGCCTGTGGCGCGGCGCTGGGGCTCAGTGCGCTGGCTTTGATGTGGCGGCGTGTGTGGCTGGCGCTGGTGGCATGCATCGGTGTCTTTGCCGCACTGCATGCCCTGCATCTGGAGGCGACTTTTCGTCATCCGCTGCGTGCCATGCTGCTATCTCAGGCAGAGAGCCGCGCAGTGGTGACGGTGCGTGGTAGTCTGCGGCCTGATCACGAATCCCGCGTGCTGCCGAATCGGGCGAATGCGGCCATCCATTTTCACAGCGTGGTGTTCGCGGATGGTAGGAGCATTCAGCAAACGGGTGAGTTGCTAGTGAGGCTGCCACGTGGGGTGAGCTTCCCCGGTGCAGGGCAGTATGAGCTGCGGGGTGTGCTGCACGTGCCGCGTGTGCGGATGAATCCGGGCGGCTTTGACTCCGAGACGCACTCTTTGCGGCGTGGATTCGTGGGCCGCATCGACGCGGAGGCGGTGCGTGTGCTCCCTGGCCGTGGTGAGCCGCTGCGCTGTGCTTTGCTGGATGCGGCAGAGGCCTCACGGAGCTGGATCGCAGAGCGACTAACGCGTGGCATCGCGCAGGATGCGGCCACGGCAGGTGTGATCCGTGCGATGGCGCTGGGCGTGGCCGAGGAGGCGCAGGAGGAGGTGGAGGAGGCTTTTCGAGATAGTGGTACGCTGCATGTTTTCGCCGTCAGTGGACTACACGTCGGTCTGCTAGGCATCATCATCGGCCAGATGCTACGGATGCTGCGCCAGCGCCGCTCGCGGGTGGTGGTGGCGATGATCACGACGGTCTTTGTCTATGCCTTCATCACGGGCTGGCGCCCTTCGGCGGCACGCTCGGCGTGGATGATCGCGGTGATGCTGCTCTCCACGCTGGCGGATCGCCGCTCCTCGCTCCAGAACTCCCTGGGCCTGGCCGCGCTGCTGGTGCTGGTGGCGGATAGTCATCAGCTTTTCTTAGCAGGCTTTCAGCTGAGTTTCGGTGTGCTGTGGGGCATCTCGATGTGGTCGGACTCGCTCTCCGAAAAACTGCGCCCATGGATGGAGCTCGATCCTTTTCTACCTGATCGACACGCGAGCTGGTGGCAGCTCCGCATGCGTGATGCACGGCGCTGGATCGGTGGGAATCTGGGCGTGTCAGTGGCGGCATGGTTGGGCAGTGTTCCTTTCATTTGGCTGCATTTTCAGAGCATCACGCCCGTGGCCGTGGTGGCAAATCTGGTGCTGGTGCCGCTCTCCACGCTATCACTGGCAGTGACATGCATGGGCATGATCAGCGCGGCGCTGCATCTCAGCGGCCTGCTTTCCACGATCAATTGTGCGAACTGGGCCCTAGCTCGTGCGATGATCTACTGCGCGGCGTGGTTCGCGGCGCTGCCTGGGGCGAATCTCCACGTCAGCTCCACTCCGCGCTCAGCAGAGGTTTTTGCGACGTGGCATGTGCTGGATATGCCGGATTGCGGTGCCGCAAACCACCTGCGTGTGGATGGGCGTGACTGGCTGCTCGATACAGGTCATACGCAGGATTACCGTGCTCAACTGAAGCCTGCGCTGCGCCACGCAGGCGTGAATCACCTGGAGGGCATCTTCCTCAGTCACAATGATCGTGACCACGTCGGCGCGGTGGATGCGGTAGCGCCAGATTTTGGCCATCCACCACTCTATCTCAGTGCGGTGGAACAAGAGATGGCCGCCCCGGCAAACTCGGTGCTGCACAGCCTGCAAAGCGGCTCGCTCACCCCCTTGCTCAAGGCTCTACCCACCGATGCAGGCCTCTGCCCAGGTGCGGATGAAAAAAACACGCGTCTCATCTGCCTGCATCCCGGCACCCATGCACGCACCGGACGTGGCGATGATCGCGCCATGGTGCTGCGGGCAGATCTACACGGCTGGCGGCTGCTGTGGACGAGCGATGCGGGCTGGAACACCGAGCAGGCTCTGCTGGAGTCCGGCGCAGACATCCGCTGCGACGTCCTCATCCAGAGCCACTGCGAGAGCGATGAAGCAGGCTCCCCGGAGTTCCTCCAAAAAGCGGCTCCGAGGGTGGTCATCCACGCTGCAGAGCCTGGTCGTCTGTTGCTGAAAATGCCCGCGAGGCTGGAGTCCTGGTGCACCGAGCAGCGGGTGCCTTTGCTCAATCCATCTGCCACCGGCGGCATCAGGATCGAGCTGCAAGCAGATGAAATGCGCGTCCAACCCCTGCGCGGTGCCGCCGAGCTCGCCCTTCGACGAAAACAGGCCGTAGCAGTTGAATAACGGCACGATCCAGCTTTCCCTGGGCGTTCTCAGATCACCGCCATGTCCACACGCCGTCACTTCATCACCACCAGTCTCAGCGCCCTCGCTGCCTCCTCTGCATCCGCTATCGAGCCCATCGTCCGCCCCGGCAAAAGCCGCATGCAGCTCGGCGTGGCCGCATACAGCTTCCGCGAGTACTTCCAATGGATGCGTGACAAGGAACAAAAGCCCAAAAGCGACCGCAAGCCCTGGAGCATCCTGGACTTCATCGACTGGTGCGGTGACAACAACGTGGCTGGAGCCGAGGTGACGAGCTATTTCTTCCCACCCGATGTGGATGAGGCCTTTTTGCTCGAAGTGAAGCGCCGCGCTTACCTGCGCGGTGTGCAGCTCACTGGCACTGCCGTGGGCAATAACTTCGCTTTGCCAAAAGGTGACAAACTCAGCGAACAGATCGCCTACACGAAAAAATGGATCGACTACGCCGCCATCATGGGTGCGCCGCACATCCGCGTCTTTGCCGGTGCCAAGGAAAAAAGCCTCAGTGAAGAAGAGGCGGTGGCGAACTGCCTCGCCTCCTACCAAGAGTGCCTCGACTACGCAGGTAAAAAAGGCGTCTTCCTTGGCCTAGAGAACCACGGCGGCATCGTCGCACTGCCGGATAACCTGATCAAAATGGTGCGTGCCGCGAAAAGCCCTTGGGCAGGCATCAACCTCGATAGCGGCAATTTCCACACAGCGGACCCTTATGCAGATCTGGCCAAAATCGCCCCGTACTCGGTCAACGTGCAGCTCAAGATGGAAATCAAGCGTGAGGGAGCAAAGGAAGGCGAGCCCAGTGATGTGAAGCGTGTGATCCAGATCATGCGCGATGCGAATTACCAAGGCTGGTTCACCCTGGAGTTTGAGACAAAAGAAGACCCATTTGTCCGAGTGCCAGAGATTTGCGACATGCTCAGGCCGCTGCTGGCATAGCGCAAATACCCGCCCATCCGCTAGATCCCTCCACATGCACATCCACCTCTTACCACTAGGCAGCGCGGGAGATGTCTTTCCCCTGATGTGGCTGGGCCGCCTCCTGAAAGCCCGTGGTCATGAGGTGACGATGATCACGTCCTGTCTATTTGAGAAACACATCCTGGATCAGGGGCTGAAATGCGTGCCCCTGGGCCGTGCTGAGGATTTTGAGGCCTTGCTCCAAGATCCACGCATCTGGCAGCTTTTGCAGGGCCCGAAAGCCTTGTTCGAGGAGGCTATCAAGCTGGCAGAAACCTATTTATCCGCCGTGGAGAGTCATCCACCCGTGGATTTGATCCTAGCGCCCGTGACAGCCATCGCAGGACGGCTCGCACGGGAGAAGCTGGGCGTGCCGCTGATCACCATGCACATGCAGCCAGCACCTGTGATGAGTGCGTATGAGCCGCCGCTACTGCATCCGGCCTTTAAGAGCTTCCGCACACGCCCCCTGTGGTTCAAAAAGCTCATTCTATCTCTGCCGAACCCAGTCGATTTCATCGTGATGCCGAAATTGCGTGCCTTGTGCAAACAAAACGGCGTGGCCCCTCCTCGCAGCTTTTTTCGGGATTGGTGGGACTCGCCCGATGGCACGCTGATGCTTTTCCCCGACTGGTTCGCAGCTCCACAGCCAGACTGGCCGCGAGAGATGCTCCAGTGGACATTCCCGCTAGAGGACCTAGGCGGTGGGAAAGCACTCTCGCCAGAGCTTGCCGCCTTTCTAGACGCTGGAGAGCCGCCCGTGCTCTTTACCGCAGGCAGTGCGAACAAGCAGGCCGCCCGCTTTTTCCAAACAGCCGTGGAAAGCATGCGCAGACTCGGCAGGCGTGCGATGCTACTGACTCGCTACCCGTCCCAGGTGCCTGCGGATCTGCCGCCGGGCTGCATCGTGGTGGAGTATGCACCTTTTAGCCACCTGCTACCGCGTGCCGCAGCTCTGGTCCATCATGGCGGCATCGGCACGCTCTCACAGGCCTTTGCCGCAGGTGTGCCCCAGCTCATCATGCCCATGGCACATGATCAGCCAGACAATGCAGACCGCATCGAGCGCATGGGAGCAGGCCTGAGCATCCAGCCAGACCACTTTGAGCCCGAGCGTGTCACGGCAGCACTACGCCGCTTGCTCACCGAGCCCTCTTTCCGAGAGACCTCGCAGAAGTACGCCGGGCTACTCGCCGTGAAACCAGATACCGACGTGCTACTGCGCTGGGTCGAATCACATGCGAAACACCCAGTGACTCGCGCCACACCCTAGGTGCTGCCATGACCAAGCCACAGCCACCCAGCCTGTCCCCGACCGATGCGTAAAACCAAAAACGACCAAGGCAAGACCGACTACATCGCGGACCCCGCCTCCACCGAGGTCCTCTGTGCCCGCTTCTACGATCTGAAGACCGCCAAGCCCATCTTCGCCGGTGCCGACGACGGCATCGTGTACTCAACCTTCCAAGAAATGGCCGCCAAAAACAAAGTCGCCTACGACTTCTTCAGCACCCGCCCCGCCGAACTCCGCGACATCAAGTATGATCAAACCGCTGCTAATCATAACATCTCTGACATTGCTTGCTGCATGCACAAGCCAAGTAAACTTGCCTTATGTTGCACAAATCGATGAACTGGATGCTCCAAAGGTGCGTTGGTCCCCAAAAGACTCCGTTCACACTTACGCATCACTGACGCTTATCGATTCAAAGTCTGCCAAAGAGCTCGCTCGTGTTCGCAGTGTATTCGATGAGGATTGGGTTGCATCTATGGGCCGTCCGGAAGGCGATTCAATCAGCACGTTTCGCAGCCCAACGAATACCACGATCGTCGTTCACGAATGTGCCTCCGAATCTTCACCAAACGAGCACTTGGCGATTTTCACCAAAGACAGCAGTTCCGGCACATGGACTGTCCAATCGACATTTCCACCTCACAAACCCGACTTTCTATACGGACACTATGGAGTAACGCGTGGAGTAGACGATAACCACCTATACTACCAGTTTCCAGACGGTATACTTAGACGCATAGAACTAACATCACTTCCGCCTAGAGACATGACACTACCATGACCTACAAACAGGTCGTTTGGCCTCTCCTCTTTTCTTCATTCGTCATTTTGATTTCGTCATTGGCGGCGCAGCCGCCGAACATGCTCCTCGGCACGCAGGCCATCGGCGCGCGGTATCAGTTCACGAAAGACGAGCCCTTGCTAGAGAGTGCGAAGCTGATCGCGGAGCTGGGGTCGGGCATCATGAAGTTCTCGATCTCGAAGCAGGCCTCGTTTGGCAAGATGAAGGCGAATGTGCTCAACAATGATCTGGGGCTGAAAACCCTCGCGGAGATTGCCGCGAAGGACCCGACGCATCGCGCGGTGCTCGACATGCCGTTCACGCACGTTTTCATCTGGGCCTATCCCTTCACCACGCATGGCAGCGCGGGCGCGTTCAAGCCTGAGGAACGCGATTTGGAGGAACGCGAGATGTTTGACCTCACCGCGCACCTGCTGCGCACTTACAGTGGCAGCGGCAAAAAATTCTACCTCGGTCACTGGGAGGGCGATTGGCACCTGCGACCGCACTTTGACCCTAAACAGCCCTTCCCCGAGCACTTTGGCGACAATTTCATCGCCTGGCTCAAGGTCCGCCAGCAGGCCATCGACGACGCAAAGCGCGACACGCCGCATCAAAACGTCGAAGTCTGGCACTACACCGAGGCAAACCTCGTCGAGCCCTTCCTCAAAGGCGGCCAATGCCTCACCAACGACATCCTCCCGCAGGTAGATGTCGATTTCGTCAGCTACTCCTGCTACGACAGCTTGCAGCGCGGCATCCGCGACGATCTCCACGCCTCGCTCAACCACATCGAGTCGAAGCTGAAGCCCAAGCCAGGCATTCCCGGCAAACGCGTCTTCATCGGCGAATACGGCTTCCCCGCGCGTCGCTACTCGCCGGAGGTGCAAAACAAAAAGAGCATCGAGACCATGATCGCCGCGCTCGAATGGGGCTGCCCCTTCGTGCTCTACTGGGAACTCTACGACAACGAAGGCACCCCCGATAAACCGGGCGGTTTCTGGCTCATCAACGAAAAGAACGAAAAGCAGCCCCTCTGGCACACGCATCAGCGCTACTTCACGTGGGCGAGGAAACACATCGCGGACTTCCAGCAACGCACCGGGAAGCTTCCGACCGAGGCGGAATTCCGCGCAGCGGCGTTGGAGTATCTGCGAGGGCTAAAGTAGCCTTGTTGCTGCGCAACAAGGGCAAACCCTGTTCCGCAGGAACAGGGCTACTTGACCGAAAGTGCGCCCCAGCCATCAAACTCCAAACCTAAACTTTCTGCTTGATGCATTAAATAGACCGACTCCGGCCCGATTAATTGCATGTCTAGCGGCATAGTTTTTGACATCAGCAGCCTCTCTTCAGACGAAGACAGTTCCATCATTTGATAACCTCGCCCCGACAAAACCTGTGCCAGGGTTCTCAAAGGCTGCTCGCTGCCTCTGAAACAGTATTCAATCACATGAAGTTTTTCTGGATCGCTACCACTCTCCATCAATGACGCCACGACGCGTTTGTCCGTAATCCATTGCCATGATTCGGGCGAGGGCCAAACCGAATCGAAGAAAAAATCCCAACCTTCATGTTCTGAGATATCCATGCCTTCGTAAGCGTCGATTTCTCTCAGCCAAAGTCCTACATAAGGCCGAAACTGGTCCCAATCGCCCACTTGAAACACCAGCTCGCGTTTTCCAGAGTGGGTGAGCCGTCCGACCATGAGGCAATCAGCCTCATTTTCTGTCAAGAGAGCCGCCAGATCATCCTCCATCGCCCAAAGCACATCCGCCTCCTCATTGGCAGGCCCACCGTTTTCATTCGGCTTTTGGATCGGAATAATGATCCTGGCACAATGAGGGAAACGACTTTGCTCGATCTTATCGGCCTCAGTGTAAAAAGTGGAAATCACCGGTCCATTGTCGGTGCGATAAAGGTAGCTTTCCCAGTTCTGTTCAGGCACAACGCTCATACCTTCGTCTAGCACGGCGGCCTTCGCAGTGTCGAGACCAAAGTAGCCTTGTTGCTGTGCAACAAGCGCAAACCCTGTTCCGCAGGAACAGGGCTACTTTCTCAACACCACCGCCAAAATCCCGCTCGCGTGCTCCCAGCGGCGGATGACGGTGTCGATCAAGAACAGCAGCAATGCCGCGAGCACCAAGTCCGGCCACAGCTCGATGTGCTGCATGGCTTTGGTCGTCTCCAAGTTCGGCAAAGCGGCGTTTTCGGCCAAAAACTCGCCACCGGTGAGATTTGCGGCTTCGCGGAGCAGTGTTTCGTTCACGGTGCCGAGGCTGGCTTCGCTGCTCGGATTGTGCACGAGACCGGCGCTGACCATTTCGGCACCGCTGCGGGCGCGGATGAGATACACGCCGGCTTCATCTGGCTGGAAGTGGCCGCTGTATTCGCCGGGGGCGGTTTGGGTGAGCGTGAGCTGCTGCGTGGGCTTCATCGGCGCACCGAGGGCATCGGCGACGATGTGGAAGACCTCGGCGGTGACAGCGGCGTTGTTCGCACGGGTGCCCGCATCGCTCAAAAGATCGACGGTGATCTTCGCGTCATCGCCTTGCATCGTTGTGGCGAGATCCATGAAGCGACCCTGCGGCGGGCGAGCCGTTTCACGCAGGATTTGTGACCAAAAACGGCTGTAACCCGGCCAGCGGGCGATCCACAGCGAAGCCCAGCGGCTTTTCGCATCGGAGGTGAACGCGGTGACATTGCCGAGGCCGAATCGCCAATGCGCCAGCAGCGGATCACCGGTGTCGGTGAGCAGTGGCGACTGCGCGGCGGCTTTACGCGTGGTTTTGACGTAGCCGAGCAAATCCGGGCTGTCCCATTTTTCGAAGCCCGCGAGCATCGGATGTTTTTCGACGAGTTGAGGCGTGAAGGGCTCCTCGCGGATCATGCGGCCGGTGTGCATGAGCGTGTCCTGCGTGAAGATGCGCGTGATCGTGCTCGCATCGGTCGTCGAGTAGCTTTGACCTCCACCCGCGCTCGCGATGGCATGCAGCAGCGCAACGTGGGAACCCTCGCCAATCGCCACGGTGGAGATGGTGATGCCTTCACCACGGCATTGCGACGCAAAGGCTTCATAACCACCGCCCGCCGTCTGGCCATCGGTGAGCACGATCATGTGCTTCACGCGGGCTTTGACGCGCAAAAGAGCCTCGCGAGCCAGTTTGAAGGCTGGTTCGAGGTTCGTGCCGCCACCGCTCGCCACGGCGGCGATCTGGCCGGTGACCGCGGCGGTGGAGGTGAGCCGCGTCATCGGCGCGACGACGTGTGCTTCACTGTCAAAGGCCCACACGCCGATGCTGTCGTTGCGACCCAAAACCTCGGCGGTGGCGATAGCGGCGCTTTTCGCCATTTCGAGCTTCTCACCAGCCATCGAGCCGCTGCGGTCCATCACGATGGCCACGGCCGCGCTTTGCTTTTCCTCTTCATCCGGCGCTTTGAGCCTCACAGGCAGCGTTTCTTCGATCGGTGTGCGATAGTAGCCACCCGTGCCGAAAGATCCCGGCCCTCCGAGCATGAGCAAGCCGCCGCCAAGCTTGTCGATGTAATCACGCAGCATGTTCATGAGCGGCTCACCAAGCTGATGCGCGGGCACATCGCTCAAAATGACCCCGTCGTAGCCCGCGAGCTGGTCGAGGCTGAAAGCCAGATTGCCCGGCTGTCGCAAATCGAGCTCCACGCCCTCTTTTTCCATCGCCTGCGTGAGGTAGCGAGCCTCCGCCGCATCGCTCTCGATGTAGAGCATGCGCAACCGCCCACGCACATCGACGATAGCGAGCGAGCTGTTGTTCCCTGGCAAGGTATCGCCGCTGATGCCGTCCAAAGCGGCGCGATAATGGTAAATGCTCCGCGTTGCTGGAGTGCGTTGAAACGTGAGCACACTCGGCGTACCCGGCTTGAGCTGCACAGGCCGTTTTTCCACCTCGATGCCGTTTTCAAAGAGTCGCAGCACGCCGCTCGCTTCAATGGTGCTCTCGACCGTGGCCGTGAGCTGCAAACTCGCGCCTTCAAACAACCGCGAGCGATTCGAAATGAGCGACCGCACCCGCGCATCCGGTTTCTTCGGTCCCGCGATGGGCAGTGCATGCACTTTGATGCCGCTCACCGCCGCCTCGCGTGCTGCGGCGAGCAAATCGCCGCGTGTCTCGTGTCCATCGCCGATGATCAATACATTGCGGCTCGTTCCCGGCGGAAACATCGCCTCCGCATACTCCAGCGCCGCCGCGTAATGGCTGTCGCCACCGTTTTTCACCTGCCAATTCTGCGTTTCGGCCTCCGTGGCCTTTTCCGGCAGCAGATCCGGCTTCGCACCAAGCTGCACGATGAAGCTATCGATCCCGCCCGCTTCGCCTTGAAGCCGCCGCGCCTGCTCCATCGCCTTCTTCGCCCCTTCCTCGCCCATGCTTTGCGACGCATCCACCACGATGCCCAGCGCCTTCCGCCCCGTCTGCGAAACCCGCGCCGGTCCCGCCAGCGCCGCGATGATCAGCATCACGATCACCGCCCGCACCACCAGCAGCAGTCTCTTCCGCAACCCCGTCATCGGATGCGAAGACGCGGATTCGATCCACAACAGCGCCGCGAGCGCCGGGAGGATCAAAAGCAGAAGTTTGGGTGATTCCCAGTCCACGAGGTCAGTTCAAGGTTCCAAGTTTAAGGTTTCAGGTTGCTGGGCCGATGCTGAGCCAGCCAGGCGCGGCCTTTGTCCGTGAGGCGATATTTTTGCAGGCGGCTGTTGGGTTTGTCGGGGCGAGTCATTTCGATGAGGCCGCTGGAGAGGGCGGGTTTTAGGTGTCGTTCCTCGAAGTTAGTCCGGCTGCTCAGTTCCAAAGCAGTCTGGAGCTGAAGTCGGCTCATCGTATCAATAAGTGATAGGACCAGCTTCTCCACTTCCGGCGTGACTTGCCCTGTGACTTGCCCTGTGACTTGCCCTGTGACTTGCCCTGTGACTTGTACGGTCACTGGGTCGCTTTCCTCCAGCAGCAAATGCGCCGCCTCGGGATGCACGGGGAGGCGGATCATGAAAGAGAGGCGGCTTTCGTCGCTCTCAATGAGGGCGGGCGGGGAGCCGTTGCGCTGCATGGCGCGGAGGATTTTCGGGATGCCGGTGGCGCGGCCTTCGGTGAGGTCGAGTTCCTTTAAAAACTCGCCCACGCGTCGGTTCCTGTAGCGACGGGACACGGCGCGGCCTTGGCGCAGATCGTCGAGGCTGATGCTGCGGTCCGGGCCGGGGAAACTCAGCACGATGAGCTCATGCGGCGTGATGCGCACCTCCACCGGCTCGCGTTCCTCGTAGCTGCGATGGTAGATGGCGTTCACCACCGCCTCCTCGACGGCGGGATACGGGAAATTTTCCACACGAGTGGCCTCGGCGCGGTCTGCGTGCTTGATGACGATTTCTTTGAGGTAATTCCGCCGGATGTAGTCCAGCGCCTCCCGCAGCATGCGAGCGAGCGGGCCACGGAAGGTCTTTTCCTCAAAGCGATCTCCGCCCGTGTCATCCGGGAACCACACCACATCGATCTGCGTCTGCGGAAAGAAGCGCCACGGCTCCGGGTGGAAAAAAAGCAGGCCTGCATTTCGCGGCGCGAGGGTTTCGCCCGCGCCATCCGCGAGGTTCATCTGCTGCGCCAGCTTCTCCATCGGCATGTCCGCCGCCGGTCCAGCGAGATCGCTCTCCACCTCCTGAAGAAACTGCACGATCAGCTCCCGCGAGAGCTCCGTGACCTTCGCGGAGGGCATCGTGCGATCATCAAAGGGCACCTTCGCGGCGAGCGAGAGCAGCTCCTGCTCGTCCGCACCGCGAGCCTGCACGGTGGAGGAGCCGTGGCGGATGAACCAGGCCCATTCCTTCGCGTCTTTGCCGAGCGAGGTGCGGGCTTTGTAAGGCCGCGCCTGTCCGCCGGGTGCCCACACGGCGAGGATGAGCCTGCCCCTGCACCGTCGTCGGCACGGCCAGAGGATGATACGAGGGCTGGATCGCGGAGCGGCCGAGTTCGAGCAGCTTCTTTTGGATCGCATCCACCTGCGCGGCCTCTAGGCCCTTCGGCGGCAAAACGGGACGCCCATCCTTTTCCTCCACTCCAAAGACGAGGTAACCACCTCCCCAGTTATGAAAATCATTCGCGAAGGCGCAGATGGTGCGCAGCGCCGCCTCGGGGTTCCAGCCTTCCTTGAACTCCAGACGCTCCCACTCGACCACGCGGCCGGTAAAGAGGTCTTGGATGTCGATGGGCAGGGGCATCGGGGAGTGATGAGTGATGGATTGGGCGTGGCAGGCTGGATAACTGCTCGATGCTTTCGGCGGCGGAGCGGGGATTTCAATTACCGGAAAGGCTGAAAGTGTTTCAGGCGCAGTGTGGCTGAGAAGGTCTGCCCTCCATGCTGCGAGTGGGCGGGCGATGAACTTTGCGTGGATATTCCATACGACTCGCCTAAGACTCCGCGCTTCATGCGAGCCCCTGCCCTCATATCCTCTGCTGATGATGCTGTCGCGGCCATCCCATCTGGTAAGACGGTGGCGGTGGGCGGCTTTGTCGGTGCAGGGCACCCTGAAATGCTCACGGCGGCCCTGGAGCGGCGCTTTTTAAAAACGGGCACGCCAAATGATCTGACGCTGTTTTACTGCGCTGGCCAGGGGGATAAGCTGGAGCGTGGGCTGAATCATCTGGCGCATGCAGGCTTGCTCAAGCGCATCGTCGGTGGACACTGGAATCTCGCTCCTAAGCTGGGTGCGCTGGCTTTAGCGAATGAAGTGGAGGCCTACAATCTGCCGCAAGGAGTCATGAGCGTGCTGACGCGTGAGATCGCGGCAAAGCGGCCCGGTTTGTTCACTCAGGTGGGGCTGAATACCTTCATCGACCCCATCCATACAGGCGGGCGGCTCAATGCACGGACGACGGAGCCACTGGTCGAGCGTGTGGAGCTAGATGGCCAGACGTGGCTGCGGTACAAGTCGATCCCGATCCATGTCGGACTGATCCGGGCGACGTATGCGGACCGGCGCGGGAATCTGAGTATGGCCAATGAGGCGCTGATCAGTGAGGTCCTACCAATCGCACAGGCGGCAAAGAATCACGGCGGGATCGTGATCGCGCAGGTGGAGAGCGTGGTGGATGCGCTGCCAGATCCGAAATCGGTGCGTGTGCCAGGCATCCTGGTGGACTACATCGTGCCGAGTGGTGGAGTGCAGCATGATCAGACTTTCGCGACGGTGTTCAATGCGGACTTCGTGACCTCGAACGCGGCTTTTGATCTGCCGCCGATGAGTGATAGTGACCGCAAGCGCATCGGCACACGGGCACTGCGCGAGATCAAACGAGGCCATGTGGTGAATCTCGGTATCGGCCTGCCCGAAACGGTCGCTGCCGTGGCGGCGGAAACGGGGCGACTGAGTGAATTCACGCTCACCGTCGAGAGCGGCCCGAGCGGTGGCGTGCCGGCAGGCGGGCTGGATTTCGGGTGCAGCCACTTCCCAGAGGCGGTGACGGATCAGCCATCGCAATTTGACTTTTACGACGGTGGCGGGCTCGACATCGCGGTGCTAGGCGCAGTGGAGATCGACGCAGAGGGTAGTGTGAATGTGGCGAGCTTTGCAGGCCGGTTCTCCGGTGTAGGCGGCTTCGTGAATATCAGCCACGCTGCACGAAAGGTCGTGTTTTGCTGCACCTTTCTGGCCAAGGGAATGCCAAGTTCGTGCGCAGCACGCAGCATGTGTGCTTTCACGGGCCATCCGCCATCGCACGCGGACAGCAGGTGCTGTATGTGACGGAGCGTGCGGTCTTTGAGCTGACGACGCAGGGGCTGCGATTGGTCGAGGTGACGCCTGGATTCGATTTGCAGCGTGATGTGCTCGACCAGATGGAATTCCGCCCGCTGTTGATGGAGTGAATCACTTACTTTGCCATCCACTGGATGGCGGGCCATGATGTCCTTCTAGCCCCCCATATCTTTATGAGACCTGTATTCATCTACGACGCAAAGCGCACGGCCATTGGCAAATTCGGTGGGGCATTGAAAGACCTGCACGCAGCAGATCTGGCCACCGAGCTGGCAATGAGCATGCACATCGACGCGAAAATCGACCAAGTCATCCTCGGTCAGGTGTTGCAAGCGGGCTGCGGCATGAATGTGGCACGCCAAGTGAGTCTGAAGCTGGGTTTGCCGCAGGAGGTGCCTGCGTATACACGATCAACATGGCTTGCGGCTCATCCCTGAAAGCTGTGGGTCTAGGCGCAGCAGCGGTGGCCAGCGGTGAAAGTGACTTCATTCTGGCTGGCGGCGTGGAGTTGATGAGCCGCGCTCCGCACTATGCAATGGATCAGCGCTGGGGGCGGAAGCTCGGTGATGCGGCGCTGAAGGATGCACTCTTTGTCGATGGACTGAGTGACCCGCTGCTGCACATCGGCATGGGCGAGACGGCGGAGCGTATCGCGGACAAGCTCGGCATCACAAGGACAGAGCAGGATGCGTTCGCCGCACGCAGTCAGCTGCGAGTGAGTGAGGCGGATTTCAGCCGCGAGATCATCCCTGTGGCCGGTTTGAGCCGTGATGAGCACCCGCGTGCCGATACGACCGCCGAATCGCTCGCGAAGCTCAAGGCCGCCTTCCGCAAAGACGGCACCGTGACGGCCGGAAATGCCTCTGGGATCAATGATGGGGCCGCATGGGTCGTTTTGGGGCCAGAATCAGCCTCCATGACTCCACGGGCGAAAATCGTCGCGACAGCGGCTGTGGGCTGTGATCCGGCTTTGATGGGTTTGGGGCCCGTGGGAGCTATTTCGGCCGTTTTGGCAAAAACAGGCTGGCGGCTCGATGAGGTCGATGCTGTGGAAATCAATGAAGCCTTCGCTGTGCAGACGCTGGGCTGCGCCAAGGAGCTGAGACTCGATGTAGAGCGGCTCAATCAGCGCGGTGGTGCCATCGCACTAGGCCACCCCATCGGCGCTAGTGGTGCGCGGGTGCTGGTGACGCTGCTACACCTGATGGAGGACGCAGGCTATCAGCGTGGCATTGCTAGTCTGTGCATCGGCGGTGGCATGGGCATCGCGATGGCGGTGGAGCGCTGAGTCAGTCTTGCTCCAGTGACTTGCGATTCGTTTCTTCGGCGAAAAACACCGAAAGGATCGAGACTGCGGCCATGCCGATGAGGTATAGCGCTACCGGCCATGGCTTCCCGCCCGATTGTGCCAGCAGCGCCGTGGCGATGAGTGGCGCGAGCCCGCCCGCCATCGGTGAGGCGAGCTGATAACCGAGTGATGCACCGCTGTATCGCACCCGCGTGCCGAAGAGCTCACTGAAAAACGCCGCCTGCGGTCCATACAACGCACTGTGAATGATGAGCCCACTCGTCACTGCAACAGCAAGCGCAGCGGTAGAACGCGTGTCGATGAGCCAAAAGAAGGGAAAGGCAAAAGCGATGATCAAAACAGCCCCGCCGATGTACACGGGCCGCCGACCGATGCGATCCGATAGCCAACCGAAGAACGGAATAGCGAAAAACTGCACCGCAGAGCCGATGAGCACCGCCTGGAGCACTTGATCCTTCGAGAAGCCTGCCTGCTGCGTGGCATAGGTGAGGACAAAGGCCGTGACGATGTAAAAGAAGGCATTCTCACCAAAGCGTGCCCCCATCGCCAGCAGCACATTGCGCGGATAGCGGCGGATGACCTCCAGGATCGGCATTTCCGTCGTAGCATTGGCTTTTTTGGCCTCTGTGAAGACCGGGCTCTCCAGAATGCGCAGGCGGATAAACATGCCGACGCCGAGGAGCAAAATGCCGATCAAGAATGGGATACGCCACCCCCAAGCGAGGAAGGACTCCTCCGGGATGACCGATGAAAGCGTGCGAAACACACCCGTCGCGATGAGCAATCCGATAGGCACCCCAGCCTGCACCCAGCTAGCTAAAAAACCACGCTGCCCAGCCTTCCCATGCTCCACGGCCATCAATACCGCGCCACCCCACTCACCACCGACACCTAGCCCTTGAATAAAGCGCAGCGCCACCAGCAGCACTGGGGCGAGGATGCCTGCCTGATCATATGTGGGCAGCAGCCCGATGGCGAAGGTCGCAAGCCCCATCATCATGAGCGTGGTGACGAGCATCGACTTGCGCCCTAGCTTGTCCCCGTAGTGACCGAAAACGATGCCTCCGAGCGGCCGAGCGAAGAATCCGACCGCATTCGTGGCAAAGGAAGCCATCGTCGCTGCCAGTGGGTCCATCTGCGTGAAAAACAGCTTTCCGAACACCAACGCGGACGCCGTGACATAAAGAAAGAAGTCATACCACTCGATGGTGGTGCCGATGAAGCTCGCCAGCACAACGCGGCGCGTGGAGGTAGCCGCACTCACTGGAAACGCGTGCGAAAAGTCTGCTCAGGTTTCATGGCCAGAAATTTCTCCCTCAGCTCGGGGTGCGCTTTGAGGTGCTTATCGAGCTCTGGACAATTCGTCTCAAAGTGGAGGAGCTTCTTGTCGTCGGCAAACACCGCCGCGATGTAGTATTTGTACACCTGTCCGCCGACGTTCGTGGCATCACGATCGGAGTCGTAGCGTGACTCCAGCGGGGCGAATTCAAAATTCCGCCGCACGCCTTTCGGCACAGCGGGGATTTCCAGACTTTCATTTGTAGCCACGGTGAGCAGCTCGTCACCGCGCCTGTATTTGGACTCTGTTTCCATCGTGATGAGCAGAAAAGTGGCTGACATGGCCGCAATCGGCTGCGTGGATGCACTCTCGACTACGACCTCTGGCGTCATCGTCATGATTTTCATGAAGCTTGATCCTTGGACCGGCTTATTGCGCTTCCCCACTTTGATCTGAAGGCGAAGTGAAGGATATTTTTTGGCGATCTCTGCCTGGGCGGCCTTGTCTGGCTGCTGTGCCTCGATGCCTGAGAATGCACCGAGAATACCGAACAGAATAAACGGGAGGAATTTATTTTTCATGATGGTCTCCTATTGAATCATGTCCGCCACACTTGAGTCAAGACCTGATCCGCAGGCCGTGTAGTTTACTGCGCCGCGATGTTTGCTCGGCCGCCACGCAGGACATACTTCTGGATTTTGCCGGTGGCGGTTTTGGGGAGCTCGGTGATGAAGTCGAAGCCATGCGGCACTTTGAAGTGCGCTAAATGATCCCGACAGAACAGGCGCAGCTCTGCCTCGGTCGTCGTCGCACCTGGTTTCAGCACGACGAAGGCCTGCGGCGTTTCGCCCCACTTTTTATGCGGCAGGCCGACGACAGCGACTTCTTGAATCGCTGGATGCCGGAGCAGCGTGCCCTCGATCTCGACGGAAGAGATATTTTCCCCACCGCTGATGATGATGTCCTTCCAGCGGTCGCGGATCTCGATGTAGCCATCCGCATGCACCACAGCAGCATCACCACTATAAAACCATCCATCGCGGATGGCCTTCGCGGTAGCTGCCAGATCGTTGTAGTAGCCTGCCATCACCGCATTCCCACGGATGATGATCTCGCCGAGCGTGCAGCCGTCCTTCGGCACTTCGCAGCCTTCGTCATCGACGACGCGGACTTCCGCATTGCCGAGATACTCCACGCCCTGGCGTGATTTCACGCGGGCACGGGCTGTGGGGTCCAGCGTTTCATGCTCTGGCCGTGGCTCACTGATCGTGACGATGGGTGAGACCTCTGTGAGGCCATACACATGGATAATCTCCCAGCCTAGCTCGCCTTCGATGCGCTCAATGGTGGCCGCAGCGGGTGGCGCACCTGCGGTGAAAACACGCACACCCCTCGGAGCAGTGCGTCGCAACTCCTCCGGCGCATTGGCGATGCTGATGAGAATCGTGGGGGCCGCACAGAGCAGTGTGATCCCTTCTCGGGCGATGGTTTCAAAGATCGCCTTCGGGTCGGCTTTGCGCAGGCAGATGTGCTTGGCACCCACGGCCGTGATCGTCCAGGTGAAGCACCATCCATTGGCGTGAAACATCGGCAACACCCAGAGGTAGCGATCCGCGCTGGTGATCTGCGTGTGCATGAGATGACCCATGATGTTGAGTGCGGTATTTCGGTGCGTGACCATCACGCCTTTCGGATTCGCCGTGGTGCCGCTGGTGTAGTTGAGCGAGATCATGTCCGTCTCGGCGATGGCTGCGATTTCAAAGACCGGTGAAGCAGCAGCGATCAGCGCCTCGTAGTCTAGCCACCCAGCTTTCTCGCCCTCCAGCGCCACAAAGTGCTCTACACTGGGCACCTCGGCTCGAATGCGATCCACCGCATCCAGGTAGTCCGCATGGGCGCAGACCACCCGCGCACCGCTGTGCTTGAGGATGAAGGCGAAATCGTGTGCGGTGAGCCGGAAATTGATCGGCACTGTCACGGCGCCGATTTGCGGCACAGCGTAGTAGCCCTCCAAATGCGAGTGCGTGTTGGGCGAGATCAGCGCCACGCGGTCACCCTGCCGCACGCCCAGTGATTGCAGCGCAGCAGACCAGCGGTCACAGCGCTCAAAGAACTGCTCGTAGGTCAGGCGCAGCGCACCATCGACGAGAGCTTCGCGGTCCGGGTAAAGACGCCGCGCACGGCGAGCAAAATCGAGGGGAGAAAGGGGTATTTCCATGCGGTGGTTCCAAAGAACGCGGCTGAAACCCTGCTCCCATCGTCGTTTGGTGGGAAAGCCATGAAGTTCTTGCTCTTTTCTCTCCTCCTCACACTGCCGCTACATGCCGAAATCCTCGCAGGCATCGCGAAAATGGACATCACCGACCGCACCGTGCCGGTGAATGATCCGTGTTTTGCCAAAGCACTCGTTTTAAAGAGCGATCAAACGACCGCTGTGCTCATCACCGTAGATGCGGTGGCCATCGGAGGCATCGGACGCATCGGCAATGGCTTCCTCTCGAATGTGCGGAAGGAACTCAGCGGCATCGCCGACGAGGTCATCATCAATGCCAGCCACTGCCACGGCATCGTTCGAAATGATTTGCAGCAGCTCGTCGTCCAAGCCGTCAAAGATGCCGCGAAGAGCCTCGTTCCGGTCAAAGTGAGCGCGGGGACCGGTAATGAGAGCCGCATCAGCGAAAACCGCCGCATGTTCCTCAAAGATGGCACGCAGATCGACATGCGCCGCGCCTACTCGATGCCGCGTGATGAAGACGTGCTCAGCACAGGGCCGATCGATCCGCAGATCGGCCTCCTGCGGCTGGATCGCAAAAAAGACGGCTCCCCTTTTGCGGTCGTGTATCAGTTCTCCTGCCATCCGATCATGAACCCTCCGAGCAAGGGCAACTCGGCGGACTATCCCGGTTTTGCCTCCAAGGTCATCGAAGAAGCCACCGGCGCGATGGCCTTCTTTGTCCAAGGTTGCGGCGGAGACATCAATCCGGTGCATTACAAAGAGGTCAGCCGCCCCGCGGATGCCGAGCCACTCGGCACCATGCTCGGAGCGAGCGTTTTGGCCGCTCTGCGTCGATTTGAGCCGCAAAACGACGCCACACTGAAAATCAGCCGCGAAGTGCTCCCACTGCCCCGAGCCGCAGATTTCGAAAAACGCATCTCGAACATCGAAACCGAGCAAAAAGCCCTCGTCGCGGCCCTGAAGACCACGAACATCAATTTCAAGACCTTCCTCCCGCTGCTCATGCAGCACAAATTATGGCCCGAAACACCCTCACACTACGCCCAGGGCTATCTCGACAACGCCAAGCCGCTCCAGCAGCTCGATGCTGACAACAAAGCGCTCGTGGAGGCCTATCTCGGCAACGTCGCCATCATGGAAAAACTCACGCGACTGAATGCCAACCTCGCTTTGCTGAAAAAACACCTCGCCGAGACCAAAGCTGCAAACAGCCTCACGCTAGACGCCGAAGTCTGCGGCCTGCGAGTGGGTGCATTCAAGATCGTCACCTTCCCCGGTGAAATCACTGTGCAGGTGGGCCTAAACATCAAAAAAGCTGCGCAGGATGCCAACGCCCATGTCTCTGGTTACACGAACGGCTACATCTGGTACACCGCCACCGAGCAGCAACGGCGAAACAGCGGCTATGCTCAGGAGGACTGCGATGTCATCGTCGCCCCAGAGTGGCAAAGGCTCTTTGAAACCAAGGCGCTAGAAGTGCTGCGTGCTCTGGCCCGGTAAATCACATCCAGCACCGGCGTCGAAAAAATCGCCGCATTGAAAACCACCTGCTGAACTACGGCTTCGTGATCGTGTAGCTGTGCTCCACCGCTCCATTTTCCAGATCGGATCGCGTCACACCGGGCACGATGCTGCGCACGTAGTCCACTTTGGCCTCGCTCGCTGAGACGCTGACTCGCAGATGTCCGCTGCTGCCGAGGATGACACCGCCGTAGCCATACTCCTCAGCGCTGCGAGTGCCGCCGCTGGGGTGACCAGGCTGTGGCACCTCTTTGACGAATAGATGGTCATGCCCGTGGAAGACGATGTTCACGCCATGCTTCTTGAAGAGCTGATGCAGCGGCATTTCCCAGCCAGGGCGGTTTTGTGTGAAGCCCTCGCTACCGTCGGCGTTTTTGCCGCCCCATTCCATGTAGGCGGCAGGTTTGGCCCCGCCGCGCACATCACGGCCCAGGCCGCCGACGAGGTGATGGATGAAGACAAAGCGCATCGCCGCCTTGCTGCTCGCGAGAGTCTTTTCCAGCCAGCGATACTGCTTCTCACCCAGAGTCATGTCCCACCCAGAGGCTCCACGCTGCATCGTGGCCCAAAAAGGGTCCAGGCCGATGAAAAGTGCGCTCCCCCACTCAAAAGCGAAGTAGCTATGCTTATCATTTCCATCGGTGGGATTCGGGAAATAGGTGTGCCGCATGCCCAGTGACCATTCAGACATCTCAGGGTCACTGCCGCGCTCGCCGTCGTGGTTCCCCAGCACCATGAAAACCGGCACACTATGCGCGATGCGGCCCATGTAGTAGCGCTGCGCCTTGTACTGCGACTCGGAGCGGCGGAAGAATTTGCCAAACTTGTCCACCATCGTCGTATCGCCCAGGTCGATCATGAAGTCCGGCTTCTCCGCGAGCATATTGGCCAGGGATTGCTGGTAAACGCGGACATCGGTGTTGTTATCGAGATGTGAGTCTGCCTGCACGACAAAGGAAAAGCTCTGCCCAGCCTTCCGCTGCGTGTGAAAGCTGCGCATCACATCCTGCACCGCCTCGCCACCCGCGCGGCGATAAGTCAGCCGGTAGTTGTAAGCCGTGTCGGGCTTCAAACCGTCGAGCACGATGTTTTGAGGCTCGCCAGCCTTCAGCTTCAGCGCTGGCGTCTTCAATCCATCACCATACTCGATGAAAGCCTCCATTGCCTCCCACGCCAGCATACTGACCGTCACGGAGTCTGCCCCTGGCCTGCACAGCCACACATTGAATAAATACGGTGGCACCACCGCTGGCTCCACCTGCCCGCCCTGCCCTGCTCCGCCATTCCCGCCGCCTTTGCCTCCGCCCTTCGGCTTTTCATCCGACACAGCAGCGATCAAAAAATGGGGCAGCAGGGCAAACAGCAGAGCGTAGTGAGTTCTCATTCGCTCATCCTATCCAGGTCTGTCAGCAGCAGATCAAGCATACGCTGTCGATTTGTCAGCAAACGGTAAGTGTAGCGCCTCACTCCCACGTCCAAATCGAACCAGATCCCACCGAATCGAACAAGCAATGCAGCCAAACAGGTCCGCTGGCGAGAAAATCGCCATGCACACACGTTTGTTGTCGCCCCATGAAATCCCTGTCTGTCCTTTACCTCCTGCTGAGCTCGTTTCTCAGCGCCCAGACGACCTACGATCCCGCGAAATTACCGAAGGGACATGATTACTATGAACTGCGAGGCGGCTTGGCGAACTGCCAGCGCAAATTCTCGCAGGAAAAGAGCGGTCGGGTGATTTTCCTCGGTGGGTCCATCACGGCAGGCGGAGCCTGGCGGCAGCACACCTGCGACTACCTCACCAGAAAATTCCCAGACACGAAATTCGATTTCATCAACGCTGGCATCGGCTCGATGGGCTCTGTGCCACATGCGTTCCGACTGGAGCGCGATGTGCTGTCAAAAGGGCCGGTCGATCTGCTCTTTGTCGAAGCGGCGGTGAACGACAGCTCGAACATCCCCACCCTACCCGATCAGATGCTGCGCGGCATGGAGGGCGTGGTGCGCCACATGCGCAGTGTCAGCCCACTCACCGACATCGTGCAGCTCCACTTTGTCATGCCACCGCACATGGACGACTACCATAAGGGCAAGGTGCCCACCTCCATCGCACAGCATGAAAAAGTGGCCGTGGCGTATGAGAATCCATCGCTGAATCTCTCACTCGAAGTCACCGACCGCATCGACGCAGGAGAATTCACCTGGGACAGGGACTTTAAAGGCCTGCATCCCTCCGCCTTTGGTCATCAGCTCTACGCCAACAGCGTCGCCCGCATGCTCGATGCCGCTTTTGCCAAACCGCTGGCCGATGCCGCAAAACCGCACGCTCTGCCAGCCATGATCGATGCGCAAAGCTATGCCAAAGGCCGCCTCGGCAACATCGCGGAGGCAAAGAACCTCCAAGGATTCACGCTGGAGCCCGCGTGGAGGCCCACGGATAAAAAAGGCACGCGAGCTGGTTTTGTCGATGTGCCCGCTCTTGTCGCTACGCAGTCTGGCGCAGCGTTTGAGTTCAGCTTCACCGGCACTGGCTGCGGTCTCTTCATCGCCGCTGGGCCAGATGCTGGGATCATCGAGTGCAGCATCGATGGCGGCGAGTTTCGGCAATCCAATACCTTCACGCAGTGGAGCAGTGGCTTGCATCTACCCTGGGCACTCATCCTAGACGACAGCCTCCCACCTGGCAGCCACATGGCAAAGGTCCGTATCATCGCGCCAACCGATGCCAGATCCACCGGCCATGCGCTGCGTGTGTTTCATCTGCTACTCAACTAATGCTCCCCAATGCTCCGCGCTCTCCTTCTCGCCATTTTCACTGCTGAATCGCTCCTCGCTGCCGATCCGGCGATGCCAGAAAAACATCGTGCCCTTTTCCAAGAGCACTGCGTGAGCTGCCATGGGCCGGAAAAGCAGAAAGGAAAGTTCCGCGTCGATGATCTGCCGGTAGCGATCACGAATGTCGAAATCGCCGAAAAGTGGCAGAAGGTGCTCAATGCGATGAATTCGGGCGATATGCCGCCAGAAGACGAGAAACAGCCCTCGAGTGCTGCAAAGGCGGATTTCCTCGATGATCTGGCGAATGTGATGGTCGCGGCCCGAAGGACGCTGGGCGATCAAAAGGGCGTGATCACGATGCGGCGGCTGAATCGTCGCGAATACAAAAACACGCTGCGGGAACTGCTCGGCGTGGAGATCAATGTGGCGGAGCTGCCGCCAGATGGTGGCTCTGGGGCCTTTGATACCGTAGGCTCGAACCTTTTCATGTCGGCAAACCAGATCGAGCAGTATCAGGCGCTCGGTCGCGAGGCGCTGGAGGAGGCTTTTGCGTGGCAAACGGCGGCGAGTGTCACAAAGAAGCTGCACTACGAGGCCGAAACGACGACGCCGAAGGTGAAAGACTTCGTGAAGTATCAAATCGATGCCCGCGAGCGTGCGCAGAAGTGGGTGAAGGCAGTCGATGAGGCCATGGCGAAGCCGGAGAACAAGGAGATCGTCGCGAAGATCCGCGAGGAGGTGAAAAATAGCGAATCACGCCTCCGCCGCGAGTGGGCACGCATCCCTGGTGCCCCGAATCCGCGCACGTTTGGCTTTGATAAGAAAGGCGAGAACGATGCCGATCTCGCGAATGATTCGCTCGGAGCGGGCTGGTTGAAGTATCACGAGTATTACACGCAGATGCCGGATGTGGATCGCGGGGCCTACCTCGGCACGCAGACGCGACATCCAGCGGAGCTGAACGTGAACTACATCGAGCTGCTGGTGCCTTTTGACTGGCCGGTGGGAGATTACATCGTCCGCGTGCGAGCAGCGGCCGTGAAGGATACACCTGCAGAGCGTCGCTTCCTCGACTTCGGCATCCATGCCCGCACAGGCAAGGTGCTGAACACTTACGAGATCACCGGGACCATCGAGCAACCTCAGACCATCGAGATTCCGCTCTCCCTGACGCGTGGCAACCTGACTCGAGAGAACCGCTCGCTTTTCTTCCGCGAGAAAGGCAGTTGGGACACCAACGAAGAAGGCAATCGCAAGCGTGCCGAAGCCGTGAAACGCAACGGCATCGGCCCCGAGCCTGGCGCTATGGGTGGACTGGATCGAAGTAGAGCGCGTGCCGAATGCCACCAAGCCCGTGCCGCCCGGTTTTGCCGCCCTGAAGCTGCCGCTCGATGACAAATCGCCCGCACCCGCCGCTACTGAGCTCCGCGCTGCCTTCGAGCGCTTCGCCACCGAGGCCTTTCGCGGCACCACGCCGCCGTCAGACTATGTGGATCGCTTGATGAGCCTTTACGACGTGCGCCGCAAAGCCGGTGACAAGCCCGTGGCCGCGCTGAAGGACACACTCGCGGTCGTTTTGGCCTCGCCGATGTTTCTCTACCTCGCGGAGCCTTCGCCCGATGACAAACGTAGGCCGCTCACCGCGCCCGAACTCGCCACACGGCTCTCGTATTTCCTCTGGAGTGCTCCGCCAGATACCGAGCTGCGTAAAAGCGATCTCTCGAAGCCCGAAGTGCTCGCCGCTCAAACCGAGCGCTTGCTCAATGATCCGCGCTCGGAGGGCTTTTTGACGGCCTTTGTCCATCAATGGCTCGGCCTGGATCGCATCGACTTCTTTGAGGTGAATCGCGCGCTGTATCCGCGTTTTGACTCCGGCACGAAGGTCGCGGCCAAAGGCGAGATCCATGAGACCATCGCGCACATCTTGAAGCACAACGCCAGCCTGCGTGATCTTTTGAAAAGCGACTACGTCGTCATCAATCGCGTGCTCGCTCACTACTACGGCATCCCCGGCGTGAAGGGCGAAGGCTACGAGAAAGTGTCGCTGCCGAAGGACTCGCCGCGCGGCGGCCTGCTGGGCATGGCAGCCATTCATTTCATGGGCGGCAATGGCGAACGCACCAGCCCCGTCGAGCGCGGCGCCTGGGTACTGCGCAAGCTCCTGCACGACCCGCCGCCGCCCGCTCCTGCAAACGTGCCTGCCATCACACGCCTCGCGGGCAAAGTGCTCACCACGCACGAGAGACTCCTCGCGCATCAGGAGGACCCGCAGTGCGCTAGTTGCCATCGCAAAATCGACCCCATCGGCTTTGGCCTCGAAAACTTCGACGCCGCCGGCCAATGGCGCACCGAAGACAGCTACACCGCCCTCGACGCCAACGGCAAACCCGACCCCAAGAGCAAGAAGACCTGGACCATCGACTCCGCCGCGGCCTTCCACAAAGGCCCCGCGTTTAAAGACTACTTCGAGCTGCGAAACATCATCGCCAGCAAGTCCGACGCCTTCGCCCGCAGCTTCAGTGAAGCCTTGATCGAGTTCGCTCTGGGAAGACCGCTCGGCTTTCGCGATGAGCCGCTGGTGGATGATATGTTAGCGAAGGCCGGGAAGAAGAAACTCGCTATGCGGGAGTTCATCCATGCGCTTGTCAGCAGTTACGAGTTCAGGACAAAGTAAGCTCACCGAGCCTAGCTGCCTCTGATGAATCATGCCTGGTTAGAAAGCGCCGTAGTGTCAGCATGCACTGTCTGGCCTTGCAGAAACTCCCGCTCCGCATCGCACGGGGCCAGACCAGCGCCTCATGCTCGGCGTGCTGGTTCATGGGGTTATGCCTCAGCAGGCGGTCCGCCTTCGACGAGCATCGCGAGATGCTGCAGCGACTCCTGCCAGCCGAGGTAGCACATCTCTGCCGGGATCACTTCGGGAACGCCGGCCTGCGTGACGCTGAGCTCGGTGCCGCAGGAGACGGCTTTGAGCTTCACGGTGACTTCGATGGTGCCGGGCAGGTTCGGGTCATCAAAGACATCGGTGTAGCGGAGGAGTTCGTTCGGCACGAGTTCGAGGTATTCGCCTCCAAAAGAATGCGTGTGGCCGCTGCTGAACTGGGTGAAGGCCATCTTGAAAGTGCCGCCGACTTTTGGCTCGAGATGGAAGACTTTGCACAGAAAGCCATTCGGCGGCAGCCAGCGAGAAAGAGCATCGGGATCGAGGAAGGCTTTGTAAACGATCTCGGGCTTCGCTTTGAGCACGCGATGAAGGGTGATGGTGTGGCTGGGCATGGTTATTTGGAGAGCAGGATGCAGTCTTTCGGTTCCGTGTTCATGGCTGGTGACGCAGGATTTTTTCCAAGGCCTTTCCTTTGGCCAGTTCATCCATGAGTTTGTCGAGATAGCGCAGATCACGCATCAGCGGGTCAGCGATTTCTTCCACTCTCACGCCGCAGACGCTACCCGTGATCAAACTGCGCTGCGGGTTCATTTGCGGAGCTTGGGCGAAAAAAGTCTCAAAGTCACTCTGCGCGGCTAGCACTGCATCAAGCTGCTGCGGGCTGTAGCCGGTGAGCCAGCGGATGATCGTGTCCACCTCCGCTTTGGTGCGCCCCTTCCTCTCCGCCTTGGCGATGTAGAGCGGATACACGCTCGCAAAGCTGGTGGAAAAGATGCGGTGCCTTCCGCCGCTGGCGGTGGAGGATGCAGTGGATGGCTTTTTCATGGCTTCACTTTGGCGTGGCGACGAGCTTTGCCATCTCGGCGAGACCTTTTTCAAACTCGGTGCCGCACATGGACTCGCAGTCCATGAAGAGGCTCACGAGCTTGGGCATGAGGCCTTCGTTTTTGCCATACATGGCCCAGGTGACGGTGGTTTGGCCGGCATCGGCCTTGAAGAGGTAATCCACGGTGCTGACGCCCTCCATCGGCTCCAGCCAGTCCATGCGCAGGCGGATGAGTTCGTTCGGTTTGCTCTCGGTGATGGTGGCCTTGCCCTTGCCGGTCATTTTGCCCTCCCAAGTCGAGGCGGAGCCGACGCCAGTTTCAGGCCCGAGATATTCTACCTTCGAGCCGGGGTCCATTTTTAGCCAGGGATTGAACTCGTTGAACTTTTTGTGGCTATTGAACCAGACAAACACCGCCTCCGGCGGAGCTGCGACGGTGATACTGCGCTCGACGCGGAAATCTGGCGATTTCAGCAAGGCGGTGGCGATGAGGCCGGCGATGAGCACAACTAGGACGATGAGGATCTTCTTGAGCATGATAGTGGGTGGGTTGGGTGTGAGCTATTTCCGCGTGAAGATGACTGGCGGTCCGCAGGGGGCGCTTTTGCCGTCTTTCCAAGACACGCCTTCGAGTTTGAAGTGGTTCGCATCAATGAAGGTGTAGGTGGCACCGTGCATGTGCATGTCTTTCTGCACATTCAGACCGGGCGTCGGAGCGAGATCAAAGGTGAGCGAGTCCGCGGTCTGCTTCGCTAGCTTCATGCGCGGCTGGTTTCGCAGCATGCAGTAATGCGTCATGGTGAGCTTGCCATTCACATCGTGATACACGCTGAGCATCTCCATCGGAGTGCCCGCAGCGAAGCGCTCCTCAATAACCGAATCGCCCGCGATAAGGCGGAACTCGGTATTCATCACACCCATCTCAGGCGATTCGCCCGACCATTTGCCGACGAGTGATTTCATGCGTTCAAACGCTGTGGAGCCTTTGTAAGGCGGCATCTCGGCACAGGTAGCGTGTTTCGTCTGGCCGGACTGGCAGGACGTGAGAACCGCCAAAGCGGTTAGGGTGAGGAAGAGAGAGTGTGTTAACATGTTAACGATGCGGTTGGGATGTATTTGGGTACAAGCAGAACATGATGAAATGACTACCAGTCACAGCATGGACGAACGATAAAACACCGCGAGGACAGAAAAGTGAAAATATAACCTTACCACAAGTAGGCTGAAGAGGATCGATCGTGTAGCTCGCGATGGCCTGAATGTTCTTGTTCCGCCAGATTGAGGCCAAATCGCAAAGCCAGGCATTTTCTAGCCAGATCTGAGCGTGATTGTGGGCTGCACCATGTGCAGCGGACAAGCCCCTGAAGAGTGGGTATCAGCAAGGCGCAAGTATCCGGCAAGGATTGCCTCACGATGGAGGTATTGATCAAAGCCCAGCCCCCATGAAAACCCGCCGCCACTTTCTCCAGTCTAAAACTGCGCTCATTGCTTTGCCCGCTTTGGAGTCGCTGGGCTTTCGTCGTTTTGCCTCGGCGGCTGCCTTATCGGCTCCGCCAAAGCGTTTGGTGTTCCTAGGCTTTGGCTGGGGCATCACGACGGAGACGTGGTTTCCGGACAGCAAGCAGACGGGGAAGGATTACACGCTGCCGGAGGGCCTAAAGCCGCTGGCGAGGCACAAGGCGGACTTTTCCATCGTACAGGGGCTTTGGAACAAATACTCGAACGAAGGCCACTGGGGCAGCACGATGTGGCTCACGGGCGCGAACCGCTTCGCGGAGCCTGGGCAGACGTTTCACAACAGCATCTCGGCGGATCAGGTCGCTGCGGCGAAGCTGGGCATGGAGACGCGTTTTGCTTCTCTTCAGCTCAATGGCAGCGAGAACGCGGAGGCCTCGGGACATGGGCCGGGGCTTTCGATGGCTTGGGATGTGAGCGGCAAACCCATCGGCGGTCACAAAGGCCCGGTGGAGGCGTTTCATCGGCTGTTTTCCAAGGACACGACGCCCATCGAGCAGCAGAAGGCGATGCTGGCGCAGAAGCGCAGCGTGCTGGACACGGTGATGGAGAACGCGAAGGCGATGCAGCGTGGCCTTGGCAAAAACGACAAGGCGAAGCTCGACGAATACTTCCAGGGCATCCGCGACATCGAGACGCGGCTCGCGAAGGACGAGCAATGGATCGGCGTGCCGCAGCCGAAGGCGCCGATCCCTCAGCCGCAGGAAGGCCTGGCGGGCAAAGAAGAGATCAAAATCATGTATGACATCATCGTCGCCGCGATGCAGACGGACAGCACCCGCGTGCTGACCTACCGCCAGCCGGTGAGTACGCTGCTGACGAGCATCGGCATCAAAGTGGCCCCGCATGACATGAGTCACTATCACTCGACCATGGGCGAAAAGCTCGCCGCTTCGCAGCAGCGCGATCTGGTGCAGAGCGAGCTGCTCGCTGGGCTCCTCGACAAGCTCAAAGCCACCAAGGAAGCCGATGGCAGCCGCCTCTTTGATCACGTCGCCCTCGCCTACGGCAGCAACATCCGCACGGAGCACAATCTCGACAACTGCCCCACGCTGCTCACCGGCGGCGGCGCGGGCATCAAGCTCGGACACAACATCGTGGCACCGAAAGACACGCCACTGTGCAACACTTGGCTCACTCTGCTGCATGGCATCGGCGTGAATGCCGAGCGGCATGGCGATAGCTCCGGCGTGCTGAAGGAGATCGTGGCGTGACGCTTGGTCACTTCATTGGCTTCTTCCCACCTTTGGCCCCGCCCTTCCTCGCAGGCTCTTTAGCAGGGTCATAGTTGGGATTCGGCTTCGGCATTTCAGCGCCGACTTCCTTTAAGTAGTCTGCGAGTCGCCTGGAGAGGCGTGCAGTGACATCCGGGCTCCTGGCAGCGAGATCACTCCTCTCCGCCAGATCCGCATCGAGATCGAAGAGTCTATCCTCCCCAGTCTCGTAGAAGTGGATCAGCTTCATGTTTCCACTGAGGATCGCGCTGTGCGGCGTATCACCCTGATAGTGCGGGAAGTGAAACACCATTTCCTCGCGAGCACGCTTTACCGGTTCTTGGGCACCCCGCAGCAAGGGCGAAAAATCGCCACCATCGAGATTCGTGGGTAGCGCCACTTTCACACCGGCTAGCTTGCAGAGTGTCGGTAGAAAATCGTAACCCACGACTCGTTGATGGCACCACGAGTTCGCCGCGATGCCTGGGCCACGGATGATTAAGGGCACACGGATACCGCCCTCCGACACGCCGCCTTTCCCTGCACTGAGTGGCCGCACTTGCTCACGCCCACCGCCGCCTTTCCCCTTTCCTTTGCCGCCGCCTCCAGCGCCGCCGCCACCCCCACCACCGCCGTTGTCAGACATGTAGATAATGTAGGTGTTTCTGCTGAGGCCGAGCTTTTCGACAGCAGACAGCAAGCGTCCCACGCCCGTGTCGAGATCCGCTGTGATCGCGGCGACATCCACATTGCTGTGCATGCGACCGGGCGTCTGTTTTTCGTAAAAGGCCCGCGTGGCCTTGAGCGCGTTCTCCGGCAGATGCAGTGCGTAGTAGGACATCTGCATGTAGAAGGGCTTCCGTGCATCGACTTGCTTCTTCATGAAGGCCTCCGCTCGCTCATTCATGCCAAAGATGTCCACCGGGTTCGGATCGACATATTGATCCGCATCGCGATTGCCCGTATCTCCATCACTCACGTCGTAACCATGCGCCTGCGGCCCACCACCACCGAGATGCCACTTGCCAAAATGCGCCGTCGCATAGCCCGCCGAATGCAGTAACTCCGCCACAGTGACTTCCTCGCTGCCAATATGCTTGCGAGAGGCTCCTTCGATCAAACGATGCCCTTCCTCTGCGGGTGCAGCCTTTGTCCAGCCCAGTGCCGCAGGATTCCGCCCTGTCTGCAAACTGATCCGCGTAGGCGAGCACACGGGAGCAGGCGCATACGCTGCGCTAAACCTCATGCCCTGTGCTGCGAGCATCTCCAGATTCGGCGTGCGGTAAAAATCGCTCTTCGAGTTCGGCAGATCAGGATGCATCTGCACGGACAGCCCCGTCCAGTCCTGGTCATCGGAGAGAATGAAGATGAAGTTTGGCGACTCTGCTGCGAATGAGCTCATCGCGACTAGGAGGAGAAGCAGGATTTTCATATCCTCCATGAACACTCTCCACGTCAGGGTGGTATCACGGAATTCGAGTTCATTTGTCAGGATTGGGTCAATAGAAACGACGTCAATACGGTCTGAGGCATGATTCGACCGTTTCCGCCTTCGCCTTCGACCTCCCTAGTAGGTGCCGCGAGTAAGTTGCGACGTTTTGCCGCAAAAAGGTGTCTCTAAGTCGGCAAAAACAAGTTTATGGCCCGAGTTGACCTTCCACAGCTCATGCGCACATCCCAGTCCTCCCATCATATGATGTTTATCTCCCTTCGTCTCTTCCGCATTTTCCACCAGTCACGTAGCGCTTCATTTCACTGCGAAATTCCTATGAAAGGAGGTCGGCCATGACCTCTGGTCTCATTGCCCTGCTAGATGATGTCACCGCACTGGCCAAGGTGGCCGCATCTTCCCTGGATGATGCTGGCGCGATGGCCGCGAAAGCTGGTGGAAAAGCTGCGGGCATCGTCATCGACGATGCCGCTGTCACACCACGATACGTCGTGGGCCTGAGTGCCGAGCGCGAATTGCCCATCATCGTGAAAATCGCCAAAGGCTCTCTGAAAAACAAGCTGCTCATCCTCCTGCCTGGAGCCCTGATCCTGAGCCTCGTGGCTCCGTGGATCATCACTCCGCTGCTGATGGCTGGAGGTGCGTTTTTATGCCTAGAGGGCTATCACAAGGTGGTCCAGATCATCCGTCCAGACCATCATACCGAGGTGGATGAAGCAGAATCAGCCGCCCCGACCACTGCGGAGGAGCTGGAGGACGAACGCGTGACCAGCGCCATCCGCACGGACTTCATCCTCTCTGCCGAGATCATGGCTATCACGCTCGCATCTGTCACCAGCTCGCCATTGTGGATGCAGGCGTTTGTTCTCGCCGTGGTGGGTCTGGGCATGACATTGCTGGTCTATGGAGTCGTCGCACTGATCGTGAAAGCGGATGATGCGGGGGTAGCGCTGGCACGCTCTGGCAGTGGGATCGTTCGCAGCATCGGACGCGGAATGGTCGCCGGTATGCCAGTGTTTCTCAAAGTGCTGAGTTTCGTCGGTATGATCGCTATGCTTTGGGTAGGTGGTGGCATCCTCATCCATGGTCTGCATCAGATGGGTGTACACGGGCCTGAGGAGGCGGTGCATCACTCGGCGGAGGCTTTTGCTGGATTGTTGCCAGCTTTGCACGGCTTTCTGGCGTGGCTGGGGCAGGCGGGCATCGCATCCATCCTCGGTGTGATCGTCGGAGCCCTGGTCGATCCATTTGTGAATCATGTGATGCTGCCTCTCATCGCTCGCTGGAGGGGCAAGATAAGATCGTTGCCTCGCCACAGAGCTTGACCAAAGGCACATAAGCTGTCCCCCTCTGCCCATGACTGACACTCCTCCTGCTACCACCTCGTTTTCACCGCTCCTCCTCCGTGGAGGTGTGCTGGCACTCATCGGCGCAGCTTTTGCCTATCTTGTCTCGGAGAAGGCAAAAATGGGTGTCGTACCAGGTTGCATTGTTGGAGGGGCAATTTTCGGAATCGGAATGTTTGCGCTCATCAAGCTCGCGGAGCCCAGCGTGAACTTTGGATTACCTTTGGTTTGAAGATGGTAATCGTGACCGCCTACAAGTTGCTCAACGTGGTGTATCACAAATTGGGCAATCAAAGACCTTCATTTGAGTGATGCCAGGGGCAGGCGGTCTTTGCTGCCTGGGGCACATTCATCATGGTTGCCACGTTGCTATCTGGCTCTCTTGCTGATGCGATTGGAATGCGACGCACTCTGATGATCGGCATGCTGCTTTCCGTCGTGTTCCCGGACCGTGATGTTTGCCAGCACCAACGTATGGGTCGCTCTTGTGTTTGGCATGGTGCCAGCAGCCATCGGCGAGGCATTTTGCACGCCAGTGCTCGTGGCGGCCACGCGTAAATTCACCACGCCGGAACAGCGCTCCGTGGCGTTCTCGATCTTCTACGCGATCATGAACGCTGGTTTCCTCGTTGCTTATTTCTTTCGCGATTCCGTCTTCTCCGCTCTGCCGCCCGATCAAGCTGGAATGGTGAGTTTTACTGGAGTGCCATTTAGCCAAGAACGGGTGCTCATCTTCGTGAGTATTGCAGTGGAGTTGCTCATGTTGCCTCTGTTGTGGCTGATGCGAGCCGACCATGATATGACCGCTGCAACTAAAAGCAGTGGCCAAGACGGTGGGTTCTGGCGAAATTTGGCACCACCATCCGAACACAGCGAGTGAAACCGGTAAACAACTCATGGGATTGGTGCGGCACCCTGGCTTCGCGCGGCTATTGACTTTCCTAGCCATGATCGGCCTTCTCAAGATCGTTTTTGGAACGATGGACAGCGTGCTTCCCACTTTCCCGGAACGCGAACTGGAGTGGAAGGCGGTGATCGAGCAGGGCGCTTCAATGCGGTCAACAGTGTGCTCATTCTAGTCCTAGCACCTCTGATCGGTATTCTCACGCGGAAGCATTCAGCCTATTCGATGGTTATTTTCGGCGGATTTGTCACGGCGGTCTCATTTATATTCATGGCGCTCCCGGGCAGTTTTTTCAAGGGCTAGCCGATGGTGCCTTGGGGACGCGGTGGGGCATGGTTACCTGGATTTTCAGGGGCAAATTCATCCGCTTACATCGTGATGATTGTTCTCTGGCAGGTGGTTTTCTCAATCGGGGAGGCACTCTATTCGCCGCGTGTCTATGAGTATGCCGCCTCCATAGCGCCCAAAGGCCAAGAGGCCTCATTCGCATCATTGTCCTGCATTCCGCTGCTGATGAGCAAGATGGCCACGGGTGCACTTTTGCGGAATCATGGCTGACTGCCTGGATACAGGCCCTGCGAACGGCCCACGACATGGATGATCGTCGGTGGAGCATTGTCGGCTGGCTCCGCTGCTGCTTTTTCTCCGCCCCTCCTTCCATTAATGAAGAAGGGAAGGCTAGCTGAGTCGGGGCTGCGCCCCCATGTTGTCGCTCGCTTTAGTGTGGGGCAATGACCCGTGAAAGGCTCTACCAGCACTACTGGAATGCATCAGAGGACCATCACTTCACTGGCACGCCGCTCACATCGAGATCGGGCTTCGTGTTCCATCTTGGCGTCCAGCCGGGTTTTTCGACCTTGGTGCGGAAGATGACGGTGTTGTCGAGGGCGATGTCGTCGCTCCAGATGAACTTGGCACCTTCGAAGTCGTTCTCGAAGTAGGGCTGTTTGGGATCGACTTCTTCGACGGTGTATTCCTTGGCGTTTTTCCAGGTGCTGTCGTCGAAGTCCACGGTCCACCAATTGGCAGGAAGAGGCTCTTGGATGACTTTTGGGTTCGCGGTGTCGGCGTTGATGGGGCCGTGGAAGAAGTTTTGGCCTTCCAGGTGGCGTTGGTGACGGTGCCGTCGGCGAATTGATGCACAGGCCGGCGTCGCCGATGCTGGTGCCGTATTCCATGCCGGTCTTCGGATCGGCGTTGTCCTTCGCAAGCACGGCGATGGTCATGGGATACTCGGGCAGGAAATCGACGCTGACGACATTGTGCGGCGTGAACTGAATGCTGTCCACGGCGACGAGGCGGCCGTTGACGTAGAGCATGAACCAATTGTCGGCATAGACGTTGAGTTTGATCGTGTCGGCGATGCTGGGCTTCACGAGGCCGGGAGGGCCACCTTTGCCTTTTCCTTTGCCGCCCCCTTTTTGGGTTCCTGGCCCGCATTGGCTCTCGGCGGGGACGGAATGACCCTGCGCCTGATCCACTGCTGTGAACGACACGCAGAGATGAACTCGCGAGCACCTTGTCCTTCATCGCGGCGATGAGCTCTTCACGACCGGGAGTGTTATTCACCTTCAGCGGGCCAGAGAGGGCGTACATCGTGATCACGTAGGTCTTTGCGCCAGGCCCCTTGGAGTGCGGGGGTTCGTAGCCCGCGTCACCTTTGAAGCCAGTGCCTAGCTTGCCAATGCGTTGCGAGTCCTTTGGCAGGCTTGCGACTTCGCTGGGGATGTCATAGATGGTCCAATACCACTTCTTGTCTCCATCAGGCGTCACATGATCCATGATCAAGGCGAAGCTCTGTGTGCCAGAGGGTGCCCCGATCCACTCGAGAGGTGGGCTGATGCCGACTCCGTCTCCAGTGAACTCAATGGGCAGATTTTTGAGGTCTTCCACCACGGGGCTATTGAGCATGAACTTGCCATCGCTGCTGCGAGGCTGATCCGGCAGTGCCACGAACGTTTCCTGCTTGCCTCCACGACCTCCACCTTCACCGCGCTTCATCTCTTCGCGTGCTGGAGGTTCATTGTCACGGGGTCGAGGGGCGTCACCGGCAGGTGCGTTGCCAGCGAGTTCATCGAGTTCCGGGGTGTCGAGTTTGCCATCGCGATTGTGATCGAAGGTGTTGAACTGCTCTTTGGCCTTCGCCATCGCATCGGGACGCCATCGCCATTCACATCGAGGATGCCTTCCACCTCGGCCTGCGGACGCGGCGGGCGACCGCCTTCTTCACCGGGACGGGGCGGCGGTTCATCACCGCGACGCATCTCGCCTTCGCGACCACCTTTGCCCTGTCCCTTGCCTTTTCCTTTGCCCTTCATGCCTTCAGCACCGCCGCCGGGCGGACGATCACCACCACCGCCACCTTGGCGACGTGCGGTGTAAACTTCATCCGCCGTGCCTTCGCGACCATTGTCGAAGTGAAAGGGATAGGTGCCATCGGCCTTGATCGAGTAGCTGACGCTGCGTTTGTCGCCATTCACCTCGTAGCTGAGCTTGTAGCTGTCCTTGCCGGTGCTTTCGAAGGCGGTGATCTTGGCACCGCGAAGCGCCGTGAGGGCCTCACGCACACCTTGCGCACGTGGTTGCGGATCCACTTGCTCGCCCGCCTCCACGACCTCGCCGTGGAAGCCACCGAAGACATACGGATACTTGTTCGAAGCATGATAATGATAGCCGCCGGGCGATTCGTGGCCGTGGCACTCGTCGAGGTTCGCCACGGGCGAGCCATCCGGCTCCGTGAGGCCATAGATCGGATAGCCATCGAGCGCATAAGCCACCGGCATGCCTTTGCCCACCTGCGCCTGCAAATGCAGCGGCGCGATGTGGTAGTGATAATCATCCGCGCGTCCGCAATGACCGCCCCACTCGTCGAGCTCGCCGATTTCATAGCTGATCTCACCGCGATTGTTCTGCGGGTTGAAGATCGGGATGCCATTCACCGCCAAAGCGATCGCGCCGCGCAGGAAGCGACCTTTGATCATGGCGGGTTCCTTGGCTGGCACCGGCTTCAGCGGAATGCGCCAGGCATTGTCATCGAAATACGGCTGCGGCAGCGGCACCTGCTGCTGCCACGCGGTGATGCCGACCATCATGTTGTGATCCGGCATGCCATTCGAGCCCACATAGAGAAACTCACCATCCGCACGCAGATCGAGCTTCGTGAAGGGCAGAAAGGCCTTCGCGGTCTGCGGGGCATTCGCCGCGTTCGCGACTGCCGCGGCGGCGAGTTGGACGACCGAGGCCGTGGAGGCGAGAAGAGGAGCGCGGAGACTCTTCTCCGCTTCATTCCTCTTCGCGGCTTCGCCGCCATTTTCAGAAGATGCGGGCAGGAGTGCCCGCGCTCCCTTCTGCATCCACTCCTCGAGAATATGCGCCCGCAGCGCCTCGCGGTCGGTGGTGGCCAGATCATGCGCGGCGAGGCTTGTCGCGAATAGAAGAAGGGCAGAGAGCGTTTTCATAGCACCGCCTACTAACTCTCGACGCGTCAAAACGGCTTCAGCGATTCTCGGGAGATTTGTCAGGATTGCGTCAAGGCAGCCGCAGGCAGGCATTCGCGCCCACTTCTGCAAAGCGCTGCCCGTGCGACGCGTCTTAATCAAACGCATGCACCTCACCCGCCGCCATTTTCTCCAAACGACCAGCCTCGCGCTCGCCTCGGCTCACACGCACGTTTTGGCCGCGGAGGACCCGCTCATCGAGTCCATCGAGAAAGTCGTGCTGAAGACCCCCGCGCTGCCCAAAGGCACCTGGTTCCATCCGCGAGCCTGCATGGTCGGCAAGAAGGCCTTCATGACCACGCAGCCCATCGTGGGCTCCGATCACTTCGGGCATGTGCACTGGACCACCTCCGATGACCTCGGCCAAACCTGGAGCGAGTTCATGCCCGCGCCGCCGCTGGGTTGGGAAAAGCTGCCCGATGGCTTGAATGAGGCCGTTTGCGACATCACGCCCGAGTTTCATCCGCAGACCGGCAGCGTGCTCGCGCTCGGTCACAATGTCTTCTACAAGGACAAAGGCTTTGATCGCAACCAGCCGCCGCGCTGGCCGATCTACGCCGTGTGGAAAGACGGCACGTGGGGGCCGCGTCGCAAGCTCGTGTGGGACGACCCGCGTGCCACCGAGATCTACTCAAACAACTGCGGCCAGCGCCACATGCTGCCGGATGGCGATGTGCTCATGAGCTTCACCTTCGGCGTCAAAGGCCAGACGCGCTCCGTGTGCGGCGTGCGCTGCTCCTTTGATGGCGACCAGCTCCTCATCAAACAAACCGGCAACGCGCTTACGAACAGCGTCGGCCGCGGACTGCTCGAGCCTTCGCTCACGCGGTTCGGAGGCCGTTTTTACCTCACCATCCGCGCCGAGGATCGCAAAGGCTACGTCGCCGTGAGCGATGACGGCCTGCACTACGAGCCGCAGCAGCCATGGAGCTGGGACGACGGCACGCCGCTCATGACGAACAGCACGCAGCAGCACTGGCTCACGCATTCCGACGGCCTCTTCCTCGTCTATACGCGACGCGATCCCACCAACGAAAAGGTCATCCGCTGGCGTGCCCCGCTCTGGGTGGCGCAGGTGGACCCGGAAAACGCTCCGCCTCATCCGCGCCACCGAGCGCGTCGTGCTCCCGCTCATCGGCGATGGCGTGAACGCCGCCGACCTCGTCGCCTTCAACGGCAACTTCGGCGTCTGCAATGCCAGCCCCGCCGAATCCTGGATCACCGACGGCTCCTGGTGCCCCAAAACCAACACCGGCGAACTCAACCTCGCCCGCGTGAAGTGGCGGAAGGCGAATGCGTTGGTGGCATAGCCAAGGCAGCACAACGCCGTTCAGATTCGTGCTTCTCAAGCTGTGCATAAATTTGTCGGGATTGTGTAAAGAGCCGTGCAGACAGGAAGGTCTGCATCACACTCCGCCATGCGCCTCCTCATCATCGACGACGACACCGAGCTCTGCCAGCTCGTGGCCGATTACCTAACGCCGATGGGCTTCCAGGTCGAAATGGAGCACGATGGCGAGCGTGGAGCTGACCGCGCCACCTCCGAGGGCTGGGCGGCCATCATCCTCGATGTCATGATGCCCGGCTGCGATGGCTTTGAAGTCCTCCGCCGCATCCGTGCGAAGTCCAAAGTGCCCGTCATGATGCTCACCGGCCGCGGCGAGGAGGTGGACCGCATCGTCGGCCTCGAACTCGGTGCAGACGACTACCTGCCGAAGACTTTTTCCTCCCGCGAGCTCCTCGCCCGCCTCCGCGCCCTGCTGCGCCGCACCGGCTGGATCGCGGAGACTGCTCCTCAGGCTCCTATCAAAGAAATCGTCATCGGCGAACTGCGCATCAATCCCGAAACGCATGATGTCGTCCTCGGCGACCAGCCCGTGCAGCTCACGCCGGCTGAGTTCGGCCTTCTTTTGTCACTCGCGAAGGCCCACGGTCGTGTCAAAACACGCGAGCAGCTCATCGAAGAGGTCGCCGACCGCGAGTGGGATGTCTTTGACCGCGCCATCGACATGCACATCTCCACGCTACGCAAAAACTCGGCGATGACCCCAAGGAGCCGCGCTACATCAAAACCGTGCGCGGCTACGGCTATCAACTCGTCACTCCCGCCCGATGAGCCGCGTGCGCCTACCGCTTTACGGCAAGATCCTCTCGTGGTTCGCCCTGAACCTCGCGGTGCTGGCGCTGCTCTTCTTTTTCTTCCTCAAGGCGCAGTTTCGCCTCGGTCTCGACTGGATGCTCTCCGGCGAGCCCGGTGATCGCATCGCCGCCATCGGCGAGACCATCACCTTTGAGTTCTCCCGCCTCGCCGAGAGCGAATGGCCCGCTCATTTGAGCGACTACGATCAAAAACACGGCGTCACCTTCGGCCTTTTGACGGACGCGGCGAGCAGCTCCATGGCAAACCGCTCACGCCACCGCCCGAGGTCATGCCGCGACTCATCGACCGCCGTCCACTCGGAGAAAAACTCGCCCGCCGCGCACCCGGCCCTGTCTCGAAACGTCCTGCCGATGCACCGCCGAAGCCGCGCTTCATGATGCGTGCTGGCGATCCCGCTCGCTACTGGGCTGGTGTGCATCTCGACCTCGTCGCGCAGGATGGTCGCTCACTCACGCTCGTCATGGTCTCTGACAGCATCAGCGGCGGCGGCCTCTTTTTCGATCTGCGCCCGTGGCTCTGGCTCGCTGCTGCCGCACTCCTCATCTCCGCACTCCATGTGGATGCCCTTCGTGCGCGGCATCACCGGCTTCATCGGCACGCTCAACCACGCCGCAGGCCGCATCGCGCATGGCAAATTCGACGAGCGCATCGAAAAACAACGCAGCGATGAACTCGGCGAGCTCTCCACCTCCGTGAACACCATGGCCGCGCAGCTCGGCGACTACATGCGCGAGCAAAAACGCATCACCGCCGATGTCGCACACGAGCTATGCAGCCCCATCGCCCGCATGCAGATGGCGCTCGGCGTGGTGGAGCAGCGCAGCACGCCCGATCAATCCACCTACCTGCAAAACTCGACCGCGAACTCCAGCACATGGCCAAACTCGTCGAAGAGGTCCTCGCCTTCTCCAAAGCGGAAACCATCCCCGGCCGCGGAACGCCCGAAGACCTCGATTTGCGCGAATTGCTCCAAAACATCCTCGCCCGCGAAGCGCCCGAAAACGGCATCAAACTCGAGATCGGCGACTTCAAGCTCCACAGCCTCCGAAACGCCCTGGATCGCGGCATCGGCAACGTCGTGCGCAACGCCATCCGCTACGCCAAAAACATCGAAATCACCGCCAATGCTGAAAACGGCCACGTGACACTCCAAATCGCAGATCGTGGCCCCGGAGTGCCCGAAGAGGCCATTGCACGCCTCTTTGAGCCCTTTTTCCGCCCTGAGGCGGCCCGTGGCCGCAACACAGGTGGCAGCGGCCTCGGCCTCGCGATCACGAAGCGCTGCATCGAAGCCTGCGGTGGCACCGTGACGGCACGGAATCGCGAGGGCGGCGGGCTGGTGGTGGACATCACTCTGCCATGAGATGAGCGGCTGGCAAAAAAGCCGTCGATCCGTTACTTCGCGGCTGGAACTTGTGAGGGATCATACTTCGCCCCCCTTGGACACCTGGATCAGCGTCATGCGCACCTTCGTGGGAAAGAACTTCTCGGGATCAGGGCGCTTGTGGACGTGGAGATTTTTGTCGTCTTTGAGGACGAGATGCATCTCCTTGATGCCCTGGCTCCAGATGATGTCGTTGTTCTGCCAGAACTTCGTCATATCGAGATCCTTTTCGATCACGCCCGTCTTGGAATACGCCCCCGTGCCGATGCAGCCGTAGCCGTGGTTTTGGCCTTTGTAAGGGATGTAGCACACGCTCCACGACGTGGGCTGATCCCCCGCCGGTTTTTCGAGCACCTCCAGCCGCAGATGCGCCGTGCCGTTGCGGTAATCCACCGGTGTCGTCCAGTCCTTCGGACGCTGCGGATTGAGTCGGTCGTCTTTGAGGTAGTAGTGCGACTGACTGGGCTTCGAATTAAGCGCATCTTCCTGCGTGAAGGTGAACGTCACATCAAAAAGCACAAACTGCTCTGCACGAGCCGTGGTGAGAAACGCGAGCGTGAGGAGGGAGATGAGGCGGAGGATCATGGTGGTGGGTTGTGTTGGAGATGAATCTCAGGCTAGATCGCTGCGAGTGACTCGAATGCTTTGAAGACGCAATTCCTGTGCATCGAAGGTTTGCAGCGTCTCACAGTTCTCCTCACCCGTCGTAGGGTGCAGGATCATGAGCCTACTGGGTTTGCCCGTGTGGATTCGTTGTGCGAGTTGGCCGTAGCAGATGAGCTGGCGCAGATCTTCGATGCGCGGCCAGTTTTGGACATCGGGGAGCTTGTACTTTGCATCGCCGACCCAGATCTCGTTTTCATCCAGCCAGAAGAAGTCCGCGTCCTGCGCGATACGTTTGTCCGGGGCCACAAGCAGCGTGCCAAGACGTTTTTGCGGCTCGATGCGCTGCTTGTAGGTCTTTTCGAGCCAACACAGGCAGTAGTCCTCAAAGAGGCGATTCATGTCGATGAGGAAAACGAAACTGCCGCTGCTCCCAGCGTGCATTTCACGGCCCTGACCGGTCAAAACAGCGAGCGCTAGATCATGGCACGGCCTCCAGCGGACATTCAGCCGTGACCAACGGATGCCTGTGGCTGATGCGACTGCCTGAACGGGCTGCACGGATTCGACTTCATCAAACATGGCGAGTGCATCACGCAAGTCCGCGGCGGCACCGGGCAGGCGCACACGCTCCAAGAGCACCTCAGCAGCGCAGCGCAGCAGGTGGGCGAGCGGCGTGTCCGGCGTGAACTCATCCCATGCGCATGCGATCACATCCGGGCGGCCAAAATGAACCGTGGACTGCCTTGCAAAGTCAATCCGGCCCCGCACCAGCGGCAGATCATCTCGCATGCTGATGTATTCCTGTGCCAGCCCCATACCGAGCTGGTGACGCAGTCGCCGCGCAAAGAGCCAGGCCAGGAGATCGCAGATGGAATCGGGAGACTCCTCCACCTCGGCCTCGCCAGCGTCGATGAGACCTTCGTGGCCGGACTCCTCCAGCAGCCAGAGCAGGTTTTTCATCACTGTGGCGGCGCTTTGATTCGTCACCTGCCCATCTTTCACGAGTTCGGCGTCGAGTTTGGGATAAATCTCCACACAAACACCGCCCGCCTCGATCACGCCCACATGCTGCTGCGCTCTCAAAATGTTCCCGTCCAGCCCTTCAAAACTCAATGGCGGCTGCTTCAAACCATGCGCCTCCTGCCAGGCCGTAGCCGAAGCCAGCACCGCTTGGCGTGTGTCGTGGCTCCAGCTCACATTCACACGTTGATGCTCGCAGAGGCGGAAAGGTTCAGAAATCACGTTTCAGCGAGGTTGGCGTTCAAAACGGCCCAGCAGTCCATACCCGGCTCCTCATCGGTGAACCAGCGCCAGCGGTTCCGCTGGTATTTAGACTCCACTTTGGCCTTCAGGGGCCGTAGGAAGCCTTTTTCACTGTTTGGGGCCTCTTCTCCGAGCACGAAGCGTGCACCGTCGATGTCATTGAAGAAATACTCCTGTAGCAGCGGCACCACTTTCCGTCGAAACACACGGTTGAAGCCTTCTGCATCCTTCACACCCATGAAGAACGCATGACCGATGCGGTGATCGCGATCCTTCCGCAGTTCGATCCGCTCATTGAGCCGGTTCAGCACGCTTTTCATCTCGTCAGTCAGCCCCTCGCAAACACTGAAGTTCGGAGCCAGCTCCTCAAACTCAAAACGCCGCCGCAGCGCCACATCCAGCAGGGCCAACGATTTGTCCGCCGTGTTCATCGTGCCAAGGATGTAAAGGTTCGGTGGCACCGCGAAAAGCTCACGCGAGGAAGGCAGAGTCACTCGTAACGCATTCTCCGCGCCCTCACGCTTGTCCTCCTCAATGAGCGTGATCAGCTCCCCAAAGATGCGGCTGATGTTCCCTCGATTGATCTCGTCGATGATCAGGACGTAGGGCGGATAGTTTTTGTCAGCGCGAAGCTGCCAGCCGGAACGTGGACCCTCTTCAAGATAGGAGGACACGACGGATGCCTTGTCTGCAATTCCTTCCGTGGAAGTCCCTTCAGGTGCTTGCTGGGATTTCTTGGCTTGAGGAGCAATTTTAGAAGCGAGGTAGTTGTAAATCGCGGCAACCACTCCGAAATGAGCGCCTTTGCTGAGTGCTTCAGAAACTTCCATGGATGAAATTCGCTCCATTGGAAAATAGGCCTGCCAAATCTTGGCTGCATTTGCCCTTCCGCAGGTAAGTTCCTTCTGGGTCGATTTGTTGATAGCCTTGATGTTTCCAAGCTCCGTTGCGGAAAGTTGCCATATCACTCCCTTGAGACCATCAATCTCAAGACCATCCGTCTCGTTTACAACTTCGATGAGAATTCTCCAACATGTATCAAAGAGGCTTCCATCCGCAGACCCTTGTGGGCGCTCCAAACATGCAGCGAGGGTTTCGATCGCCATTTCTTTGAAAACGCCATCCCTCACCTCAAATCGTGCTTCTCTGTCCTCGCTCATCACCGGACGAATTCCCTCTATAAAGTCCTCGTAACTGAATGACTGGTGAAAGGTGGCCAGACGGATGCGCCCTGAATCACAGGCTTTGTCATAGGCGGCCTTGGCATGGTCATCGTCTGGAATCTCTCGGCCTTCTATAATTTCAGCGGCACGGCGAATGGCTTCATAAGTTTTGCCAGTGCCAGGCGGACCGTAGAGGATTTGGTTCAGGGGTGGTTTCGTCCATATCATGGCTGGCGTTGTTTTGGTTTCATCATCGTCATCTCCATCGTCGCTAGGCTTCGTTTTGCGCAAAGGACTCTCCGGCCAACTGTAGAGAAGGTGGCCAATCTCCCGGAGGCTGCGCCCGTTGAGCTCTGGAATAGCACGGAGGATTTCAACAAGCTGGCGGTTGGCAAAGGCGGTGAATCTTTTGCCATGAATGCGTTTGCTCACTCCGCCGAACATTCTGATCCACTGCTTGAGGTGGTAGAAGGAGTAAATATTGATGACTTCATCCGGGAAATATAGTGCAGCCATTTCGTGCGCAGAGCTGAGGTATAGCGAGCAACCGGGAGTGCGTCGATCTCATCCCAACGTCCAGTTTTGCCGAGTTCGATGCAGCTGAGAAAGTCCGCCCGTAGTGCCTGCCAAGCTGCTTGCGGGTCAGGCATGTCCGGTATTGCGCTGCGCCACATCTGGCTTTTGCGATTATAATACACGCCGAGCTTGCCCGCGCTGCCACCACTCATGCTGCCGAGACCATCTGAACCAAACTCAAGCAGATAGCAGAGCGTGGATTTGTCATTTTTGCCGACGGCGAAGCGCTCCAGCGGCAGTGTGGCAAACTCGTCGAGCGGGAAGCGCTCAATGATTTCTGCACGGGTTTGATCCGCCGCCGCAAGTGTGGGCAGAATCGTGGCACGATCCACAGTGGCGACGAAATCGAGAAAGGCTTTGACGAGCATAAGGCAGGTCTATCCGGCTAGGAATGCGGAACAACCGGGTTCTTTTCACCGCCGCCCGTGATTGAAATCGACGGGCTTCTTCACGGTTTTTGCGCCGAGATTGCCCTCGATGGTTCCACGCGTGCAGGTGGGATCGACGACGATGGTGGCGGGCTTGTTTTGGAAGGTGTTGCCGGTGAAGACGAGGTCGTGGCCGTTGGGGGGCGAAGGTGACGGCTTCTTCGGGGCAATGGGGGCCGAGGTGGAAAATGTTATCTTTGACGATGATGGGGCCGTAGGTGGCTCCGGGCTCGTAGAGGGTGAAGTAGAGCTCGGGGAAGTGGCCTGGCTGCGCGGTCTGGAAGGCGATGCGACCGAGGCGTGGGTCGGGGTCGTTTTTGGTGGTGTTGTTGACGAAGATGTTGCCGGTCATGATGAAGTTCACGGGCTGGTTGATCCAGGCACCGCGACCGCCGCCACGGAAGGTGTTTCCGGTCATGGTGACATCGGTGCAGCTTTTCTCGACGCTGATGACGCGGCTGCCATTGGTGCCATCCACGAGATTGCCGGTGATGGAGGCGTTTTGGCAATACTCGGCCAAAAAGAACGCTCCCATGCGGCTGCCGAGGATGTGGTTGCTGGCGAAAACGATGTTTTTGCAGCGCTGGATGTGCATGGTGTCGCCGATGGCGCTGAGCTGGCAGCCCGTGACACGCACATCGCGTGCGCCGACGATGTCGAAGGCGCCTTTGCCGGGTCCGCTGCCAGTGGGGGCATAAGCGGCGAGGTAGGTGGCCTGGAGGTTAAAGGCCAAAGTGCCGCTACCGTCGCTTGTGAAGCGAATCGGTGCTCCGCCGGGTTTTTCGGCGATTTTGATGTGGGTGGGTGTGGACTCGACGACGAAGTATTGGAGGCCGCGAAGGATGTTTTTCGGCAAATCATTGCCCATGAAGGTTAGCGCCTCTTTCGGCTCATCGGTGGCGCTGATGGCGAGCGGGCGAGTGGTGTTGTCGAACTTCACGAGGTCGCCGCTGAAGGCTACTTCGCGCATGAGATCGGTGCGGAAGTATTTTTTGGCCCGCTCGACTTCCCAGGGCTGGTAGGACTCGGGAAACGTGATGATCTGCCAGAGGTAGCCGTAGTCCCACATGAACTTGCCGCTGCGCAGCAGGGTGCAGCTATCGAGAGTGACACGCTCGGCGTAGTGCTCGACTTCGCTCTCGCTTTTCGTGCCGTATTTGCCATGCACGCCGATGACGGCGGCGGCCATGCCGTCGGCCTTCACATCGCGAAACAAAATGTCGTGCGTGCCGCCTTCGACGGTGGTGGTGATCTCGATGCCTTTCGTGTTGGCGTTCGGTTCCCAGGTGTTGTCCTTCTTCGCGGGGTCAAAGACATGCCCGATGAACTCGCCGCCATGCCATGCGAAGTGCGCGATGTTTTCACCAGCAAAGAGCACTACGCGAGCTTTGTCCGGCAGCGACTCCGGCAGGGAGGAAGCGTGCGCCGTGGGCCATGATGGTGGTGTTTGATCGCAGGGGGGATCGGCTGCGTGCCATCGAGATGGTAATCGCCCGCAGGGATGGTCACGACGCCACTTTTTTCGAGTAGCGCGGCGAGTTTTGCCGAGTCATCGGCGAGTGCGAGGGTGGTGAGGAGAGCGAGGCACAAAAAGAGCTTCATGGCGCGATCATAACGGCTTTGGCTGGCCAAATTCCACGCTCAAAGAACGTGCGGCATGTCCATGAGAGCGGAGGGCGGCATTTTGCCCCTGATTCATCCGCGTGAGCGCGGACGCGTGACGAAAAAGAGCGCGATGCCAAGCAGCGCGACGACTGCGGTGCCTGCGGTGAGCACGGTGAGGACGAAGTCACGGGTGTCTTTGTCACGGATGAAGCCGAGCTTGTGGAAGTTCGTGAAGATGGTGGCTTCGAGCTGGCGCTGGCGATCGGTGTGGCGTGTGACGCTGCCGGTGGTGGTGCTGACATAGACGCGGGTGTCGAGAGCGTCGCCGGTATCAAAGCGATACACGGGCAGGATGCGGAAGATGTTGAGGTACTCGGTGTTGAAGGCGGTGAGGTAGTCGGTTTTTTCACCTCGGAGCCTGCGAGGAAGCCGCGTGCGATCTCCGCCGCGTAGGCTTCATCTTGGGCGGCATCGACACGGCCATCTACGGCGCTGACGTAGTGCGGTGTCTTCGACTCTGGGGTGTAGATTTGATACCAGGGCTGGCCACCGATGCCGCGCAGATTCACGGCTTGCACGGTGGGCGCGGGGTTGCTGAGCTTGGCAGTGGCTTCTGCGACGCTGATGCGGATGGCGTTCACGTCCATGCCACCGCCGGAGGGCTTCGCCTGCGGTGGCGGGGCCTGCGTGCGTGTCATGACGTTATGAATCACCCCACTGCCAGCGGCCATGAGGACGGAGATACTGAAGAAGAGGCCGAGCCAGCGGTGGAGCTTGCGGATGGTGCGGGGATTCATGTGAGAGTGATCGAGTGAGGCGGCTTCTTTTGGAGCCGCGACACGATGAAGCCAGTGAAAAGTACCGTCGCGAATGGTGCGAGGCCGATTTTGAGGTTCGCGCCGATCCGGGGCAGGCTCTGGCCGCTGGTGATGAGCGCAGTGGGCAGGGTGAGGGCCATGCAATACTTCAAACCAAAGACCCAACCCGCATGCAGGCCGATGGGCAGCCACAGACGGCCACTGCGCAGCCGAGCAAAGGCCAAAACAGCCCCCACAGCGGTCAGCGTGAGGAATTCTGCCACGAAAAAGCGCCAGTCGCCAAAGCCGCTGAAGAGCTGACTTAGCACGGCGAATCCGCTATGCCAGCGCACAGCCTCATCCGCGAGCTGCCAGCTCTCTGGTGGGCGCAAAAAGTGCACAATGGCGAAAATGAAGGATACACCAGCAAAAAGCCTGCCGCGTGCTCATGCTGCGAAGCAGGATGCCGAGCAGTGCGCCGCGAAAAAAACAGCTCTTCGATGATTCCTGCGCCCAATGCGGCCGTGAGATGCGGCGCGAGCCGTAGCCAAGCCGCGTCCGCTTTGAGCTGATACACGCCACTTTGGATAAAAAGCAGCCCCAGGCCAAAAAGTAGCCCCGCCGCTAGTGCGAAGCCGGTGAGCGCTTCTTTGATCCCAGTGCCCACAGGCACCACCGGAGGCCACACACGCCGATCCAGCCGGATGAGCCGCATGAGCGGCCACAGTAGCCCCAGCGCGAGCACCAGCACGGCCCGGTTGAAGTAGCGAGTGAAGCTAGCGCGGCGGATCTCATCCAGCAGCCACTGCGTGATGCCTAGATCACGCAGCGAGGAGCCGCTGAGCCATGCCTGAGCCCATTTCCCCAAATCAAAGAGCAGCGGCGCGAGGAGTGCCCCGCCGATAAGTACGGCGGCGAGGTAGCCGAGCAGGGGCGGCAGGGCAGAACGAGATGGACCGGGAGGTTGCATGCGCGGGGTGACTATCGCATGCTAGCCTCGCATCAATCTATGAAAAAAAACCAAGCGCACGAATGGCACGAATCCATCCCCGAAGGAGGCAAGCGCTATGTGCGTGCCTCTTGGGACTTCCGAAACTGGATCTGGCACTACCTGATCGAGCCCGAGAACTGACGGAGGTGATGCCGCGTGGCGCGGCCGCCGGTCGTGAAGTGGCTGCGCAGGTGGAAAAAGGTGCCCGCGTGCTGGTGGCTGTGCGCGGTGGTCAGGCGGAGGACAGCGCCTTTGCCAGTGCAGCGGAGGCGGAGCTGAGAAATCGCGGCGCGAGCGTGCTCGCCGTCGTGCAGGGCGAGCCGCGTGATGCCCGTGCCGCGCTGCGGCGCATCGCCGAGGCTGGCGGCGGGCTGGACTACATCGCCGGCACGGATGTGACTGCGGGGTGGCTGGTCTTTAGCGATCTGGGCGCGGATTTCCCGTCGATGAAGGACGCACGCGTGCTCCAGCCACGCAGCACACGCTGGCCGGTGTTTTTGACTGCGGAGAATTTGCTCAATGTCGCCAGCCAGATCGCGGTGATCGCCATTTTGGCCATCGGCATGACGATGGTGATCGTGGCAGGCGGGATCGACCTGAGCGTGGGCAGTCTCATCGCCCTGAGCGCGGTGGTGACGACACTGGTGATCCGTGATGCCTACGGCGGCACCAGCGCGGGCACCGTGGGCATGCTGGCGGCAGGCGCATGCGGGGTGGCGGTATGCGGCGCATGCGGTTGGTTGAATGGAGTGCTCATCACGCGGCTACGGCTACCAGCCTTCATCGTCACGCTGGCGCTGATGCTGGTGTGCAGTGGCCTGTCGTTCCGCCTGGCGGAGAATCAGAGCGTGTATCAGGTGCCAGAGAGCTTCATCTGGCTGGGACGCGGCGCGGATCTGGCTGGTGTGCCGAATGCAGTGCTACTGATGCTGCTGCTCTACGCGGTAGCGCATGTGCTGATGACGCAGACAGCCCTGGGGCGGCATCTTTATGCCGTGGGCGGCAATGCGGAGGCGGCCATGATCTCCGGCGTGCCGGTGCAGCGAGTGACGGTGCTGGCGTACACGCTTTGTGGCCTGCTCGCAGGTCTGGGCGGCGTGGTCATGGCCTCGCAGCTCAAGAGCGGCAGCGGCACCTTTGGCACGAAGTATGAGCTCTACGCCATCGCCGCCGCCGTCGTCGGCGGGACGAGTCTCAGTGGTGGGCGTGGCACCATGCTGGGCACGCTGCTGGGTGCCTTCGTCATCGCCGTGATCCAGAACGGCATGAATCTGACCAATGTAGAGAGCAATACGCAAAACATCGTGCTCGGAGCTGTGATCCTGCTGGCCGTGGTGGCAGAGCGGCGGCGGTAAGCCGCCTAATCCCGCATTTTCACACTCCGGGATGGAAGCGCATCCTTCTGATTTTGTGACCCTCTGAGCCAAGTGCTCAGTTTTCAGTGCTCAGTTGCATTTTTGCCTCATAAAACTCCCCACTGAGCACTGAGGACTGGGCACTTTCCGAGTCATTGCGCGAAAAATGCGGGCTAATTTCTCTCCGTTTTAAAACATTCCCTAGCCTTGACCATCCCCACCGCTGACCGCATCATGGCGACCTCTGTATGACGAAAACGCCCTTTCTTTTCGCCCTCGCCGCATCCCTCTGCCTAGCCGCCTGCAAATCGACCAACGATCCCGCAGCGAATGTGAGCGACCCCTACGCCTCGAACTTCAACGACGGCCATTACAACCCCTACCCTGGCTCCAGCGGCCCGGCGGATGTGACCATGCCGAATTACGAGACACCGCCACCACCCGCCTCCGCACCAGAGCCACCCGCGAATCCGTATTCCTTTGATGCGCCGAAGAAAACCGTCGCCTCCACCTCCTACAGCACGCCCAAGCGCAGCACCACGAGCAGCAGCAGCTCAAAACCCAAGTCCAAACCGAAAACCACCGCCTCCAAATCGAAGTCCAAGGCCAAACCCAAATCCAGCAGCGGCTCCAAAGTCACTGTGGGCAAGGGAGACACCCTCTACGGCATCGCTTTGAAGAAAAAGACCAGCGTGGCCAAGATCAAGGCCGCCAACGGCCTCACGAGCGATCTCATCCGCCCCGGACAGACTCTGAAAATTCCCTGATTTTTCACTCGAATAAAGAGCCCGGCCCCCGCGTCAGAAACCCGCCAATACCACTGAAACATGTCCGCAGCCGCTGCCGCGACCGAGCCCGTCGAACCCACCGACGTGGATCTGGTCAAACGTAGCCAAGCGGGCGACACACGCGCGTTTGACCTGCTGGTCACACGCTACCGCGGGCGCATCTACGCCATGACCTACCACCTCGTACAGAATGAAACTGAAGCATGGGACCTCTCCCAAGAGGCCTTCATCAAGGCATGGCGTGCCTTGCCGAACTTCAAGCTGGACGCGGCCTTCTACACCTGGATCTACCGCATCGCCCACAACGTCACCTACGACTGGCTGCGCAAAAAGAAGATCGAAAGCGCAGGCGAATTCGATGACGAGCACACCGAGCACCGCGCCATGCCCGGCGCACGCACTGCACCGCAGGGATTCGATGCACCCGACCGCGCCATGAAGCGTGAGGAGCTAGGCCGCCGCATCCAGGATGCCATCAGCCGCCTCTCCCCAGATCACCGCCAAGTCGTCGTCCTGCGTGAGGTGGAGGGGCTCTCCTACGAAGAGATCGCGCAGATGGTGCCCTGCTCACTGGGCACCGTGATGTCCCGCCTTTTTTACGCACGCAAGAAACTCCAGGAAATGCTCAAAGACACTTATGAAAACCCCGTCTGACGAAAACCACGACCTCATTCGCTGGCTAGACGGCGAAATGAGTCCCAACGAGAACGCCGCTTTCGAAGCCGCGCTCCAAAACGATCCGCAGCTCGCTGCGGAGGCAGAATCCATGCGCCGCCTCAGCGCCACGCTGAAGGCGCATCTGCCCGCCGAGCTGCCCATGCCTCATGCGGACTTTTTCAATTCCCAGATCCAAGTCCGCATCGCCCAAATGGAAATCGACGAGCAGCGGGAGCAAAACCGCCGCGCAGAGAGCCGTAGCGCTGCCGGCGGCTGGCTTAGCTGGCTACGCATGCCCTGGTTCGCCACCGCAGCGGCAGCGGCGCTAGTCGTGGCCGGCTTTGCCTGGATGCAAATGGGCTCCCGAGGCGGCACCACAGCCATTCTGAGCTCCTACACGCCGAATCCGACCATCAGCGCCGAGGTCTTCCACTCCGAAGAAGCCCGCGCCACCGTCATCATGCTCGGAGGCCTAGAGCCCATGCCCGCCGACCACAAGATCACTGGCTTCAAAGTCCACCACGCGGAATCCGACGCCGAAGTGGCCACCACCACGTTTTTTGACGAAAAAGGCAGCGTACTGCTCGTCATGGCCACCGATGCCAAAGGCCAACCCCAGGTGCTCAAATAACGAAAACACGATTCCGCATGCCGAACGAAGCCACCGCACTCAATGCCGCAAAAAACTGTCGCCGCCCCCAGCGGCGCTCGGCGTGCCGCGTGCTGCTTTCGGCAGGTTTGATGCTGTTTTCATCCTTCGGAGCCGCGCAGCAGCCAGCACCGCTCCCGGCCAAAAAACCGGCCACCGACGGCAAAGTCTGGGGAGCGCTCATTTTCGCTGTGAATGATGCCTCCAAGCTCACCGGCAGCGCCGAAAAAGCCCCCGAAGGCCAAAAAGACCTCACCAAGCGCCTCGCCAAAGTCTTCCCCTACCAGCACTACGAGATCCTGGGGCAGCACCTGCAGGATGTGCTCCGCGAATATGAATCCTGGGTGGTGCCCACGCGTGATTTGTTCCTCAAAATCGACTCCAAAGGCCCAGCGGCTGATGGCGGCATGAATCTGCACCTCCAAGTCTGGCGCGAGCAGCAAGTGCTGGTCAAAACGGATGCCGTCCTGCACCCACAGAGCCCCCTCTTCATCGGTGGCCCGAAATGGCGTGATGGGCAGCTCATCTTTGTGCTGGAATCGCAGAAAAAGTAAGCTCCGCCGCAAAAATCACTCACCCATCCGCAAAGAGGGGAAAGCTCTAGGGGCATTCTGCGCCATGTTAGCACTGCTCAATGAAGCCCAACACACCCACGCTCGAGTCTCTCTCCAGCATCCACGCAGACGGATCAAAGAAGTCCCTGCATCCAGCGGATGTTCGCGGCCCTTTCACACGCTGGCGTAGGCTGGCCGCGCTGGTGATGCTCTTGGTTTACGTCGCGCTGCCGTGGATTCCCATCAATGGCTACCCGGCCGTGTTTCTCGATGTGATGGAGCGGCGGTTTCACTTTTTCGGCATCACCTTTGCTACGCAGGATCTGTGGATCGGCTTCTTTGTCGTCACGGGGCTGGCTTTCTCGCTTTTTTACCTCACGGCGCTCTTTGGGCGGCTCTGGTGCGGATGGACCTGCCCTTACACGGTGTTCTTGGAAAACGTGTACCGCCGCATCGAGCGGCTGATCGACGGAGATGCGACTGCACGGCGTGCGCTGGATGCAGCACCGTGGACCCGCGCAAAAATCACCAAACGTGTGCTCAAGCACGGCATCTACCTCGCCGTCTCTGCACTCATCGCGCATGTGGCACTGAGCTACTTCGTCTCTCTGCATGGGCTGTATGAAATGATGAGTGGGCCACCGCAGGAGCATCTAGTGGCCTTTGGAGTGGTGCTGTTCCTGACAGGTGCGCTGTATTTTAGCTTCAGTTGGTTCCGGGAGCAGTTCTGCGTGATTTTATGCCCTTATGGCAGGCTCCAGTCCGCGCTCACGGACGATCACAGCGTGGTCATCGGCTACGATAAGCAGCGTGGGGAGCCACGCGGCAAAGGGGAAAGCGCTGGCTCCTGTGTGGACTGCCGCCGCTGCGTGCAAGTGTGCCCCACCGGCATCGACATCCGCAATGGGCTCCAGCTCGAGTGCATCGGCTGTGCCGCGTGTGTGGATGCCTGCGATGAGATCATGACCAAGCTGCACCGGCCCACGGGATTGGTGCGCTACGACTCACACACCGGCCTGCATGGCGGGAAAACACGCCTCATCCGCCCGCGCACGCTGTTTTATACCTTCATGTTGTTGGCAGGAGTCGCGGCCTTCATCGTGGCCTCACGCTCACTTTCCCCGATGGGTGCCAGCCTCGTGCGCATGCAGGGGGCCTCTTACTTCGTGCAGGATGGCGTGGTGAGGAACCAGTTCACCATCCGCGTCATCAACAAGCGCAACCGTGAAGGTAGCTTCCGCATCACGCTGGATGGCCAGTTGCCCACAGACACGCAGGTCAGCGGCAATGAGCAGGTCATCACACTCCAGCCCATGCAGGAAAACCAGCGCACGCTCATCATCTCCGTGCCGGTGAAGTCCTTCCGCGATGGCATCCTCTTCAAAGCCCGCATCACTGATACGGAAACGAACGACTTCGTGCTCACACGCGGGATCGAGCTGCTCGGACCCGATCCACGCCTCCAAAACAATGCTCCCCTCAATCCCAAAGATTATCTCCAATAAGCCCTGGCTGCTCGTGGCGCTGCTCTTCGGCCTGTTTCTGACGGGCTGGACTTTTTTCTTCATCATCGCTTTCCAAAATGCGCCGCAGCGAGTGCCGCTGGCGGTGCCACCTGCCCATGCAAGTCATTGATACCAGCGCAGCGGCCTTCATGGCCGGACTCGTCACCAGCCTGCACTGCGTCGGCATGTGTGGGCCGCTTTCCTGCTCCTGGGCACTGTCTGGTAGCGGTGGCAGCTTCATGCGCAGCACGGCGGCGTATCACGCAGCGCGGCTCACCTCGTATGCACTCATCGGTGCCCTAGCAGGCAGCCTGGGGGCCATGCCACTGGGCTTTTTTCATCGCGGCGCTGGCCTGGTGCTGCCGTGGATGATCGTGCTGGTCTTTATCGCCATCGGTATCGGCGTGGATCGCTGGATGCCAAAGCCCGCGCTGCTGGCCAAACCACTGCGGAAGGTGCAACTCGCCGCCTACAAGCTCCCTGGCATGTCCCGCGCTGCGTTGCTCGGCCTAGCCACACCACTACTGCCCTGTGGGCCACTTTACATGATGTTCGGCCTCGCTTTGGCCAATGGCAGTGCCGCACGTGGGGCAGAATTCGCCGCCGCTTTTGGCCTGGGCACGCTGCCCCTGCTCGCTCTCGCCCAGACGCAGCTCCACCGGCTCACTGCGAAATGGCCACCCGGCACCATGCAGCGTGTGCAGCGCGGCCTCGCACTCGCTGCTGCCATCATCCTCGCCTGGCGGCTACGCGGCACACTGGACTTCGGCAGTGAGGAAATCCCCAGTTGCTGCCACGCGGCGATGTGAGGCTCCCAGATTGACAAATCGGCTCCCGAAGCCGAACCTCGGTGGCATGAGCATTTCCCACCTCACACCCCATCCGAAGGTCGTCGCGACACGTCGGGCTTTGGCGAAGCGGCCGAAGCCCTCGCTTCAGCAGGTGCTGGCACAGGCGGAAGCCTCGCGGAAGTTCAGGTTCAGCGCCTCATCAAATGGGCAAAATCAGCCAAGTGCCTGATCGCAGAGTCTGAGTTTGAAGCCTTGCCCTTGGTCAGCGATGAAACAGGCGAGCACGAGGTGCGTTTTCGCGACTCTGACCACCGCGTGTTGAAGCGCACCTGGACAGGAACCTTTGGCATGGTGCCCTGCTGGCAGGACGGCTGCTGGAAGCCCGCCTCCGCCACACCGCTCGACTACCTGCGACGCTTTGCCATGCACAATCACATCTTTGATGACGATGTGATCTTGGAAGGCGTCATCGTCTCGGACAAAGTGAGTCAGTTGCCCGGCATCGTGCCTGGTGGTGCATCCATCGTCATCTCCCAGCGCTGGTTGATCGCTGATGATCCAGAGCGCCCACATCCGACCGAGCAGGAAATCGCCACTCTCATGAACGAACTGGGTTTTGAGCACATTCCGGGATCGTTTTTCGGCTGGTTCAATGAGGTGAAGGCGCTGCTCGTATTGGATGCCAAGCCGGACAACTTTGTGAAGACTGCGGACGGCATTTTGCCCTTTGATCTCCTCATGCTGAGCCTGCGTGATGAAGGCTGACGCGGCAATTCCCGCCTCCTCTATGCCAAGGAGCGCAGAGCATGGGGGAGGTGAAATCGGGATACTCGAAGCACTTCTTCACACATGCCTGATATCTGCTTACACTGCGGGACTCCGGTCCCAGCATCGCGCCACGACGCCTTTTGCTGCGGCGGGTGCGATTTCGTGTACCGCATGCTGCATGATGAGGGCCTAGACCGGTTCTATGACCTGCGGGGTGATAAAAACCTGCCTCCGGTGCCCGCCCAGGCGCTGCGTGAGCGAGACTACACCTGGCTAGAGCAGATCGTGCAGGCGAATCCGGCGGACTTCACGCTCGCCGTGCAGGGCATGACCTGCGTGGGCTGCGTGTGGCTCATGGAGAAGATTTTCTCCCGCATGGAGGGTGCCGCGCAGATCGACGTGGATGTGCTGCGCGGTGAAATCCGGCTCAAAATGCTGCCAGGGGTGTTCGATGCCGTTGCCTTCGCCAAACAGCTACAGCACTTCGGTTACCTCGTCGGGCCTCCGCAGACCCAAATGGGCGAAAAACCAGCCGCGAGTGGCCTGGAGCGGCGAATGGGCGTGTGTGGTGCCTTTGCGATGAATGCGATGGCTTTTAGCGTCCCGGCTTATTTTGGCATGCCCGAGGATTTTGCCTTTGCGGGCTGGTTTGACATGATCGCGGCTGTTTCCGCCACGCTGGCGCTGCTAGTGGGTGGCTCGTACTTCATCGAGCGGGCGTGGAGTAGCCTGCGCATGGGCGTGCTGCATATCGACACGCCGATCGCGCTGGGGATCATCGCAGCATGGATCGGGTCCATGGGCGGCTGGGTGGCTGGCGTGCGGGGACTGAAGTACTTCGACTTTGTGGCCATGTTCATCTTTTTGATGCTGGTGGGGCGCTGGGCGCAGCACGCGGCGGTGGAGAGAAATCGCCGCAAGCTCATGCGTGACACTTCCATCCCAGAAACTGTCCGCTTGATCGATGGTGAGGAAAACCTGCCGCTCTCTGCGCTGCAACCCGGCATGCACTTCCGCGTGAAAAGCATGCAGACCGTGCCCGTCGCGGCGAAGCTGCTCAGTGACCGTGCCAGCGTGAGCATGGAGTGGATGAATGGTGAGAGCGACTCCCTCCAGCGTGATGAGGGGCAGCTACTGCCCTCTGGCGCACTGAATATCGGTGCCGACATGCTCGATCTGGAGGCGCTGGAGACCTGGGAGTCCTCAACGCTGAAGCGCCTCCTGCATGCCCGGCGTGGTGTGGATCAGCGTGATACGGGCCTGGAGCGTCTGCTGCGCTGGTATCTGGCCGCTGTGGTGGTGGTGGGCATCTGTGGTGCCATCTGGTGGGCTCTGAGTGGTGCTGGTGTGACGCAGTCACTCAGTGTGATGATTTCCATCTTTGTCGTGAGCTGCCCATGCGCCCTGGGTGTGGCGGTGCCGCTGGCAGAGGAGCTGGCCTCATCGCGGGCGGAGCGGTTGGGCGTCTTTGTGCGCTCCCTAGCGCTGTGGAAGCGGCTGATGCGGACCAAGCACGTCATTTTCGATAAAACGGGCACGCTCACACTGGAGAACCCAGCTTTGGAGAATCCTGCCGCACTCCAAAAGATGAGCGCGGATGAAAAAACCGCCCTGCGCACTCTCGTGCGTGGGAATCTGCATCCCGTCAGTCGCAGCTTGTTTGATGCCATCGGCCCAGGGCTCGAAATCGCGGGCCAGGATGTCCAGGAGGTCGTGGGGCAGGGCCTGGAGTTCACCGATACCACCAGCGGCCATGTCTGGGCACTGAAACGCAGCCAGGATGGCGCAGCAGATGCCGTGCTGACTTGTGATGGCAAAGAATTGGCCGCCTTCCGCTTCCGTGATGCCTTGCGGGCCGAGTCGATCGACGAGGTGCGGCACCTCCAGCAGCGCGGCCTCGGTGTCGCCATCCTGAGTGGTGATCGCGAGGCGAAGGTGGCCGCAATCGCTGCCCAGCTAGGTCTGGGCCGAGAGCACTGGGCCTGCGCACTCACCCCGGAGCAAAAAGCCACCTGGATCAGCGAGCACACACGCCATGATGCGCTCTTCATCGGCGATGGGGCGAATGACAGCCTCGCTTTTGACGCAGCACTCGCCGCAGGCAGTCCGGTGACGGGGCGCAGCTTCTTGGAGCAAAAAGCGGACTTCTTCTTCATCGGCAGTAGCCTGACTTTTGTGAGCGGTCTGCTGCGCATCGCTAGGGTACACCGGAGTGCGACGCGGCGTGTGTTCACCTTTTCACTGAGCTACAATCTCATCACCGCCGTAGCAGGCCTGATGGGCCACCTCAGCCCGCTGGCAGCCGCTGTCTTGATGCCACTGAGCTCTGTCGCCACACTGGGCATCGTAGCGCTGACTTTCCGCCAGAGCAGGATGCGTGTGGATGCTGCTCGTACTCACCCTGATTCGCCCATGCTCGCGACAGCAGCGCCAGCCTTATGATCGCTGCACGCCACATACCCGCATCCGGCAAGCGTCATTTGCGCAGTGATGGCCGTCTTGACAGCACAGGCAGCGGCAGGAAGCATGGACGCATCTCCACTGGGCTGCACAGCACCAGTGTAGATCATTCCCCACACGCCATGCCCAGTCCCGATCACGTCCTTTTCCAGAGCCTAGCCGACCACGCTGGCATGCTCGTCATGGAACTCGATCCACACGGGAACATCATCTGGGCTAGCCGCGCAGTGGAAAAAGCCACCGGGCACAGCCTATTGGAGCTGCGTGGTCAGGAGTGGACTTCTCTGCTCGTGCCAGAGCACCTGCGAGCCACGTCACGCCAGCTTTGTAGCACGGTGCAGGCGCAGCAAAATGAGAGCCGCAGGCATGAGCTGCCGCTCCTGACCGATGACGGTACTCTGCGCTATGTGGAGTGGCATTTTTCCGCCCTGCGTGGCACGGATGGCGATGGGCCGCGGCTGCTGTGCATCGGGCGTGACATCACAGACCTACGCACAGCGCAGCAGGCGCTAGTCGCCTCAGAATTACGTAGCCGGGCCATCGTGGAGACGGCAGTGAACGCCATCATCACCATGAGCGCCGAGTGCATCCTCGAGACGGTAAACAGCGCTGCGGAGAGGCTCTTCGGCTATACGAAGGAGGAGATGATCGGCCAAAATATCTCCATGCTCATGCCGCAGCCCTATCGTGATCACCACGATAGCTATGTGCAGAATTACCTGCGCACCGGAGTGAAAAAAATCATCGGTATCGGCCGCGAGGCTGTGGCCCAGCGGAAAGACGGCAGCATTTTCCCCATCGACCTCTCTGTCGGCGAGGTGATGCTGCCTGGCGGGAAGCGAGTCTTCACCGGCATCATCCGCGACCTCTCAGATCGCAAGGCCTTGGAGGACAAAATCCTCTCCATCAGCGAAGAGGAGCAGAACCGCATCGGTCAGGACATCCATGATGACCTCTGCCAACAACTCGCCGCCATCGGCTGCCTCGCCAAGGTGGTGCATCGCAAGCTCTCCCATGATCAGCGTCATGAAGCCGTGGGCGTGGATGAGATCGGGCGGCTCGTCACCCAGGCGAATGTGCGTGCGCGGGAGATGTCACGCGGGCTGATGCCTGTGGTGCTAGACTCCGGCGGGCTCATGGCTGCACTCGCGGATCTGGCACAGAGCACGGAGCGCATCTTTCGCATCCCCTGCCCCTACCGCTGTGACACACCTGTGGAGGTCACCGACAGCAAAGCTGCTGTGCAGATCTTCCGCATCGCCCAGGAGGCCCTGGCCAATGCGATCAAGCACAGCCACGCCACCCGCATCGAGATCACCCTTTCTGCCAGCGGCGGTACTCTGGCACTCAGCATCAAAGATAACGGCCTCGGCATCCCAGATAACATCAGTGGCAAACGCACCGGCATGGGCCTGCTCACCATGACGCACCGCGCACGCATGATCGGTGGTGATTTAGAGATTGAAGCTGGTCCCACAGGTGGCACGCTCGTCCGCTGCCGCTTCCCGCTCACTCATCCTCCAGCACCCTCTCCCGAGTGAAACGACTCCTGCTCATCGACGACCACCCCATCATGCGCCATGGCCTAGCGCAGCTCCTACGCATGGAGGAAGGCCTCGAAATCTGCGGCGAAGCAGGCTCCGCACGCGAAGGACTCGAAGCCGTCGGCACTCTCAGGCCCGATGTGGCCATCATCGACCTCACCCTGCCGGATAAAAGCGGCCTCGAGCTGCTCAAAGACATCCAGGCGCAGTTCCCCACCACCCTTTGCCTCGTCCTCTCCATGCATGACGAGTCTCTCTATGGTGAGCGCTCACTGCGGGCCGGGGCACGCGGCTACATCATGAAAGAAGCCGCCGCAGACCACCTCGTCAGCGCGGTGCGGAAAATCCTCTCTGGTGGCATCTACATCAGTGATGCCATGGCAGCACGCATGCTCGGCCAGATCAGCGGGGCAAAAGGCAAAGGCGGCAGCGCTGGCACCGACACGCTCACCGACCGCGAGCTCGAGATCCTCGAGCTCATCGGCACCGGCACCGCCACCAAGATCATCGCACAGCGCCTCGGCATCAGCGCACGCACCGTGGAGGCCCACCGCGCTCACATCAAAGAAAAGCTGGGCATCACCGACGGAGCCGCACTCGTGCGCTACGCGGTGCAGTGGGTCGAAGGCAAAAAGTAGCCCCAGCCACCGCCACACACGCTCTACCGCTGAAGGGAGCACTACTGGTATCCACTAGGCCGCCACTACGGTCATCCCTCATGCGAAATGCCGTAGCCGCAGACAATAGCTGCATGATGCCGCGCAACCTAGTCTCCAAGCGTCAAGATCAACACACCTGACGCCTATGAATACCAACACCAATACCGCCACTCCAGCCAGTAAAGCTCGCTTCATCCAAAACCTTGCCGAAAGCCCCATTTTCCGCCTCCATCAGGATTCCTTCCTCGCACTGACAGGCCTTGATCTGAGCCTCGTCGCCGCCCAAGAAAGCGAACATGACGTGCTCGATCCCATCACCCTCCGCACTGGTGGCCTCACCGTCACCCGCGTGCCGGTCAAAATCGGGAAAAACGCGATCGCCTTCATGCAGACTGGCGCGACACGCCTGATCCCACCCGGAGACGCCGCCTTCCACGACGTGGCTCGTGACATGCTCTCCAAAGACAGCAGCGCTGCCGACATCCGCGCTGCAAAAGCCCACTTTGACAGCCACCCCGCACTCGACGTCGCTCGCTACGAGGCTGCAAAGACAGTCCTCGTCTCCTTTGCCGCCCAGCTCGGTGAAAACGCCCACCGCATGCTCTTTGCACAGACCACGCATGAGCCAGAGGCTGTGCGGAATGCCAAAACCTTCATCCACGCCCATCTGGCCGAAAGCCTCAGCCTCGAAGCCGTCGCCCGCGCGGTGAATGTGAGCCCCTTCCACTTCTGCAAGCTCTTCAAGAAGGCTACCGGCCTCACCTTCACCGATTTCGTCAATCACGCCCGCGTGGAAAAAGCCCGCCGCATGCTCATGCGCCCTGCTAGCCGCATCACAGAAGTGGCCTATGACGTGGGCTTCCAGAGCCTCTCGCACTTCAATCGCAGCTTCCGCCGCATCACCAGCGAGAGCCCCACAGAGTTCCGCAGCCGTCTAAAATCCGGCAGCGCCGAGATGGCAGCCATGGCCGCGTAAAATCCCCCCAAAACCTGAAAGTCAGGTTCCAGACCCCGTGCGTGCTTTCACAGCCGTGCGGGGTTGTTTTTTACTCGTGCTCCATTTTTGCAGCCTCAGTCCACCATCACACTGCGGCCAGTTTTTCGACTTCCTCCGCCGCTTTCTCCCACTCGGTCGTGAGTTTGGCGACTTTCGGTTCCACGGCCTCCAACTCGGCACTCAGGGCACGGAATTTCACAGCGTCGGCATACGTCGCTTCGTCTTGGAGGAGTTCGACGATTTCATGTTTGCGTTTGTCGAGAGTGGCGAGTTCGGCCTCTATTTTGCTGACACGTTGCTCGGCGTCTTTTTTCGCTTTGCTGCGGGCGTTGCGGGCTTCGGCTTCGAGGCGCTTTTGCTCTTTGGATTTGGGCGGCTCGCGGACGGTGGATGCGGTGTAGGCGACAGGCTGGGCATTGTGCAGCGTGGCGGTGAGGGCCTCACGAGCGCTACCCGCCTTCGATTTATCCAGGTAGTATTGATAATCACCTGCGTAGGGCGTGATGACGCCCGCACTCACATGCAGGACGTTTTTCGCCATCTGGCGGATGAAGTGCACGTCATGGCTGATGAAGACGAGGGTGCCCTCGTATTGATCCAGGGCGCTGATGAGGGCATCGATGCTGCCCATGTCGAGATGCGTCGTCGGCTCATCCATGAGGAGGAAGTTCGGTGGATCGAGCAGCAGGCGCACGAGCACGAGGCGGCTTTTTTCACCACCGCTGAGGACGCCGACAGGTTTGAAAACATCATCACCGTGAAACAGGAAGGAGCCGAGGAGGGTGCGGCAGAGGTTTTCACCGGGGCGGCTAGGCAGATCCATGGCGGATTGCAGCACGGTGTGGCGCATGTTGAGCACATCCCCGCGATATTGGGCGAAGTAGCCGAGCTTGACGTTGTGACCGAGTTCCCGGTTCCCGGCCTGCTGGGTCAAAGCACCCGCGAGGAGCTTTAGCAGCGTGGATTTGCCCGCGCCATTGGGGCCGACGAGCACGGTGCGCTGTCCGCGCTCGATTTCGAGATCGAGGCCGGTATAGACCGGTGTTTCGCCATAGGCGAAGTCGATGCCGGTCATGCGAATGACCCGCAGGCCGCTGCGTGGAGGCTGGGGGAAGCGAAATTTGACCGTTTTGGCATCGGCGACGGGGGCTTCGATCTTTTCGATGCGGTCGATCATCTTGGCCTTGTCCTGCGCACGGGAGGCGAAGTTGGCCTTCGCTTTGAATTTATCCACCCAAGCCTGCATTTTGGCCAGCTCGCGCTGCTGGTTGTCGTAGGCTCCCTGCATCTGCTCCATGCGGGCGGCTTTTTCACGCAGGTAGTCGTCGTAATTGCCGGTGTAGCGGGTGATTTTGCTATGGGCGATCTCGAGGATGCTGTCGCAGAGGGTGTTGAGGAACTCGCGGTCGTGCGAGATCATCAAAATGGCTCCGGGATAGCCCTGGAGGTAATCTTGGAACCAAATGAGCGACTCGAGATCGAGGTGGTTCGTCGGCTCATCGAGTAGGAGCAGATCTGGCTCCTGCACGAGCAAACGGGCCAGATGGGCACGCATCACCCAGCCGCCGCTGAGGGTGCGGGCATTGCGCTCGAAGTCCGACTCGCGGAAGGCGAGGCCGCTGAGGATGCGTTTGGCCTTCGGCTCGACCTCCCAGCGGTGATTTTCATCGAGATGGCCGGTGGCGAGTTCCAGGACGGTGACGTCATCAATGGGTGCACTCTCCTGCGGCAGGAAGCCGAAGGTGATGCCCCGCTCCATCATGACACGGCCATCATCTGGCACGGCGTCTTGGAGGAGGAGGGAGAACAGGGTGGATTTCCCCGCCCCATTGGGACCGATGAGGCCGATTTTTTCGCCACGGTTGATGTGAAAAGACACCTGGCTGAAGAGAGTACGGCCGGCGTAGGTTTTACTGACGTTGGAAACGGAGAGCATGTGGGGGAAGCGGGGCGCGGGAGGTAGGCGGGAGTGACGCCTAGGTCAAAGGGGCAAGTGGGTGGTGATGCGGCTACCTGGCCCATTTTGGTGACAAATTTATAAAAAACTCATCGCATCCGTTTGATGAGATGTCAGTATCGGCCCGTCACCAGCCAGAAACGATGCATCTCACCCTCGGACAGCGCATGAAGGCCGCCCGCGAAGCACGCGGGCTCTCTTTGGCCGACGCCGCTCACGAAACGCGTGTGCCAGCACAGCGTCTGCATCATCTGGAAACAGATAACATCGCCGCATTCGGCAGCATGACGTATGCACGGTCGTTTTTGAAGCTGTACAGTGATTACCTCGATGTGGATGCCTCTGAGGTGCTCCATGAGTTGCCACCAGCGATGTTGGGCGGACCGCAGGATTACCGCTATCTCACGGATTCCCTCGGCCCATGGCTCGCAGAGCGCAAAAAGCCCTCTGTGCGGCTCTCTGAGCCCGTCAGCAGCAGCAGTGTGCAGACGATCAAGTCGCCCGTGCCAGCGGGAATCGGGATTTTTCTCTTCCTCGTGGCTCTGGCAGGTCTGTACGGTCAATATGTCGCCACTTTAAAGAAGGATGAGCCCGTCGTGCAGACGATCGAGCAGACCACCACCGCCGCCCAGGAGACTAGCGTGGCTGCTGAGGCACCTCCCGCTATAGCTCCCGTGGACAAGGTGCTGCCCGCGGAGCCTGTGCAGGTGCAGCCTGCGATCCCGGTCGATCCCATCGTGATCGCACCACCGACAAAAAACGGCCTCATCGAACTCAATCCACGCGAGGGCCTGTGAACGCGTGATGCCTTCTTCTTCGCCATCGAATCGCGGCTGGTTGCCGCCCGTATTATGGTCGCTGGGCTTCCTGGCGCTGATCGGCGTCGCATGCGTGATCAATGAGGAACTGCGCCAAGTGGTGCTGGAGGGCGCGAGCTACATTTTCGTCTTTGTGACATCCCCTTTCATCCTAGAGGCCACGACGGCCTGCATCGGCCTAGCCATCGTGATGATCATCAATAGCCTGCGTATCGAGCGTGAAGGAGATGGCTGGGTGGAGATGGAGGTGCGTCAGGAGCCTGAGGCACCGCCTGCTGAGGAGGCGAAGTCGAAGGGTGAGTTGCACTGAGCTGAAGATCGTGCCTGACGTGGGCGTATAGCCGGGCATGAAAAACCTGATTCTGGCGCTTTTGTTCGGTGGGAGTTTTGCCCAGGCGGCATGGCAGGCAGGAGCCGCACGGGCAGACATCACACCGGGCGAATCCGTGCCCCTGGCAGGCTATGGTGGGAAGACACGCATGTCGCAACGGGTGGAGCATGCCATCTGGCTGAAGGCGCTGGCTTTGCGAGAGGATGCAGGGCCGATAGCGGTGATCGTGACGGCGGATTTGGTAGGCCTGAGTGATAAAATGATCGCTGTGATCGCCAAAAATGCGGCGGAAAAGCACGGCATCCCGCGTGAGCGCCTGATCCTCAATTCCTCACACAATCACTCCTGCCCGGTGACGGAGGATGTGCTGTGGTTGTATTACGAATTCACGGCTGCGGAGGCTGCGGTGAAGGACCGCTACACGGCGCAGGTGTATGCGAAGTATGATGAAGTCATCGGTGCCGCCATCGCGGCGCTAGCACCGGCGGAGTTGAGCTTCGAGCAGGGACTGGCCGGCGTGGCGGTGAACAGACGACGCTCGCGTGGGCCGGAGAGTCGTGCGCTCGGTGGGCAGGTCGATCAGGATGTGCCCGTGATCGCTGTAAAGAGCGGTGATGCGCTGCGGGCCGTGCTTTTCGGCTATTCATGCCACACGACCGCGCTGGGAGGTCTGAGCATCAATGGCGACTACGCCGGTTTTGCCCAAATCGAGCTCGAAAAGGCGCATCCAGGCTGTGTGGCGATGTTTGTGCAAAATTGCGGTGGGGATGCCAATCCGCTGCCACGCATCCGTGGACGTGATGCAGAGGCGACATCGCTCACGGGCATGTACGGCCACATTTTGGCCGAAGCAGTGAATCAAGTGCTCGCAGCGCCGATGAAACCGCTCACAGGCCCGCTGAAGACGGCGATGAGCGAGACGGAGCTCTTTTTACAACCCGGCCTACCGCTTGAGGAGCTGAAGCAACGCGTGCCAAACCTCACCGGCATGCCAAAGCGTGAGTTCGAGCACTTCATCCGCCAATATGAGGCACTGGGGGCTCTGCCAGATCGGGTGCGTTATCCGGTGCAGGTGTGGCGCTTCGGGCCGGAGCTGACTTTCATCGCACTCACGGGCGAGACGGTGGTGGATTACTCGCTGAAGTTCAAAGCCGCGCAGGGCTGGAACACGACCTGGGTAAGTGGTTACAACAACGACCTGCTCAGCTACGTCCCCAGCCTGCGGGTGCTGAGGGAAGGCGGCTACGAGGGCAGCTCTGGCATGTATGAATACGGCCACCGTGCTCCCTACACGGAGACGGTGGAGCAGCAGATTACCGCCGTGGTGGAGAAATTGCTGCGCAGCGGAGGCTGGGCCCTTCTGCGGCGGGGGGGGGGGGGGGGTCTTTTGGGCGGTCAGGGCGGTGGAACGGAGGCGACATTCTTGGAAGCCCCCGGTGTGGCTTTTTCAGCGCTGCACGTCGAGCACGAGGTTTTTGGCGTTTTCGCCGATTTCGAGATTCCAGGTGCCGGAGCCGGGTTTTTGCTCGGTGGTGGTGACGGTACCATCGGGTGTCTCCAGATCGGGGACGTCTGCGGCGCTGTAACTGACCTTCAGAGTGACTTTTCCGACCACGGGACCGCTTTTTTCATCGAGTTTGAAATTCCCATGCATCACGCGGGCACAGGCTACGGGCTGATTGGCATCCTGGGGGGTGAAGATGATGCTGCCCCAGCTCACCGGCTTGCCGTTGATGTTGAGTTTGCCATTCACGGCGCTGCGCTTCGCGGGCTTGAGGAAGCCCTGATTGCGCAGCCAATCACGCAGATGCCCACTCCAGCTCCCCAGCACGGGATCACCGAGGTAAAGACCGACGCCGTGCGGCCCTGGCTGGTAAATGTGCAGCTCGGCGGGCACTTTGTGCTTCCGGCAGGCGAGGTAGAGCGCCACGGGATTCTCCGCTGGCACCACGGTGTCTTCATCGGTGTGAAAGATGAAAATGGGCGGCGTGCTGGCCGTCACTCGCGTCTCGGTGCTGACATGCCGTGCGAGGTCGTCCGTGTCACCTGGGCCGAGGAGGTTTTTGCGTGATCCTTTGTGGCCATAGTCCTGGATCATGGAGATGACGGGGTAAGTGGGCGCGGCGACGTCTGGCCGGGCACTGACTTGATCGACCGCGTCATTCGTCATGCCGGCGGGTTTTTCATCGAACATGGTCGCGGCCATGGAGGTGAGGTGCCCACCGGCGCTGAAGCCGATGATGCCGATGCGCTGGGGATCGATGCCATAGGTCTGCGCATTCGCCCGCACATGGCGGATGGCCCGCTGCACGTCGATGAGCTGCGTGGGGAAGTGGTAGCCCTGGCTGCCCAGGCGGTAATGCAGCACAAAGGCGGAGACGCCGATGCCATTGAACCACCGCGCCACCTGGGTGCCCTCATGATCTGCCGCGAGGCCCCCGTAGCCGCCGCCAGGGCAGACGACAAAGGCCGCGCCATTGGCCTGCTCCTTCGCGGCGGGCCAGACATAGATGAAGGGCTGATCCTTATCCTCCTGCCCCTTCGCCCCAGGGGCACCGTCTGGCCAGAGGCGGACCTTTGCGGGCTCCGCGAGGGCGGTTTGAGAGAAAAAGACGGTGGCGGTGAGGAGGAGGAAGTATTTCATCGGTCAAAAGGCATGCTTTATGCGCATGGCTAACCAAACGCGCCCCTGCGTAGGAGGCTTGCACGCCGTGTGAGTGTGCGGGCCGCCTCCCGTGGCCAGATTGCGCCCTTGCCAAGGTGGCTAAAGTCGCGATGGATAGCACCCCCTTTGCCCCAAAAAACCATGCCCAAGCAGACTATTCGTGATCTCGACCTCGCCGGAAAACGCGTCTTTGTACGTGTGGACTTCAATGTGCCTCTGGAGGAGAAAGACGGCCAGATGGTCATCACCGATGCCACCCGCATCCAGGAGACCCTGCCGACCATCCAGTTCCTCATCGAAAAAGGTGCCCGTATCATCCTAGCGAGCCATTTGGGCCGCCCGAAGGGCCAGCGTGATCCGAAGCAGTCTCTCGCTCCAGTCGCACCGGCTCTCAGCGCCCTGATTGGCAAGCCGGTGGCTTTTGCCAGTGACTGCATCGGTGATGAGGCCAAATCCAAAGCCCTCGCTCTGGGCAATGGCGACGTGCTTTTGCTGGAAAACACCCGCTTCCACGCGGGCGAGGAGCAAAACGATGCCACGCTCGCGAAGGGCATGGCCGAGCTGGCGGAGGTCTTTGTGAATGACGCCTTCGGCTCCGCCCACCGTGCGCATAGCTCCACAGCGGGCATCGCAGACTACCTCCCCGCAGTTTCCGGCCTGTTGATGGAAAAAGAGCTCACTTGGCTCAATGACGAGCTGGAGAACCCAGATCGCCCCTTTGTCGTCATCCTCGGCGGAGCAAAGGTCAGCGACAAAATCGGCGTCATCAATCGCCTGCTCGAAAAGGCCAACACGATCATCATCGGCGGCGGCATGGCCTACACCTTCCGCAAGCTGGTGCAGGGCATCTCCATCGGCAAAAGCCTCTACAAACCCGAGTGGGAACCCATCGCCCAGGCCGCTCTGGACAAGGCCAAGGAGCGTGGCGTGAAGATCCTCATCCCCGTGGACGCGATGATCACCGACGCCTTCGATTTCGACGCGAAGAAGTTCGGCAACATCAAATTCACCGGCGCGGGCGAAAGCATCCCAGACGGCTGGGAAGGCGTCGATATCGGCCCTGAGAGCGTGAAGCTCTTCAGCGAAGAAATTTCCAAAGCGAAGACCGTCATCTGGAACGGCCCGATGGGCGTGTTCGAGATCAAAGAAGCCTCCAAAGGCACCTTCGACATCGCAGAGGCCATGGCGGCCAATTCCAGTGCCAAAAACATCATCGGTGGCGGCGACAGCGTGAAAGCCGTCAAAAAAGCCAAGCTGGGCGATAAGATGACCTTCATCTCCACCGGCGGCGGTGCCTCCCTCGAACTCCTCGAAGGCAAAATCCTCCCCGGCGTCGCCTGCCTGAAGGACAAGTAATTCGTCATTCGTCATTCCAACATTCGTCCTTTCAAAACCATGCCCATCGCTCACTTCCGCAAGCCCATCATCGCCGCCAACTGGAAAATGCACATGACTCCGCAGGAGTCCGATGACTTCCTCCGCGCCTTCGCCCGCCTGGTGCCGGATAAGTGCCCGGTGCAGATCGTCGTGGCACCACCCTTTGTGAGCCTGGAGCGCTCCCACAATGCGCTGGTCAATGCCCGCGAGCAAAGCGTGGAGCTGGCAGCTCAAAACATGAGCGCCCAGCCCGCTGGTGCCTTCACCGGCGAGACCAATGCCCGCATGATCAAGGAATGCGGCTGCAAGCACGTCATCCTCGGCCACAGCGAGCGCCGCAGCCTCTACGGTGAGACAAACGCCATCGTGAATGCGAAGGTGCTCGCCGCTCTCGAAGCACGCCTGCACCCCATCCTTTGCATCGGTGAGACACTCGAAGAACGCGATGCCGGCAAGATCGAGCAAGTGCTGGAAAGCCAACTGCGCGAGTCCCTGGCCGAAGTCGGCCCCCGCCGCATCATGGATGTGGTGATCGCCTATGAGCCCGTGTGGGCCATCGGCACCGGCCGCACCGCCAGTGCCCAGCAGGCACAGGACGCACACGCTTTCTGCCGCAAGGTGCTCAGTGACATGTTCGGCGCCGATGTGGCCGTGAAAATCCGCATTCAATACGGCGGCAGCGTGAAGCCAAACAACATGGCCGAGCTCATCGCCCAGCCAGACGTGGACGGTGCCCTCGTCGGCGGAGCCAGCCTAGAAACCGGCTCCTTCTGGGAAATCTGCCGCGCCGCGATTGATTGGACCAACGCCCACGCGTGATGTGTGGGTGAGCCACTTGGCATTTTGTTCACTTCATGCCTTTAAAAAGTGCTGAGTGCTCAGTTCTGAGTGCTCAGTCAGCTAGACCAATTTACTGAGCACTGAGCACTTCCGCACTAAAAACGCGGCTGCCTTCTTTCTCGCCACACCCTAGGCGATGAGCCGCAGCGCCTCCTCGACGCTGGCTCCTTCATGCACCATGGCCATGAGGGCACGAGTGATGCCCTTCGGATTCGGATGCTGGATGACATTCCGCCCATAGACGATGCCGGCGGCTCCTTGCTGGAGCAGACCCTGCGTGCGCTCCAGGATCTCGCGGTCACTGACACGGCCACCGCCGCGGACCAGCACCGGGATGCCAGAGGCAGCCTCGATGACCTTGTGGTAGCGGCTCACATCGTCGGTCGGGTCTGCTTTGATGATGTCTGCCCCCAGCTCCACGGCCTGCCGGACGAGGTAGGTGATGGCTGTCTCATCCCCATTGACCATGTAGCCACCGGCTTTTTCATTCGGCTGGAAGACGAGCGGCTCGACCATCATCGGCATGCCGTAGTAGTCGGCCTGGGGCTTGAGTTTGAGGATGTTTTCCACGCACTCGGCGTGCACCTCGGGTGCGCCAGGGATCTGGAAAAGATTCACGCACACGCAGGCGGCGTCGTAGCGCACGGCTTGGAGCATGCAGTCCTCCAGCATGAGGCTAAAGCGGCGATTCTCCGGCAGCGTCTTGCCATAGATGTTCGCCACATCGGTGCGGAGCACGAGGCTGGGCTTCTCACGGCCTGGTATCTCCTGGAGATGCCGTGCCATGCCCAGCGTGAGCTGGATCGCATCTGGCGCGGCCTCAACCAGCGTCTTCACCACCTGCCGCATGTCCTCGATGCCCTGGAGGAAACCAGCTTGATTAAAAAAACCGTGATCGACCGCCACATCGAAGCAGCGATTGGATTTGGCATTGAAGAGGCGTTTCAGGCGGAAGGATTTCATGGCGAATGGGCATCTAGGCCGTCTTTGCCCGCCTGCAAGAGCGGAGCGTAAGCGGTATTTGGCGTGACCCGGCACTTGCAGGCGGGCGCGGCCTTCGGCAGAGTCAGCACACCATGCTGAAACGACTTCTTTTGCTCCTCCTCACGGCCCTACTGGCCTCCTGTGCCACCTCAGGCGGCGGTGGGAATTCCCAAGCCGAGATCGCACGCCGCGCAGAGATCGCGGCGGAGCCCCGCGGAGATTACTGGGTGGCACGGCGCTACCACCTCGATCACACGCACTTCTGGGGCTATGTGCGCCGCCCTGGCGAGTCCTGGGACAAGGCGCGGCTCGTCGTGGTCAATGAGCGCTTCTGCAAAATCCCGGATCGCCTGCCAGAGGCCCCCTCCAGTGGCAACGCCTACGGCTACAACCACAACTACCAATACCTCCTCTGGGGTGACTTTAGCGGCAGAAAGGTCTTTGATCCGAACAGCAACATGGTCCTGCCAGAATTCGTGCTCAAAGACCACAAACTGGTGAGTGCCAACCCCGGCTACCTCTTTAAGCCGAACGAGCGCTTCACCGGCTCACTCCCGCGTGCAGAGCCCGGCGCGATGCCCTAAAGCCAGGTTGGCATCCCTGAGCTGCCGCTCCTTTACGCGGCCTTTACAGACTTCCGCATCCGCCGGGTCGATCCCTCGGCGCATGATCGCCCCACTCCACCCACGCACGCTACCCAGCGGCCCGCACGCACCATGAGCACCATCCTTGTCATCGAAGACGACGCAGCGATCCGCCGTGGAGTGCTCGACGCACTCCACTTCGCCGGTCACAGCACCCTGGAGGCACCTGATGGCGAAAAGGGCATGAAACTCGCCCTCAGCGCCACTTTTGACCTCATCCTGCTCGATCTAGTGCTGCCGCATGCCAGTGGGTTTGATATTTTGAAGTCTCTGCGCCGTGAGCGACCCGGCACGCCTGTGATCATCCTCAGCGCCCGAGGTGAAGAGAATGATCGCGTGCGCGGGCTGAAACTGGGCGCAGATGACTACGTGGTGAAGCCTTTTTCCGTGCGGGAGCTCCTCGCTCGTGTGGAGGCGGTGCTACGCCGTGCATCCGAGCGCCAGCCGGTGAGTGAAACGCTCACTCTCGATGATGCCACAATCGATTTGGGCCTGGGAGTGGCCCGTTTTGCCAATGGCGACCAAGCAGAGCTCTCGGAGCGCGAGCGTGAGGTGCTGCGCTACCTCGCGCTGAATCGTGGCCGCCCCGTATCGCGTGAAGAGCTGCTCCAACGCGTCTGGCACCTAGAAGGCCGCCAGATGGAAACCCGCACCGTCGATATGCACGTCGCCAACCTCCGCTCCAAGCTCCGTGATGACGCAGACACCCCGCGTCTGATCGTGACGATCCGGGGGAAGGGGTATCAATTGGTTTGAGAACTAACCATGCACCGCCCACTCCACATCTGGATCACCTTTTTCGCCTGCCTGAGCTTATTGCTGGCAGCGACGGGGTGGGTCGTTTGGCACACGCTGGGGCTGGAAAGAGCACGCGAAATGGCGGCGATGGATGCGGATCGGCAGGAGCGCGTGCGGCTGGCGCTGTGGCGCATGGATTTCCAGGCGAGCTCGCTGTTGCTGCGGGAAAATGCTCGGCCGCCGCATGATTTCCGCGCCTTTCATGCACCTGAGGGCGTGGTGGGGAAGGATAACGACCTCTTTAAAAAGGGCGAGGTGCTCGCAGCCTCGTCACTGCTCACGGAGTTACCAGAGAACGTGCTGCTGCATTTTCAGATCGACGCCGCAGGCACGATAAAATCCCCCCAGGTGCCGCAAAACAGCGAGCGCGATGTGGCGCTGGCTCTCTTCGTCGATGAAGACGCTCTGAAACGCAGTGAGCAGCGGCTGCAAACCCTGCGCACGCTGCTGGCGAAGCCTGCGGATAAAGCGACAAATCGGGATGTGCTCATGCAACACGCCTGCGTGAGCCCACTGGAGATAAAGGCCAAGGCCGATATCTCCGCCACCAACACCAACCTGCTGCGAAACAACAATTGGGCCTCTCAACAAGGCTTGCTGGTGCCTGAGCAGCAAACCCTGAACTCGACGGAGAATTTCATCCGCAGCCGTGCTGTGGCGCAACAGAGCGAGGAGGCGATCAAGCAGCAGAATGCGCCTCAATTGAAGACCTTAGCCGCAAATCCCATCCTAGCCGAAAAACCGGCCCCAATGGCCGCAAAAGCGCCATCGCTGGCTTATTCCGATGATGGCTCGAAAACCCGTACGGCAGCCCCAGCAGCAGCTGCTGCAGCAGCGCCCATTGCGCCTATGGCACCCGCTGAGGCCAAAATTGATGCCGTGACACTTGGGGATTTCGGCCCTATCCAAGTCCAAATCAGCCCCCAAGGCCGGTTCGCGGCCCTTTCAGGGTGTGTGGCTCGATGGGAATCTGATCCTCACTCGTGAGGCATGGGTGGATGGCATGCGCATCGTGCAAGGCGTGTGGCTGGACTGGCCCGCACTGCAAAAAGCCTGGATCGGTGAGCTGGGTGATTTGTTCCAAAAAGCCAGTCTAGAACCCGCCGCGAATGCGGAGCGCGATACGCCCCCGCTGGATGATCCGCTTCGTTTTGCTGCCTTGCCAGTGCGGCTGGTGCCAGGCGTCCTTGATCTGCCAGATCTACCCTTTTGGACTCCTCTACGCCGATCACTCGCTGCCGCAGTCGCTTGTGTGCTGCTGGCCGCACTCGCGGTGGCGCTGCTGCTTTATGGCACGGTGGCTCTGAGTGAGCGTAGGGCTGCCTTTGTCTCTGCCGTGACGCATGAGCTGCGCACGCCACTGACGACTTTCCGCCTCTACTCCGAGATGCTGTCCGATGACATGGTGAAGGACGAGGCCCAGCGCAAAACCTACCTCGATACACTCACGGGTGAAGCTGGTCGCCTGAGTCATCTGGTGGAAAATGTACTCGCCTATGCGCGGCTGGAGCGCGGCAGCGCAAAATCGCGTGCAGAACAGACCAGCATCGGAGCCCTGCTGGATCGCATCCTCCCGCGTCTGCAACAGCGGGCGAGTGAATGCAGCATGGAGGTGCGTGTGGATGTCACCGAGTCGGATCGGCAGACGCGTCTGCACATCGACACTGGCGCGGTGGAGCAGATCCTTTTTAATTTAGTCGATAACGCCTGCAAATACGCCGCTCCACGGGCCGCGCAGCCCGTGATCCACATCGAGGCAGACACGCGTGGCAAGTTCGCCATACTGCGTGTGCGTGATCATGGCGCTGGCATCTCACGCGGCGAGCAGCGGCGCATCTTCCGCCCCTTTCACAAAAGCGCCGATGAAGCAGCTCACTCCGCCCCAGGTGTGGGCCTGGGCCTCGCGCTCTGTCAGCGGCTCGCCACAGCACTGGGCGGTGAGATCACACTGGATGCCGCATGGAAAGACGGCGCATGCTTTGTGGTGCGGCTGCCACGGCTGGCGTGAGTAGGCGGGGAGCTTTCCGTGCTTGCCAAAAGCGACTCAAGCCCGCATTTTCCCCATCATGGCGCTGACCCATCTCCATCCCGGCCTCCAAAAGCGTGCCCTGCCTCTCTCCGTGAAGGCATGGCACGAAATGATCGCCAAAGGACTCGTGTCGAAGCGTGCGGAGCTCATCCGCGGAGTCATCATCGAGAAAATGTCGAAGTCTATTTCCCACGCGAAGCTGTCTTCACGTTTGTTGAAGACCTTAATCAAAGCCTTGAGCGACCATTTCTGGGTGCGATCCGAGACGCCACTCACGCTCATAGATTCAGAGCCCGAGCCCGACCTCTCCGTCGTTGCTGGAGCCGAGGAGACTCACCGTGGCCATCCCCGCACCGCAAAGCTCGTCATCGAAGTCTCCGTGACCACACTCGCAGAAGACCGCGACATGATCGAAATCTACGCCGAAGCCGGCGTGGAGGAATTCTGGATCGTGGATGCAGAGCACCGCTGCGTGGAGGTCCATCGTCAGCCTGTGGATGGACATTACATGATCAGTGAAGTCCGCGCTGCGGGCCAAGTGCTCGACTGCGTGGCCCTACCCGGTGTGCGGGTGGATGTGAGTGAGCTTTTTGCGGGAATCTGAGCGAAGGCGGCTCCACGGGCGTATTCCACCGCCTGATGAAGACATTCCTCTTTCTGATCTGCGGCGTGGTAGCGACTCTGGCGCAGGAATTGCCCCCGCTCGACCTCGGCGGTGTGCGTGAGCAGCATGTGATGATCCCCATGCGGGATGGCGTGCGGCTTTCGGCCTATCTCTATCTACCCGCAGGGGATGCCAAAGTGCCCGCCGTCTTTGAGCAGCGCTACGCAGACATCAGCGGAGCGGGGACTCGGAAAAATGCCGCCGATCTGGCCCGCCATGGCTACGCCGTGGCCATGGTGAACTTCCGTGGCTCGCAGAAGAGCGAGGGGCACTACGTCGGTTACCGCGCACTCGCCTGGGGTGAGCAAAAAGACGGCTACGACACCTGCGAGTGGCTCGCAACCCAACCGTGGTGCACGGGCAAGGTCGGCACCTTCGGCAGCTCGCAGGGTGGCTTTGCGCAGAATTTTTTGGCCGTCACTCAGCCCCCGCATCTGACCTGCCAGTACATGGTCGATACGGGCTTGAGCCTGTTTCAAGAGGGCTACCGCATCGGCGGCGTCACGCGTCCGGGCCGCTTCGCCGACTTCGGCAAAAACTGCCGCGTGCCAGAGGATAATGCCGCCCTCATGCGCCAGTGGGATGCCCATCCGCACTACGATGACTACTGGCGTGCAGAGGACTGCACGCTGCACTTTGCCAAGATGAAGGTGCCCTGCTTCACCATCGGGAGCTGGTATGACTTCATGGTCCAGGGCAGCGTGATGAGCTACCTCGGCCGCAGGGCAAATGCTCCCCAGCAGCTCGTGCTCGGCCCCTGGCTGCACGGACGGCTCAATAAAGGCAGTAAGGTGGCCGAAATGGTCTATCCCCAGAACGCCACATGGCCAGAGCTGCCACACATGGTGCGGTGGTTCGATCATTGGCTCAAAGGCGCAGCCAATGGCATCGAAAAAGAGCCCGCCGTGCGCTACTACGTCATGGGAGCCACTGGTGAGCCAAATGCTCCCGGAAACGTCTGGCGCGAGGCCTCCGACTGGCCCCCACAGAGCACCGAGACCGCTTTTTATCTCCAAGAGGCTGCCGCACTCACCCCAGCCGCCCCTACCGCCCAACAGAGCGGCACCAGCTATGACAGCGATCCGCAGAATCCCATGCAGATGCCCGGCAGAGCCTTCCTGGGGGCCAAAGACGCCCGCGAATTCGAGGCGCAAAAAGACGTGCGCGTGTGGACCACTCCCGTGCTCGAAAAACCGCTCGAAATCACCGGCCAAGTCTTCGCCGACCTATGGATCACCTCCACCGCCAAAGACACCGACGTCATCGTGCGTCTCTCTGACGTGTATCCAGACGGGCGCAGCATGCTGCTGATGGATTACCCGCTGCGGACACGGTATCGCGAAGGGTTCGACCACGAAGCGCTGCTCACCCCCGGCCAGCCAGCACGGCTCAAATGGCACCTCGGCTGGACCAGCATCATCCTGAATGCCGGACATCGCCTACGCGTGACCGTGACCAGCTCTGGAGCCCCACTTTATGAGCCAAATAGCCAAACCGGCGGCCCACAGACACAGGACTGGCTCAAAGATGCCGTAAAGGCCACCCACACCGTGTTACACGAAAAAGAGCACGCTTCTCGCGTGCTCCTTCCGGTGATGAAAAATAGATCCGTGGGCGATTAAGCCGCTTCGATCTGCTGGGCCACTTCCTTGACGGTCATGGCTTCCTTGCCCTGACGGCCACGGAGGTAATGCAGGCGTGCGCGGCGGACGCGGCCGGGTTTGGTCACTTCGACCTTGGCCACCTTCGGGCTATGCACGGGGAAAACACGTTCGACACCTTCGCCGTAGCTGATTTTGCGCACGGTGAAGGCCTCATTGATGCCGTAGCCTTTGCGGGCGATGACGATGCCGTTGAAGAGCTGGATACGCTCTTTGTCACCTTCGATCACTCGGGTGTGCACCTTCACGGTGTCTCCCACGCGGAATTCGGTGAGGTCTTTTTTGAGCTGCTCTTGATTGATCTTCTCGATGGTATTCATGACTAAAGGGGTCCCAAAAAACGCGCCTCAGACGGGGGTTGCAAAACAAGGCCTGGGGGGCGAGGGGGCGCGAAGATGGGCAGTTCACCCTCTTTGGCAACCGCTTTTTAGGCCGTCGAGCTGGGATCTTTCATCCATGCCCCCTGCCCTGCGGGGTGCCTGTTTGCGATTTTCCCTAGCTCGGTGTAGCCTCACAGCCCTGTCTTTATGCCAGAAAAAACCATCTTCCAGAAAATCATCGACCGCGAGATCCCCGCACCCCTCGTCTATGAGGACGATCTCGTCGCCGCATTCAACGACATCAATCCCCAGGCCCCCGTGCACATGCTCATCGTGCCGAAAAAGCTCATTCCGCGTGTCGGGGAGGCTGTGGCAGACGATCAGGCCACGCTGGGGGCCCTGCTGCTCGCAGCGGGCAAAATCGCCGAAAAACTGGGCATTCGCCCGCGTGAAAAGGGCTTCCGCCTCGTCATCAACCACGGGCACGATGCCGGCGAGACCGTCCCCCACCTCCACGTCCACCTCCTGGCTGGCCGCGAGCTCACTTGGCCGCCCGGTTGAGAAAAAATGCAACTTTCGCCCGCTGCCTAGGTTTCCCCCAGTCGCTATGGAACCGCTGTCACCCCAAGATCCGATCAAACACCTGCTGGCCGATGCCCGCGAGGTGCCGGTGCGGCCGAATTTCGCCCAAAATGTGCTCCGAGCGGCCCGCCAGACGCCGCAGGATCGTGGCCTTCTCTCGGCCCTACGTGCTTGGTGGGAGGAAAAGACCACCCCGATGGGCCTCGGCCTCGCGGGAGGTGCCTTGGCGGCCCTCGTGCTCGGTTTTGCCCTCCTCAGTGGCGGCGGGGCACCATCCGCCACCGGCCCCACCGTGGCGAAAACGGCTCCTATCATCGAAAAAGTCACTCCTGTAGCCGCAGACATGCCGCTGCTCCCCGTGGCCGAAGCAGAGCTAGAGGCTCCTTTTGACACCGAGGCCCTTTTTGCCGTGCAAGACGCCTCCGAGCTCAGTGACAGCCAGATCAGCTTCCTGCTCTATTAGGCCTTGGCGCTGAGGATCGCGTCCACCGCACTCAAAATCGTCTCCACCTCCGCCAAGCGGCCCACGCCCTCGTATCCGCAGGCCAGCAGACCCTCCGCAGGCTCTACGAACTGGGCCCCAAAGCCCCGCAGCGTCTCCACATTCCGCACCGTAGCCGGATGCAGCCACATTTTCCCATTCATCGCCGGAGCGATCAAAATCGGTGCCCGTGTGGCCAGCGCGATGGCTGTCAGCGCATCATGCGCGAAGCCCTGCGCCATCGCTGCCAGCACATTCGCAGTCGCCGGCGCGATCAGCAGCAAATCTGCATCATCCGCGAGCTGGATGTGCCCCGGCTGCCAGCCCTCCTTCTCCGCAAAGAGGTCCGTAATCACCGCATGCCGTGAGAGCGTGCCCAGCGTCAGCGGAGTGATGAATTCCTGCGCTCCACGGCTCATCACACACGTCACTGAGTGCCCAGCTTTGGTGAGCTGGCTGGCGAGGTCCGCCGCCTTGTAGGCTGCGATAGAGCCCGTGATACCGAGAATGATGCGTGACATGTCTGCACAGCTTTAGCACGCCCAGCGCACGATCTAAAGCACGAACTACGAACCGCCTCTTGCCAGCATGCCCACGCAGGCCCACAGTCCGCCCCCCACTTTCACCCACACCACCGAATGCGCTGCCCGAAATGCGGAAGCTCCCAGGATAAAGTCATCGACTCACGCGAAGCGCGTGAGGGCAGCTCTATCCGCCGCCGCCGCGAGTGCATGAAATGTAACTTCCGCTTCACCACCTACGAAATCATCGAGCGCGAGGAACTCCGCGTCGTGAAGCGCAACGGTGCCCGTGAAAACTTCAATCGCGACAAGCTCCTTTCCGGTGTGCGCAAAGCCTGTGAAAAGCGCCCCGTCAAAATGGAGGACATCGAGCTCCTCGTCGATGACATCACCAATGAACTCGCGGAAGAGGGCTACAAAGAAATCCCCAGCACCGTCATCGGCGCGAAGGTGATGCACGGCCTCGAAGCCCTCGATCACGTCGCCTACGTCCGCTACGCCAGTGTTTACCGCCAGTTCGAGGACGTCGGTGCCTTCATCGACGAGATCCAGAGCCTCGGGAAGCGCCGTCTGCGTGAAAAAGGCCAGCCTGAGCTCTTCCGCTAAGCCCCGCCAGCAAAGAGGAGCAAAACTCCACGCTCCCTGCCCCTTGCTAGCTGTCGATTCTGCCCCATTTTCCGCGCCCCCATGCCCGAACTCGAGAAAACCTACTCGCCCGCCGATGTCGAAGCCCGCTGGTATCAGCGCTGGCTCGATGACAAGTGCTTTGAAGCCGATCCCGCTCGTGTGAGCGAGAAGCGCCCGGCTTATTCCATCGTCATCCCGCCGCCGAACGTCACGGGCATCCTCACGCTCGGCCATGTGCTGAACAACACCATCCAGGACATCCTCGCCCGCCGCGCCCGCATGCTGGGCAAGGAAGTGCTCTGGCTGCCCGGCACCGACCACGCCGGCATCGCCACGCAAAACGTCGTCGAGAAGACGCTGAAAAAGCAGGGCGTCATCAAGCACCGCGACGATCTGGGCCGCGAGGGCCTCGTGGCGAAGATCTGGGAGTGGAAGGAAAAGCACGGCGGCATCATCATCGAGCAGCTCAAGAAGCTCGGCGCCTCCTGCGACTGGAGCCGCGAGCGCTTCACCTTTGACGACGACTACAACGCCTGCGTCATGCGCGTGTTCGTCGATCTCTACAAAAAGGGCCTCATTTACCGTGGCAAGCGCATGGTGAACTGGTGCCCGTCCTCCCTCACCGCGCTGAGCGATGAGGAGGTCGTCATGAAGGCGCAAAACGCCATCATGTATCACTTCAAAGTCGAGGTCGTCGAGGAACCCGGCACCTGGCTCACCATCGCCACCACGCGTCCGGAGGTCATCCCGGGCGACCAAGCCATCGCCGTGAATCCGAAGGACGAGCGTTATGCCCATCTCATCGGCAAACACGTCCGCCGTCCGCTGCCGGTCGAAAATCAAGAGCTGCTGCCGATCATCGCCGATGAGCATGTCGATTTCACCTTCGGCACCGGCGTGCTGAAGGTCACGCCCGCGCATGACAAGGCCGACTTTGAGATCGCGCAGCGTCACAACCTGCCCGCCGTCGATGTCATGCATCCGAACGGCGTGCTCAACGAACTCGCTGGCAAGGACCTCGCCGGCATGGAGCGCTTCGCCGCCCGCAAACGCGCCGCCGAGCTGCTCGCGGAAATCGGCAGCCTCGTCAAAGAGGAGCCGTATCAGAACAACCTCGGCTACTCCGAGCGTGCCGACGTGCCCATCGAGAGCCGTTTGAGCGAGCAGTGGTTCCTCAAATACCCGAGCGTGAAGGAAAGCCAGGCCGTCGTGGCCAATGGCGAGATGAAATTCCACCCCGACCGCTGGGCCAAGGTCTATGACCACTGGATGACCGGCCTGCAGGATTGGTGCATCAGCCGCCAAGTCTGGTGGGGGCATCGGATTCCGGTGTGGAGCCAAGCGCGACAGCTTCCTGGACATCCCTGCCGCAATGCATGGTCGAAACATGTCAAAGGTCAGGCAATCGCGCACACCTGAAGGATAAGTTGTTCACGAAAACCGAATCCTGATCTGACTCGCCAGGACAACACCGGGAAAGCGAAGACGACTGTCGTTTCACGTCATCCAAAGAGAATGGCAGGATCAGCCGGCAATCTGATTTCAAGAAAAGGAGTTTGAGGATCTGGGCTTCACCCAAGACCCCGACGTCCTCGACACCTGGTTCAGCTCCTGGCTGTGGCCCTTCGCCACGATGGGATGGCCGGAGAAGACCTCCACACTGAAGGCTTTCTACCCGACGACCGATCTCGTCACGGGGCCGGACATCATCTTCTTCTGGGTCGCCCGCATGATCATGGCGGGCTTCGAGTGGATGGGAGAGCTGCCGTTCAAGAACGTCTATTTCACCGGCATCATCCGCGACAAGCAGGGCCGCAAGATGTCCAAATCGCTCGGCAATTCGCCCGATCCGCTGGAGCTGATCGCCAGCTACAGCGCGGATGCGTTGCGCTTCGGCATCATGCGCAGCGCCCCGCTCGGTCAGGACATCTGCTTCGACGAAAAGAACGTCGAGCTCGGCCGCAACTTCTGCACCAAGCTCTGGAACGCCGCCCGCTTCCGCCAGATGCAAGGTGGCGAGGTCGAGACCGAGATCAGCGCCGCCCTGCTCAGCAGCGACGACAAATGGATCCTCCTGCGCCTCAACACCGCCATCGCCGAAGTCAGCACCGCTTTGGAAGAATACCGCTTCAGCGACGCCACCGCCACGCTCTACCGCTTCTTCTGGAGCGAGTATTGCGACTGGTACATCGAGGCCAGCAAGGCCGTGCTGCAAGGCAGCGATGAGAAGCGCAAGGCCAACACCCTCGCCGTCATCGACTTCGTGCTCGGCCACACGCTGCGTCTATTCCATCCCTTCATGCCCTTCATCACCGAAGAGCTGTGGCACGGCATGGGCTTCAACGCCGACCTTCCCGACAACCAAGGCGGCAAGAGCATCATGTTCGCCGTTTGGCCGAAGCCTCTCGATGCGGACGAACTCGCCCACTTCGGCATCCTTCCCGAGGACGAACAGGCCGCGAACGACAAGTACAAGGCCGTCGAGCTTGGTCGTGGCCTCAAGAGCACTTTCAACATCAACAAGAAGGTGCGTTTCGTGCTCAAACCGGCCTCCGAGCTGCCCGCGCACGAAATCGAGGTCCTGCGCATCCTTCTCAACGCCGAGCCTCTGGAAGTCGATTCGGCCTTCCAGCCGAAAAAAGGCACTCCAGCGGCCCTCACGCCTCTGGGAGAGCTTTTCCTGCCTCTCGACGGTTTGATCGACGTGGAGGCCGAAACGGCTCGAGTGAGCAAGGAGATCGCCAAAGTGCAGTCGGAGCTGGAAAAGGTCCGTGCGAAGCTCGCCGACACGAATTTCACCTCCAAAGTGCCGCAGAAGGTCCTCGACGATCACACGCAGCGCGAGGCCGATTGGGCCGCACAGCTCGCGAAGCTCCAAACCATGCTCGAAGCACTGGGTTGATGGCTCATCAGGCCTTCCGGCCCTCTTCCACATCCATCAGATCAAAGAAGACCTGAATGTCCTCGCGGTGACCGAGGCCAGCCTCTTCTTTTTGCTTCTGGAGTCCAGCGGAGGCGGCATCGCACCAGCCGCGCTTATTCATGAAGCCGTTCCAGATTTCCATCTGCTCGGCATCAGGGCGGCGGCCATTTTGAAAGCACCACTCCAGCACTTCCTCATCCGTGCCGCCTTCCAGCGTGCGCTTTGTCAGATCCTCAAAGCTCACGCCTAGGAACCGGCACACGCGGTCATCAAAGGTGCGATTCCCCGACATGAAGCCCAGGTGATACCCTTCTGGTAGATTACCCTCACGGGCAAAGTAACGAATCTTGTCCAAGATACGGCCAAACACCGCGATGCCGCCGACAGTGTCACGAGGGGAACGAAAAGGAAAAGCCATGCGTACTCTTTAGTACAGCTCTAGCATCCGTCAATCTCCCCTATGGCCGCTAAACAAACACGCATCCTCCTTGCTGACGACCACGCTGTTGTACGGAATGGCTTCCGCGCCCTGCTGGCCGCGCAGTGGGATATGGACGTCGTCGGCGAGGCCTCGAATGGCCGCGAAGCAGTCGAGATGGCGGAAAAACTCACCCCCGATGTCGTGGTGATGGATGTGACGATGCCAGAGCTCAACGGCATCGAGGCCGCGCGGCAGATCACCAAGATGCAACCGAAGACCCGCATCCTCGCTCTGAGCATGCAGAAGGACGGCGTGTATGTCCGTGAGATGCTCCGAGCAGGCGCGAAGGGCTACTTGCTCAAAGATTGCGATGAAAAGGACTTCCTCGCCGCTGTGCGTGCCGTGGCCGTCGGCAAGGGCTGGCTCAGTCCCGAAGTCAGCGACGCCGTGCTCGATGACTACCGGAAGCACGTCACCAATCCCATAGATCTGCTCTCCCCGCGTGAGCGTGAGGTGCTGCAAATGATCGCCGAGAGCAAAACGAACAAGGAGATCGCCACCGCGCTGAATTTGAGCGTGTACACCGTCGAGGCGCATCGCGGCCGCATCATGGAAAAGCTCAATCTGCACTCCATCGGCGAGCTGGTGCGCTTCGCCATCCGCAACGGCCTCATCGACTGACCTTTCGCCATGATCTCCCGCCAGCTCCCCTTCAGCCGCAGCATCACCGAGCGCACGGTGCTGTGGGCGCTGGTGATCGGTTTCGGCCTCGTCATGGTGCTGCTGGGCATGGCCGGCCTCGTGGCCGTGCGGGACAGCCATGCCATCCGCCGGAACGCGGCCGGGCTGGTGAAGGAGCAGCTCCTCATCGCTCGCCTGCTCTATGAAGTACAGGCAGAGGAAGATGCGCTGGCGCATGTGCTGCACCTGCTAGTCAAAACAGAAAACGTCGGAGCACGCAGCCGCATGCTGGAGGACCTGAAGGAAGCGGACCGCGATGTGTCACGCCTAGCGGCAGAAGCGGCGCAAACACCCCAAGCAGAACAGTGGCATCTACTGGCACTGGCGACGCAGGATTTTTCAACCACAGCCCGGCAGGCACTCGATTACGAAGGGCCGCTGCCGAAAGACCTGCTCGAATCTCTCTTTTCGAGCCACGATGAGGTGGTGAAGCTCATTCACGATCTGATTCTACAAAGCACCCGCCATCTTTCCGAAGTAAACCAGGAGATCGAGGCGCAGCTGAAAGACCTAGCGGACGAGTCGAAGCTCTTGCTCGGCGCTTGTTTCGTGTTTGCCATGCTGTGCGCCATCCTGACGATTCGCTTTGTGCGTCACAGCATCCATCGCATCCGCTGGCAGTCCGATGAGCTGAATCGCGTCTCGTGGCACATGCTGCAAACGCAGGAGGAGGCCGCTCGCCGCTTCTCCCATGAGCTGCATGACGAGCTGGGCCAGTCACTCGCCGCCGTGCGCTCCAATCTCACGCGTGGAGCCACCCACGACCTCGATTCCCTCCGCACCGACTGCCTGCATCTCGTCGATGAATCCATCGCCAATGTGCGTGAGCTCTCCCAACTGCTGCGCCCCGTCATTCTCGACGATTTTGGCCTCGAAGCCGGCCTGCGTTGGCTGGCAGAAAAATTTGCGCAACGCACGCGGATCAAAGTGGACTGTGACTTGGCCTGCCCCGGCCGTTTTGCTGATGAAACGGAGACACATCTCTTCCGCATCGCACAAGAAGCACTGACGAACATCGCCCGTCATGCCGAGGCTGGCCATGTGACCATCCAGCTCGCTCTCGAAGGCAAAAACATCCGCCTCAGCATCGTCGATGACGGCAAAGGCCTGCCTGCGGATGAATCCGAAGCCCCGCCGAGCCTCGGCATGGTCGGCATGCGAGCTAGAGCCCGCCAATGCGGCGGCGAACTCAGCGTCACCCCCGCCCAACCGAGTGGTGTGCGCATCGAGGCCGTGGTGCCACTGCGGCAGTGAAATCGAGCCACTCATGTAGAACATGCCCTTTTACTCTTCGTTTTTCCGAATCAGATCACGAACGCTGGCGCGGAACCTTTCGAGGTGCTCAGAATCAGTTCCTCTGGGCTGCGCCTCGAGGAATACTCGCCAGCGCTTCAAGTAAATCTGTCTGGAACCCTGGCATAAACATATGCGTCATGCTGTTGCAGAACGTCTGCTGGAGTCATGTAGTTTTTACCTGGGATTCTGTCTTCGAACGAAAGACGACGATGAAAACCGTGCTGAGCAACAGCAGAATCGCTCCGGTAGATTTCATGAGGAAAAATTACAACCAGAACATCACGTTCACAGGCGGGGAGGAGCCACGATCCTCACCGGGCTTCCAGCGCAGGGCCTGCTCACGTTCGATCCAGGCATCGTTAACTTCGGCGGGCAGACGCTCGTGGTCCGGAAGCCATTCGGTGACTTCCGGGAGATCCAGTTCGAGGACGACGGGGTTCATGAGACGAGGTGACTGAATTTCGGGAAGAGTTGCTGGCAGCCGTATTTGGTAAAAAGCGCCTCAAGGTCCGTTTTGTCAAGCACGCCGGGATTCAGCCGGAGCAACTCGGCCACATCGCGTCCATCTTTTTCGAGGCGCTCCCCGTTGCTCTTCATGGCGTGCAGTTTGAGGGCAATGAGACTCGGGATGCTCGGCACACGCAGGGAAACCGTACCGATCTCGAAGATTTTGCTATCCATGAGCAGCTTCTCAAAGGTTTCTGGACTCACGTACATAACATCCACATCGTCAGCCATCATTGACGAGTGCTTCCACCGTGAAAAAACGGCGGTTTCAGCAAACTTCGAATAACCGATGCGGGTGAGTAGATCGCTCATCACTGGAATGTCCTGCGTCGCCACGAGGAAATCGACATCCTTGGTGAATCGCACGAGTCCATGAGCCTCCAGTGAACGTCCGCCGATGAGGAGGAGCCTCAGCTCGCCGCGGCGCTCGGCTCGCATCAAGAATTCGGTCAAAGATTGCATGCCCTGAGTATGCCGCCAGATCACCGAGGCTCAAGGCGTGACTTCAATGTGGTTGGGGCAATAACCCAAAGAGGGTGTATGAAGTCAGAGAATGAATACTCCCTCCCAGCTCCGGTGTGCGATCAGTGGTAAAGCGATAACTTCTAGCGACTCCATGGCATGCACGGCTTTACGGCCGTTGTTGCTTCAGTTCATCCGCAAAGCGCACCCAGACATCAAAGATGCAGATTACATCGAAACGAAGGTGCTGGCCGACCTGAAGGCCGCGTATGTCGAGGATGCGTTGAGTGAGGAGCTGGGTGAGATCACGGACTTGGAGCGTGAGGTCATCAAAAGTCTGCGAGAGCATGAGATTGTCTCCGCGAGTCCTGCGGAAAAGAATGACGAGAGGACGATTGGTGAGCGATTGTCGGATCGGATCGCGGAGCTGGGAGGGAGCTGGGCTTTTATCATCGGCTTTGGCCTGTTTTTGCTGCTTTGGGTGCTTGTGAACACGCTGGTGTGGGCCACGCATCCGCCTGATCCGTATCCGTGCATTTTCCTGAACCTGATCCTCTCCTGCATCGCTGCCTTACAGGCACCAGTGATCATGATGAGCCAGAACCGCCAGGAAATACGCGACCGCCAACAGGCAGAGCAGGACTACAAGATCAATCTGAAGGCCGAGCTGGAGATCCGCCACCTACATGAGAAGATGGACCACCTGCTGCATCATCACAGCCAGCGGCTGCTGGAGATTCAGCAGATCCAGACGGACCTGCTGCGGCAGTTGGTGGCCGAGCGGGGGAACTGAGGCTCAATTTGCCAACTGGAACTGACGATGCGTGTAGAGGTCGTCGGCGACTTGAAAGAGGGAGACGCCGTCGTCGCGGATGGCTTCAAAGGCGGTGTCTGGGTCGGAGATGCGCTTCATGAAGACGGAGCCGGCATCGCCGTGCCAGTATTCGACGGTTTTGTTTAGCCCGAGGACGGCCTGCATCTTGTCATGATAGACTGCGATGCTGCGATTGTGGTGCATGAGGCTGCGGTCGCGCTCAGCAGCGCCCTCTTTGAGCAGATCGTGGCCGAAAAAGAGGCTGCGATAGGGGCGCCCGATCATGCCGAGGATGGTCGGAATGAGGTCGAGCTGGCAGCCTTGAATGTCGCATAGCTGCGGTGCCTTGATGAGACCGGGTGCGACGATGATACAGGGGATCTGGTAGCTTTTGAGCGGAATGGTCTGCCGACCATAGACGCGAGCACCGTGATCCGCGATGACGACAAAGATGGTGTCGTTCCAGAAAGCTTCCTTGCGAGCGCGGTCAAAGAAGTCACCGAGAGCCCAATCGGCATATTTGACGGCATGTTCGCGATTATGGGCATTGGGGGCCTCTGGAATGCGGCCCGCCGGGAAAGTGAATGGGCGATGATTGGTGACGGTAAGGAAGGTGCTGAGGAAGGGCTTGCCGGTTTCATGCAGCTTGCGCATTTCGAGGATGCCACGCTGGAGCAGATCTTCATCGCTGACGCCCCAGGCGGTGCGGAAGGCTGGATTTTCAAAGTCGTTTTCCTCCACGATGCTGTCCCATCCATTGTGCAAAGCGTAGTTCTTGATGAAATCAAAGGTGCCGTGCCCGGCATAGAGGAACTGGGTGCTGTAGCCGTCACGTTTGAGCACCCGGGCGATGGTTTCGACGTTCTCCGTTTTGTCGCGGGCGAGGATGCTGTCACCTGGCAGGGGCGGGATGCTGGAAAAGATGGCCTCCATGCCGCGGATGGTGCGATTGCCATCGGCGAGCATATGGGTAAAGAGCAGGCCCTCCTTTGCGGCGAGCGCATCCATGCGAGGCGTGAGGGACGGGCCTTCACGCCCGAGGCAGCCCCAGAACTCGCTACCAAGGCTCTCCTCAGCGATGATGCAGACGTTATACTTCTTGCGCGTGGCATCTCCAGCGACGTCGCGGGTGATGGAGTCACGCGCGGCTTTTATCCACTGATCCTCTGCCTCTGGGGTGAGTGGCTCGGAGGGGAGCGGTGGCGGCTCTGGGGCGATGAAGGTGGCTCCAGGCTCGGCGAGGAGCTTCCGGGCTCGCAGAAAGGCCTCACGGCGGTTCAGGGTGAGGTAAAAGGCTTTGTACTCGAGATTCCGTGTCCACGCGGCATCCGCAGCGCTGGCCCAGCCGTTGTTGGCGAGCTGGTTGACGACGCGTTGGCGGCTAAAAGACGTTTCGACATGTAAAATGCTCAGGTAGGCCAAGAGGCAGACGAGGGCGGCGAGGCCGATCAATTTGAGTTTGGAGGAGAAAGCGTGCTTTTGCCAAACGGGCCTAAATTTGACGAACCCGAACCACGCGATGAAAACACCGCCCAAGAGGCATGCTGTGCCGATGAGCGGCAGTGGGTAGCTTTCACGCAGATTGGTGAAGACCTCATGCGGATAGACGAGGTAGTCGATGGCGACGGTGTTGAAGCGGCTGTCGAATTCAGTAAAGAAGAACCATTCACTGATGACGAGGAAGACCCCTACGGTGCAACCGACAGTGACGGCGATGCGGAAAAGCACCTTCCATATCGCTTTCCAAGCTCGGATGCCTACCAGTCTCAGCAAGAGGGCCGGCAGTGCCGCAATCAACGTGGTGAAAAAGGCGCTGAGGCCGATGAGCACCGCGCTGCCGATGAGCGCCCAGGCGAGATCAATGTGCAGACCGGCGAGAAACAGCTTCAGCGTCTCAGAGGCACCGGTGTCTGTAGGTGCAAAGTACCACCACAGAGAGAGACGCAGTAGCGACCAGAATAAGAAAGCCATGCCCGCGAAGTAGAGTGGGAAACGTAGTTGTGTGGTCATGCGAGCTGGAATGGTGCCGGAAAACAGCGAGCCGTAATGCGCCCGTCATATGTCTGCCAAGTTACCGTGTGGTAATGATGCAGATCAAAGTTTGCTGCCGAAGGGCCACTTCGACATCAGCCACACGGCGGCGGTGTGGTTGTTTTCCCAGACGATGCCGCCACGGCGCTGCACGGTCTGCTCCATGAAGCCGACTTCGAGCTTGGTCGTCGGGCTGAGCTGGCGACCGAGGCCGATGAAGGCGCGGTTTTGATCGAGGTAGTTCATGGAGACGTTGCTACCGAAATTGAAGAACACTTCGTCCCAAAGAGCGAGATACCACTTTTTATCGCTGCTGAGCGGCACGGTGGTGCGCAGCATGTAGCGGATGCGGTTTTCGTAGCGCCAGTTGGTGACATCACCAGTGGCGGGATTGACTTCGCCGATGCGGCGCTGCTCCAAACGGAGGCGGTGAGTCCAGTCGAGGCCGAGGGCCTTGTGCGTGTAGGTGGCCTGCTCCCAGAGTCGATGCTCGGGGAACTCGGCGGCGACGGGGATGTCGCCATACGGATGCGTCTCGACCCACGCATAACCCGCTGTGAGCGTCAAAGCGGGGCTGAGGGTGTAATTGATGCCGGGGCGCAGGAGAAGCTGCTGCCAGTTTTCACCCATGTCGGCACGGCGAAACTGAGACTCGAGGTGCAGTCCCCACTTACTGCCAAAGAGCGGATGATCACCGACGTAGTTGAGCCAGAGGTTGTCGTTCGACTCGGTGTGGTCGGCAGCGCAGAGGCTGCCGACGAACGCCAAGAGGATGAAAAGGGCACGTTTCATGGAAAAGCGGCTCTGCAATGCGCCGCGTTGTTGGCAGATCAATGTCCAGCGCCTTCGAGTGAGCGCTTGTCGAGCGTCTTGAGAGCCTGCATCTGCTTGATCGTGCGCTCCATGCCTTCGTTGGAGCCGTCGAAGAACATGACGTTGCCTTTGCCGTGCTCGGAGATGTATTTCATGCCGTCGAGCCACATGGTGAAGAGCATGAAGCCGGGAGGCACTTCGCCGGCCTGCATGGTTTTGCCGGCGTTGGCGAGACCTTCGGCGACTTGCTCGCGGAAGCGGGCGTTGCCAGCACCTTTGAGCTCAGAGGCTTCTTTTTCGGCCTCAGCTTTGACGCGGATGGCGCGGGCCTCGGCCTCGGCGGCGCGGGTTTTGATGAGGTATTGGGCCTGGGCTTCGTTCTCAGCGGCCATCTTCATGTTGTTGCTGGAAACGACCTGCGACATGGAGCGCATGATGGCTTCATCAAAGGAGATGTCGTTGATCTGAAGGTCGAGAAGGTGGAAGCCCCAGCTGTTGAGCGCTTCTTCGAGGTGATCCTTCACGGCACCGATGATCTCGGAGCGCAAAACGAGGATTTCGGCCTGCTTTTTGTTCGCGACATAGGAGCGGATACTGCCTTCGACGCTGCGGACGAGGGTCTGCATGAAGCTCTTCTCGTCGATGAAGCGGAAGGCGATCTTCTTGATGGTCTCTTCACCGGCGTCCTGGGCGGAGTACACGATGAGCGATTTGAAGTTCACATAGGCTTGGTCGAGCGAGATGGCCTCGAATTCGAGTTCGATGGACTGGTTCTGCGTGGAGATGCTCTTAAAGACGCCCTCCAGCAGTGGTAGCTTGAAGTTGAGGCCCGGCAGCATGAGGCGCTGGTATTTGCCAAAGCGGGTGACGACTCCCACATGGCCCTGTTTGATGACAGAGACGCTGAGAAGGATGATAACGATGAGGATGACGACGGCGGGGATCATGGGACTTGGTTTTGTTGGATGTTTTTTGGAAAGGCGATGTTTGGAGATGGAATCAGGCGGGGAATTCGGAGGAGTGGTGCTCAAGGATGAACCAGCCGGTCTTTTCCTTTTTGCAGACGAAGGAGTAGCGGGCGGGCACGCTGATGAGCTCCTTCTTGCGCTTGAAGGTGAAGACGTATTTGCCGGACTGGATGTGGATTTCCTTGTATTGGCGCACCTCGCCGGTCTCGAACTTCACGTGCACGTCTTCCAGTTCAAAGAGATGCTCGAAGTAGCCTTTGATCTTGTGGTGGCCTTCACGCAGCTCCTTGGCGAAGGTGCCCCATAGCAGGCCGTTCATGTCGTAGCAGCCGACGACGGCAGGCAGGCTGTGATTGTTGACGCCAAAGGCCCAGTCATTGATGAAGTCGGTCAGATTCTTCTTATCAGCTGCATTGTGACTGATGGTGCTGAAGCGCAGGCCGCCGATCTGCTTGTCTTTGTGAACGAGCTTGGTGTCCGTGCTGCGCGGATCGACGTCTTCGCCAAATCTGCGAGCAAACTTTCTCAGGATGTCGATCAGCGGAATGTGGTCGTGGCGGAAGATGACGAAGTTGATGAAGAGGTGCACCACGAGCACAATGATCAAAGCTTCCAAGATGCCCTCCGTGTAGGTCAGGATGCCGCAAAACAGGGCCAGCAGCAGGGCATACATCCCGTGAGACGCGACATGCACCAACCCGGCGATCATCCTCCAACCAGTAAAAATCATCAGCACCGGCGAGTGCGAAATAGGGCAGATGCGCCAGCAAGTTCGAGGATCCAGAATAGAAGATGAGCAGCACGAGGCCGGTGAATAGGTTCGAGATCTTGGTAACGGCACCGGCCAAGGCATTCGTGGCGGAGGCCTAAGGCCATCCAGGTTGGTCATGCCACCAAAAAAGCTGGAACCGAGATTTGGCGAGCCAGATCGCGAGCAGACTGTTATTGGAGTTTGCGGGTCGGCCCAGTGGATCAAGCTTTTCGATGGCGGCGTTGCTCAACACCTGCTCGATCACGTCGATCAGCGAAAGCATAAACGCATAGGCCATGATCTCCACCAGCATCTTGGGAGGCGAACATTGAAGTCTGGAATCGGTATCGCCAGCTTGATGGGTGAAAGCTCAATGTGGAGCATCGGCACCTCCATGTAGATGCCGCAGACGACGCCCAAGACGATCACTGCGACATACGGAACGGCAGGAAGCTTGGCCTTGTATTTTCCGAAGAGATGCAGGAAGAGCGCGAGTGGCCATGGAGAGTCCCATCATTTTGATCCGCTCCATGCTCATCCACTCGTGACCCTCGCCTAGAATGCCGTAGGTGTAAGGCAGGAACTTGAGCGCCGTCTTGAGTCCGATACCCGCGAGCAGGCCTTCGACCAAATAAACCGGAATCACCTCGGGTGCCAGGCCCGCTGCGACGCCTGGGGTGCCGACGTAGTTGCCCGGCTTGAACAGAAAGGTGACGAAACCGATCACGCAGGCGAAAACCACGGTGAGCAAGCCAGTCTGAATCGGATACTCCGACATCAAACAGATACCGACTGTGAGCGGCACAGCGACCAGGCCGGTGACCGTGCCGGCCAGCGCATCGCGACGTAGATTTTCGAGCGTGAAGATCGCGGGCTTCTTCGCCTTTTCTGCAATGAGCAGATCACTCGCCAGCGGCTTCTTGCGCTTTGGTGGATGCGGATGGTAGTCCACCACCGAGGCTGTTGTCGGATGAACGAGGGCGGGGTCGGCAGGGTGAGACATTACTTGGGGAAAGGCGTGAAGGACTTGCCCTCAATAACCACCTTCACCCTCCAAAACCCATCCCCTTGAGAGGGGATAATGCACCCCCATCAGGGGCTATGCTCCGCTCACGCCTTCACACCCGGAAGCGACTTTCCGCGTCTTGGCGTGCCTTCACGAGCGGGTTTGTACCATTCCTCGTGGGTTTCATCGAGATCGACGTGGCCGCCGGTCTTCTCGTGATTCAGACGCCAGCCGTGCAGCGATTCAAAGGCCGCGTGGTCGATGAAATCGACAGCAAGGTCGATGTCCACATTGTGACCGGCTGGGATGCCCGAAAGCGCTGCATTCATGCTCGGCACGGAAGCAAAGGTGAGCGTGCCGCCGATGCGCACGTGCCACTTGCCGTCACGCTGCTCGACTTTGACATCGGTGTTGGAAAGTCGGCGCAGCAGGAAGAAGACGCTGAGGCCCAGGCCGAGGCCGACACCTGCCAGCAGGTTCAATCCGACCACGCCGAGCACCGTGGCGAAGTAGATCGGCGCTTCCTTATGCGTGTGCAGATCGCGGATGTGATGCAGGTTCACCAGATTAATGCCCACATGCACCAGCAGGCCTGCCAGCACGGCCAGAGGAATGCTCTCGATCAAACCGCCGAGGAACAGCGCGAAGATCAGCACCCACACGCCATGGAAAATGGCGGACCAGCGGCTCACACCACCCGCGATGATGTTTGCCGATGAGCGCACGATCACACCAGTGATCGGCAGGCCGCCGAGGAGACCGGAGACGAGATTGCCTGCGCCTTGAGCACGCAGTTCCTTGTCCAAATCCGAGCGCACGCCACTGTGCAATTTGTCTGTGGCCACCGCACACAGCAGCGACTCGATGCTGGCGATGATCGCCACCGTCAGCACGGCGACCACAAACGGCCCCCAATGCTGCGGCGGGGCGAGCTTGGTCAGTTCAAAGGTCTCTGGCAGATCCACCCGCTTCACATCCATCTTCGCGATGATGGACACCACCGTGCCCGTCACTACTGCCACCAGCGGTCCCGGGATGGCTTGGAAGGGAAGTTTTTTCCAGATGATAAGGATGGCGATGGTGAGGAAGCCAAGAATCGCCGCCTGCGTGTTCACAAGGCCGAGCTGCTTCGGAATGCCGAGCAAATTCACCACGGGCGAGCTTTGCGGCGAACCGCCCAGCACCACATGAATCTGCGCCAGCGCGATGGAGATGCCGATGCCCGCCAACATACCATGCACCACCGATGGCGCGATGATCAGTGCCCCGCGTGCGACTTTGAACCAGCCCATCAAAAGCTGCACCACGCCTGCACAAGCAGTGATCAAGCACATCGTTTCCCAGCCGAACTGATGCACCAAACCAGCCACCACCACGGTCAGCCCCGCCGCTGGCCCCGAAACCTGAAGCGGTGATCCCGCGAGCAGTCCCGTGACGATCCCGCCAGCCACTGCCCCGATGAGACCCGCAATAATCGGTGCCCCCGAAGCAAAAGCGATGCCCAGCGACAGTGGTACTGCGACAAGGAAAACAACGAGAGAGGCTGGAAGATCGCGGCGGAGATTCATGAAGGTGATGGGGAGATGTAGTTTCGCACGCTGAATCAAGATGCGAATGAATTCTCCATCCATCCCCTCCGCAGGCTAATCTGTCTGCCATGCCGAGGGACGGGAATCGGGTCTATGCCGACGATTTCAACGCGGACTTGGTTTTAATCACATCCTTCGACTCCCCAGCGATCACCGCCAACGCGGGATGCCCCATGGCCCGCTCCAAGGTGATGAGGTAACAGGAAAAGCCGCAACGCACGGGACGACCAACCGGTTTTAGGCCGTAGCGATCCACAGCCTCATCCAAAACGGAGGCGGCGATGGGGGCGAGGCCCGTGCCACCCGCCGCCGCGGTTTTCATGAGTGCGGCATCGTCGAATTCCGCCACGACGCGCGGGCGGAGGTGGTTGGCATCAAATCAGCGGTCGATTTCGTGCCGCCACGCCGTTCGGCTCGCGGGCAGCAGCATGGGAGTGTCTTTAAGCAGGGCAGGGAAGCGCTTGCCGAGGTTCCTGACCAAAGCGGGGGCCGCGCAGAAAACGACCGGTGGTTCGCCGAGCAGATGGTTGAACGCTTTCACGGTCACCTCGGAGCTCTGCTCGTTGCTCGAAGTGAGACCGTAGCGCTCACGCTATCTGAAAAGCACGTTCTCGACATCCTGAGCATCGCCGCGCTCGTCACCGCACTCATCACCAGCATTCGCGGGTTCGCCGAAAAGAAGCCGCGCCGCATTCTTGGCCTTCTTTGTCTGTCCCAGGCCAGTTTCATCCTGGCCGGCATCGCCACGGCCTCCGCCGAAGGAATCACCGGGGCTGGTTCACTGGCTCGTCGTCAGCGCTGCGTCCACGGGCCAACATCCTCTTCCTCGGCGTCCTGCCGAAGCACGTCATCGACATCCCGGACGCCCTGCCACGCGAGCGCTGGCCTCTTGCCCTCTGCACCGTCTTCCTCATCGCTGGCGGCATCTTCCCCTCCAAAGTCCTCCGCTGGCGCGAAAGCGCTGCCCATGAGATCGAACAAGGCCTCGGCCTCAATACCAAGGAGCACAGCGGGCACTAAGATCGCTCATTTCTTCGAACCTCGAATGCCCACCGCCGACTCTGCCGCGATCACAGCCACCGCCGGGTGCCGCATCGCTCTTTCCAGCGTGATGAGGTAGTTTGAAAAGCCGCAGCGCACTGGTCGGCACAGTGGCTTCAGTCCATAACGCTGAACCGCCTCATCCAAAACGACTGCGGCGGCATCTTCGCCTCGCTCAAATCCTGACAAGTTCGCATCGGCACCATGATTCTAAGAATCGAAAGCATTGCTTTTAGCCACTGTTCCCTGTTTCTCACACGCACTGTCGTGGGCTTCCAGCAGGTGCCGGGGTTGCGAGTGGAAAACTGGCTGATCGAATTCAGCGGCTGTGATCGGCGGCCTTCAACTTCGGGCGCACTCCAAGGCTGATAGAATGTGCAACGGAATGGCAAACCAGCCGACGAGCAGCCAGGCAATGCCTGAGAGGAGCACATGGCAGGTGGCAGTTTCAAAGCGACCTTGAGCGGCTTGTCCGAGACCTGGAATAGCAAAGCTGCCGAGGACCTTCAGCAGCTTCCACAGGCTGTCTGAGACGCGGAATGCGTTACTGCGGGCTTGGGCGATCCAGCGGAACACGAACACGCGTAGAATGATCAAGGCGGCCACCATAACTCCTGCGGCGATGAATGAAGGCGTATCGGCCCCAGTTGTACTCATGGAGATGTGGCGGTAGTCGTCAGGGCTTGCCGAGCTGTTTGACCCTGACGGTGGATTCCTCCCGCACGGCGATGCCCACGTTCACCTCGGCATCGGCGGAGACTGGGCGACCATCGGCGGCGGTGCCGGTGACACGGACGCGGTGGACGCCTTCAGTGAGATTGACTGGCAGGCCGTTGGCGGTGATGGGACGACCGTTGGCGTCGTTCTGTGGCTTGCCATCGACGGTCCAGCTTTCGACTTTGGAGATGGTGATGGCTTTGCCATCAGAGTCGCGGGCGAGCATGCTGAGTTGCATCTCCACCTTGCCATCCTTCGGCGCGGCGCTGGTGCGTGCGTTCACGATTTCTGCGCTCAAGGGCATCACCGGCGGCGCTCCAGGTTTGGGGGATGAAGTTGGTGCGGATGGTGGCGGAGACTCTGTGCCTTTGGGTGGGTCTGAAGCCATCGCGGACTTCGGTGCTGGAATGTCAGCGGGTGCTTTTGGTGGGGTTGAAGACGGAGGTGGTGTGGCGTCAGCGGACTTGGGTGCGGCCGGTGGTTCCCCTGGCTTGCTTGGCTCTGGTTTTTTGGATTCGTCGGGTGTCACAGTAGCAGTGGGCATGGGCGCAGGCGGTTCACCAGGTTTGGCTGGCTCGGCTTTCTTGGAGTCACCTGTTTTCGATGCCTCAGCGGCCTTTGGGTCTTCCGGCTTTTTGGGATCATCCGGGAGGGTGGTGGAGCGGCGGGAGGTCAGGGTGTTTGGAGATTGTGGGTTGCTGCCGGTGGGCATGGAGGATGGTGAGTCGCCCTTCTTCGAGTCGCCAGGAGCCCCCGGCATGGCTGCTTTGGGTGCTGATTCACCGGGCTGACTGCTTGCTGAGGCAAGGCTGCTTGTGGGTGAGTTGGCGGTACCGTTTCCGGGTCTCGTGCTTTTGGCTGAATCTGCACTGCCACGCTCTGGCTCCAACACGAGGATGTGTGTGGGAGTGGAGTTTACTGGAAGCAGCTTGCCGATGGCAGACTGGGGATACTGGGTGCTCCACCACCAGCCGAGCAGGGCCAGCAGGAGCAGGGCGAGCAAAAGCCAATACCACCACGGAATGGAGCTTTTGGTTTGAGGGACGCGATGCAGTGCTTCCTGCGGTGAGAGGGAGCTGCCAGCTTCTTTTTCCACGCCCCAGAGCACGAGCAGACGGCGGTTAGAGCCGCTGCCATAGAGGCGATACAGCTCGGGGTCTTTTTGCGGACTGGGAAGGCGGAAGGCGCGGATGATCTCGCGCTTCGTGGGGTCGGTGGCGGGATCGTTTTCTTTGGCTTTGAGCTGGGAGATGGCGGCCTCCAGCCGGGTGATTTCGGACTTGGGGACGTTCACGCCGGAGTCGAGCGGTGCGCTGCGGCTGCACACGTCCTGGCCGTTGCTGAGGTGCTGGTAAAAGATTTCCATGCGCCCATCACTGCCGGGGCGCTCCACTGCACGCGGCAGGAACTCGCCGAGGCATTGCAGGATGACTTGAGCATTCTCCGGCTGGAAGAACTCGCCTCCACCGTGGTAGGAGCGCACTTTGTAGTAGCCGCCTGCTTCGCGGCTTTGGTGCAGCGGCGTGGGGACAGCAGAGGCCAGTTGAAGACGAATGCCTTGGGTTTTATCGACGATGATGGCCATGTGATGCGGGGGTTAAACGGTGATGGTGGCGCGGTGGATGACCTCACGCTTGGCACCACGGACGCACCATGACTGCACCGTGAGGACGGACTGCGCGGAGACGCCGGGGCGCGGCTGGTAGAGCATGGTTTGATTTTGTGCGGCGGAGCCGGGCACCGGCACCTCCAGCTCACAGCGTCCGCTGCACTCGCGGTTGATCTGCTCCGCCATGGCCTGGGCCACGACGCTGGCATCATAGTCACCGAGGTTGCGTTCTTTAAGCCAGGCAAACAGGCGGCGCCCCACATCCCGCAGGGCGTCGGCGACGGCACGGGCATCTGTGTCACGCTGCGCGTAGGTGTAGAGGCTGAGGGTGGCAAAGAGCAGCCCGGCAGCGGTGGATGAGGCGCTGGGGTGCTGGGCATCCTCCATCATGGCATCCCGCCACGGGGCGATGCTGTCTTCCCGGAGCCAAGTGGGCAACAGGCTCTCCAACCAGTAACGAGTGCCATCCAGACGGGCGGCGCGTTCATTGACGATCTGCTCACGCTGGGTGAGTGCGGCTTCATTGGCGCTGACGTTTTGCTCCCGCGCATCCAGCTCTCTCTGCACAATGCCCGCCTTCTCTATGACGGCTTCATATTGGGCGCGGTAGGCCAGGATCTGGCTCTGCTCCTCTTTGAGTCGGTGGATTTGCAGCTCGGCGGCAGTAGCCTCTGCTGTGAGTCTATAATGCTGCTCGCTGGCTTTGGCGATGTCATTACTCCATTTCTCCAAATCAGCCGCCTGCTCGTCATTGGCAGCAGTGAGCCGCTCGAGTTCGGCTTTTGCCTGCTCGATCTGCTGCCAGAGCTGGGTGAGGTCTTCCTCCGCTTTTGCCACGTTCGGAGAAGGTGCCGATGGCGGCATGGGAATGGATGCCACGGGCGGCGCTGGCGGCGTCTGCACCGCCAGCAGCGCCACGACCTCTTGCTCGATTTGGCCTGGAACTTTGGTGAGCTGGTAGAGCAACTCTCGAAGGCGGTCTGGAAGGGTGTTTTCCATGGGAAAATGATCGGCGTGTTCAGGCGGCGGCATGTTCGGGCCAGGCGACATCGAAGCGCCCGGAGTCCACCCAGAAGTCTTCGTCTTCGAGCGTGCAGAGTTGGAGTTCCAGCCAGCCGTCGAGGCTCTTGCCGTCGCGCGTGGTGGGATGGGTCATGCGCAGGCTGGTCGGGTCTTCTTCACGCTCCAGGGTAACGATCACTGTGGCGGCGATAGCGTAGCCTGCCGCTTGCGCGGCTTTGCGGTCCTTCCAGCGCAGTTTGTAGATTTGCTCCGGTTTGGCGGCGGAGGGAAGGATTTTTCTACCAATGCGAGTGCCGACTTGCATGGGCACGGTCACTTTGTCTTTGCCGGGGACGGTGCCATCTGCGGGCTGCTTGCTGAGGTAGGGGTCGAGATACAGCGGATCAAACTTCCACGGCATGGCTTTTCCGGGCATCGCGCCCCAGTAAAACGGGAAGGGTTGGCCGTTGCCGACGCGCTTGATGCTCCAGTCACTCACGAGGCCGTGCTGGATGGCCTGATACAGCGCGGCTCCCACGGCAGTGACGGTTTTGGCGTCGTTGATGGTGGTGTTGGAACTCATCGGGTACCAATCACCCGCTGGATAGTTTTTCGCCTGAAGCACGCGCTGGGGCAGCACGGGGAGGTAGTCCTCCAGGAGAGCCTTTACTTGCGGCAGTTCGGAGGGCTTGCCGCTGAGCGTGATGAGGTCCACGCCAAAGGCGGTGACGTACTTCGCCAAGGACTGCACGAGCGGGCGGAAGACGAGGTCGATGCAGTTCCTCAGGCGCTCGGCATCGTGGAAGATGGGGTCTTGCTCGGGCATGACCTCGACTTCCAAAACGGCGCGGCACATGTCGTTGAACTCCTGGAGTGCGCCAGAGTCCACGAGGCGGCTTTCCGCACCCATGATGCGGTCAGGGGACCAGCTCGTGCCATCAGCGGAGGTATCCCGCCCTTCGGATAAATCTTTCAGCCACTGACGCACGATGGGCATGAAGACCAGCTTCACGATGCGTGACCAGCGGGCTTGATGAGCCGTCTTTTGAGGGCACTTCTGAAGATGTCCTCAAACTTACTCATCTGCTCATCGTCACCTAAAAAGCGCGAGCCGAGAGCTGGGAGTAGCACGGCTTCCACGATCTCCTTCGCCAAAGTATCCCCCGCGATGGTGCTGGAGTCGCGGAACAGTAGCTTGGCCTCCAGCTCGACTCCCTTACCCATAAGTAGATCACGATACTCGATGATGGAGATGTCCGTGGTGCCGCCGCCGATATCCACGGTCATGACCCGGACTCGGGCCTCGGTGCTTTTACCGCGCCCGAATAGCTCGATCCAGTTCTCGCCCTTATTGTCGAGCCGCACGATCTCGCTGTAGATGATGGGGAGCTGCGAGGCCACGGCCTCATCGAGATCCATGATCAGCTCCGGTCGGCTGCCGCCCTCCGTGACGAGTCGCCGATCTCGTAGATGAGCGAGGGTGAAAATATCAACCGCCTTTTGCCACTTGGCGCGGTAGTCATTGATCTCCCGCGTGGACCAGCCGGAGGGGAAGGTCACCAGCACACGGCGCAGGCGGCGCGGGACGAATTCACCATTGGCAGCCCGCCATTGCTCGGAAGTGATCTGCCGCACGGACTGCTCCAGGATGGCGAGCGCTGCCCATGTCATGGCATCCGCTCGCGGATAGCTGGGGCGGTCAGGGGCGGGTGTGGGGCGCTTGGAGTAATCTGCGTCTTCGTTAGGCGGGCTGTTGATGTCCCAGTCATGTCCATCGAGCGGCAGGAAGCGCAGCATGGAGCCGGCGAGCTTTGGCAGCTCCGTAGGGCGGCGTGATTGCGGGTTCCAGCGATTATGAACCATCGTCCACCACTCGCGGTGCTCGACGTCGAGCGAGTCTTTATCCCAGGCGTAGCGCTTCGGTGAACTGAGCGTGTAGTTACCACCTTCGTTGAGGTTTAGGTTCGCCAAAATTTCACGCGCACTGTCCCCCATGACGACGGGAGACATCTCCACAAACATCTGCGGCACACGTTGGGTGCCAGCGTAGTGCGTCTCCACGCGTGTCTTGCTCAGCATCCCATCTTTGACCTGCTTTTCCGTTTTGTGAATCTCCGTGGTAGGCGTGAAGCCGACACGCGGCGGCTCATAGTCGGCAAACATCGGCTCATGCAGGATGAACCATGAGTCCACGATGGAGCAGGTGTCGTCCTGCTTGCTGCCCACAAAATCGATGTAGTCCGCGCCGCGCTTGATGAAGCGGATGCTGTGGCAAAGCGTGCTCAGCTTGCCCGCCTGGGCGAAGTTATGCTCCAGCGCCAGCACGACGGTACGGGTGTTGCCGAAATCGACGATCAAGTCCACCTCACGCGGCTCTCCAGACGGTTTCTTCCATACGACATTCAGCACGGCCACGGTGACTTTTTCGCTGCCTAGCTCAAGCTCGATGGGGATGCTCTCCACATCATCTGGCAGGCGTGTCGGGTCCGTGGCCGCATAGGGGCTGGGATTCTCCGCGCCGTGCTGCCCAGCCTCTTGGGCGTGGTAGTCGCGTTTGGGTTCGTAGATCGAGCTGGGAGATATTTGTCCACGGCACACGCTCCTGCTCGCAAATGGTGCGCAGGGTGGAATGCGCCCGCAGCAGCTCCAGGCTGAACGGCAGGAAGGAGTAATGGTGCCCGCTCTCGGCGAATACCTTGATCTCGGTGATGGGTGCTTCTTGATCTGGCATGGCGTGCGGAGGGTGAGTAGTTTGGCTCTCCAGAGCCGAGTGCATTGGTAGTTGATGATTTTTCAGGCTTTAAGACAGGGGGCGATGAGCGCATCCAGCTCCGCATCCCCAGCCTGCGGCACGCGATTTCCAGCCTGGAAGCTCTTGATGGTCTCCAGACGGGCGAGCAGCGGCTTGATGATGCTGACGTAATGCGGTGATGCCTCCGGGTCATACTTCTGCTCGTCCTCCGCCTGGGCGAACTGGCGCAGCAGTTCTAGGCGCTGGGTGATTTCATTATCCACTCCATGAGGTGCGGCATCCGCCGGATTGCTCAGCAGGCTCGCGGCTCATTTTCACGGCAAGAAAGCGGCGGCAGTCCTGCGCCTCGCGTCTGCCGCTCAGCGTGCCCATGTTATCGCGGAAGAAGCGCACCACCTCCTCCACATTTGCCGCCTCCACGAGAGCGGCGAGGACGCGCTGCGCATGAGTGGCATCCTTGAAGCCAAGTTCCGCCACATGCGTTGCCGCCGCCCGGCTGGCACGCCAAGTGCGGAATTGCTTATCGACGAAGCTCCGCAGATTCGCACGCCGCGAAATGGCATTGGTGGGCAGCACCTCCAGCTCCTCGGGGTCGATGTTCAGGAAGCGGCGCAGCAGGCGGCTCAGGTTCGCCGCGCGGTCATAGTCGTGATCTTCCTTGGGCTTCTCGCTGAGTCGTTCGCCGATGCCGCGCATCCAGGCATCTAGCGCACGATTACGCTCATCCTGCGCAGCGTCTTTGGAAGGCAGATGTGGGGAGATTAACTCGATGAGGCGCTGTTTCGCCTCCTGCAGCCTTTGGGCCAGCAGAGCTGGGCGGCGGCTGGACGCAGCCTGCGTGGTGAGGCATTGGAAAAGGTAGTCCGTGCCGCCATTCGCCACCATTTGCTCGAAGGATTCGCGGTTGTCGCCAAAGCGTTCGATGAAGGCACGGTCTGCAAAAATTTCGGCCACCTTCTCCTGTACTTTCGCAGCAGGGAATGAAGGATGGATGCTGCCTTCCATCAGCCACGGATATGTGGTCGTGAACATATTGACCACACGCGGATCGGCGAGGTCGGCCAGCTTGGCGAACAGGCTGAAGTAGGAGTCCAAACCATTGCGAATGCCGCTGCTGCACACATCATTCACCAGCTTCGCGCAAAAGGTGATGACGAGGTTCAGCGGCATCACCCGGCCCTGTGGCGGCCATTTTTGACCATAGGCGCGCATCCAGCTTTGGATGCCGGAAACGAGCCTGCTTTGGCTGGCCGGGATGCTTACCCGCACGGGCGAGGATTGAGAAGCCATCGATGTCCAGCTCTACCGCTCGGCTGACGGCGATGGAGGCCGTTTTGCCACGTTTTAGCACCTCGGTGAGTCCCCGTACGAGATCAGCGGCCAACACGTCGTTGGTGATCTTTTTCGCGCCCTCGTGCTCATTACTCACGCCGGGGAAGTCCATCAAGTCCGCCTTTTCAAGGAAGGCAGCGACGACGGGTGCGCGCTGGGTCATCACATCTCTCCGCAGCGGCAGCCGCAGTTCCCACACGAGTCCCTGAAACAAGCCAAAATCCTCACCACCCTGCACTAGCGGACGATCCAAGCTCGCGCCCAACGAGACAGAGCCATCTGCCGCCACGCGGAAGCCCACGCTGTCCACGAAAGCTTTGATCACCACGCGCTCAGACTTCGCGTAGTGCTTGTAGGCGTCAATGTCGAGCAGCAGCGCGGCCAGCCGCCAGGAGCAGCGTAGCGTGCCGCTCGCGCCCCAGAGACCGATGAGCTGGGTGCGCTTCGTCTGGAGGCGATCACACAGGGTAATGAGACTGGGCCATGAGTCCCAAAGCAGTTCATTGGTGAATTCCCGCAGCGCCTTCTTGTTCGCCAAGTGCGGGTGATTCAACAGTATGGGCCGCAGCGTCCGCCACGGCTCTGTGAGGTTCGCATAGCGGCGGATGCCGGCCATGATGAGCAGGTCCAGCACGTTCGCCAACTGGTGCAGGGACTCGAAGCCCTCACGGTCAGGTGGTCCCGCAGCTTTTACGTTTTCCATCAAGGCGCGGAAGTTATCCATGCCCCAGGAGACTTCTTCCCCTGCTTGTTGCGCGGCTGACATTCACCTTAGCCAGCGGCCAGTGCGTGGAGAATCTGCGTGTCAGTGGCGAGCGTGATCTCCACCGGAAAGGCCGGGTCTGGCACCGCGTCCATCATCACAAAACGAGAATGCAGCCGCTGCCGTCCGCGCTGCCGTTGTAGGGATTGACGACGATGTTTGAGCTGTCGCTCTTGAGTTCACCCGCCGAAGCGCACTGGCTCGGCTTGGCTCCAAGTCAGGGCAGATTGCAGGCCCAACTCATCACCATCTACATCCAGGTAGCCGGAGAGCAGAGTGGATTTGCCTGTCTGTGATGGCCCCCACAAGGCCATGCAGGGCCGGGGATTTAGCCCTGATCGCTCAATGGCTGCCGCGCGATCATGCACGGCATAAAGCGAGTCCAGGCAGGAGCCGCGGCTCACCTCATACTGGTCTTCACGCTTGTGACCGTGTTCCCAATACCATTTCAAACAGTCATCGGCGAGGGTGCGGAGTTCTAGGGCAGTCATGGTGGTTAAAGGGTGTTTAAGTAGAGCCATCCGGGCGTTTGGCGAAGGCGGCACCCAGCAGCCCGGACTTCTTTGGGAGCAGGCGGAGGGAATTCGCTGGCGGATTCCGCCGCCGGAGGCGGTGCTGCTTTAAAGACAGCGGCGCTGGGCAGCTTGGCTGTAGCGGGTTGAGTCTCGCTGAGCCTGCGCGGCAGGCTTCAGCGCCGTCCCGCCCCATGGTGATGGCTTCGTGGCAGTCTGCGTCTGACCGGTGCCTCTTGCGGCTGCTCGGCCACCGGAAAAGGCGGCGGCTTGGCGGTAGGGGTGGCGGCGTCTTCTTGGTCGGTGCCCGGCGAGCAGGGCAGCAAGCTTTGCTTGCTTGGCCAGCTTCCTCATTGGCCTTTTCAGCAGCGGCCTTTTTCTTGGCTTCTTCCCTCTGCCTTCAGCTTCGCCATTCGGCACAGCTTCGGCGGCTTGTTGTTTCGCGGCTTGCGCCGCTTCCGCCTGCTTTTTCGCCAGCTTCTCGGCTTCAGCTTTCATGCGCGCTTCCTCGGCGGCACGCTCTGGTCCCGACGCTTTGCCTCAGCCGCTGCCAGCGCATCTGCTTTGGCTTTTTGCTTCGGCCTGGCGGGCTTCATCCTCCGCCCCCCTCAGCCCAGCCTGCTCCCTCGGCGAGCACGCGCTCCTTTTCCGTCGTGATCTTCTGGCACTCAGCTTCCTTTTGCCGCTCGACTTCCAGCGCCTCGCCCAGGATGTCGTCGTCCAGTTTGAATGTGAATGCAGCAGCCATGGTTCACGCGGTCTGCTTAGCTGATGGATTGCTCAATGCGCCGTCCCGCCACCTCCCAAGGGTGAAGGTTTTCGATCCCACGGGCAGGAGAAAACCAGCATCGTCGGCACACCGTCGTTCCAGGTTTTGGCGACATTTCCGGCATCATCGAAAACACGGCCCGTGGGTGCGACCATGGCATTTTCATCTACCACCTCGGCGAAGATGTCCCGTAAATCACGCATCGTGGAGGCGATCTTGTGGTCCCATATGTCCACCTCCAGCCCTAACGCGTCCGGGAGGTCATCGAGCCTGCTCCATCTGCGCCCTCATCCCATGCTCACCCACGCCGATGAGCACGCATTTGATCGGTTTGGCAGTCCCCGCAGCAACTCGGCGCGACAGATCAGCGGGTGTAGCTTTTCACCGCCTCCAAGTCATCCAACCGCCCGTCCGTGACGAAGACATAGAAGCCCTAATCTGCGTCGGCGAAGCGCTCCACGAAGTAGCGCAGTGCAGGCAGAAGGGTGTGCTCACCCCAGTTCTGCGGGCCTGCATAGCTGGCGCTGCGTGCTTGATCTGCAGTCAGATCACCCATTTCCTCGATCTGGTCGCCCTTGTCGCCACATGCCCAATAAATCACTGAGGTGCCGCCATCCGCGTCGATCTTTTCCGCCTGCAGGGAATGACCTCTCTCGTGCGATGGGCTCCACCATGTTTGGCTCCTTCACGAGAAGCCCCTGTTTCAGCAACTCATCCCAGCCGTTTTGATGATACGGCACCACGCTCATGCCATCGTAATCACGCATGTAAGCCTTCCCGGAAGCCAGCATTCGCTCCTCCACGGACTTGTCATAATGCTCCGCATACACCCAGCCCTGGCCGAGTGCCTTGCGCATCGAGGCTGATCCATCGAGCGCCACACCGGTCTGAGAACCTTTCTTTGTTTGGCTCCAGCAGGATCGTCGCCGACACATCCAGCCGGTCCGCGTGAGCTGTCACATTCACTTCACCGAACAGCTCATGCAGTTGGTTGTTCGGATCTGCCTGTTGGCAGCGGGGAGGGAGGTGGGGACGCGCTCATGGTTCATGTGGAAAGTTAAACCAGTGGCTGGGTGTAGGTGCCCACCCCAGGAATGTTCAGGACAAAAGCAGTCGAGCCGGGAGCGCATATGAACTGATCAAGGCTGGCAGCCCGTCCGTGTAGGATGCTCTGCGCAGCACTTTAACCGGTCTCTCCTGTCGAGTCTGACAGGGCGGCCGAGGGGGCAATGATGCTACTTCTCTCCCACGCACTCGTCAAAGACGCTATCAAGCGTATCCATCTCTGCCGCGTTGCGGGCGTCCCAGATGTCCACCTGTTCGCCATCGCGTTTTCAGACCGCCGTAGTCCATGTCATCCAAACTCCGCCCATTTGGTCCACATCCACCTCGGCACTGAGACCGATGAGGACAAACTCCGTGAAGCCCTGTGCCTGCCGCCATCTGGCGTCCGATCTCCAGGCTCACCTCCTTCACTTCCTCCAAGTCATCTAGCCTTCCGTCCAGGACGCGATCGCAAGATACCCCAGGGAGCGTTGGGAAACTCCTCCATGAAACAGTCACACCGCAGGTGCCAGCCATGTCCCTGTAATGAATTTCTTTGGCCCGGTGAATGGGAATGTTGGTGCCTTGGTTGAGTCCATGTCTCCCACGATTTCACCGCAGCGCCGCCCACCTGCAGGCCCAATAAATAACCGAGGTATTTCCATCACTGTCGAAGTCCGCCAGCATCTGCGCCATGCTGCCCGCCACGACCCGCATCACATTACGTTCCGGCTTCTTGCGGAACATCGACGGCAGGTAAAAGCGCGCAAAGAAAGGCGCTCCGAAGTTTTTGCGACATCGAATTCGAGCTTATTTTCTATCGCTAGCCCTGTCTGCGCATTCTCCACCTGCGGTTTCATGTGATACGGTGATCACACGCACACCTTCTGGGTGCGTGAACTTGAATCTTCCCGAAGGGCTCGATGACAATGGAGCGGTCTAGTTGTGCATGGCATTCTGGGGTGAAATTCAGATGCGTTACGCTTCATCGGTAGAAGCAGCAGGCTTGCTCTTGAACAGACCGATGATGAGCTTTAAACGGGCGGCAGGATGATCTTCAGCACGAGCCCGACGAGGATGGCGACAAGTTTCATCGGGCCAGGCCAGCTTGAAAAGCGGACTCAGCGCCTTCTGCATGGCTCCGGACCGGGAACAGAGGATCGAAACCGCCAAAATGATGATAATAACGATGAACTCTTGGCCTGCGCTATACATGGACAGGTTGGGCCGGGGAGAAGGCTGGAAAACCACTGTGCGGATCACTCAGTAGCTGCAGTAGCACAGGATAAAGCCGACATAGCCGATCAGCAGTGGAAAGCGGTGTCCGCCAGAATGGGGAATTTTTCGACATCAATCCTGATGAAGAGACCGGCCACGAACCTGAGTGCCAGGATGCCAATAAAGACACCGAGACAGTCCACCCAGAGCTTTGACCCTGCTACCGCCACAGCGGCAACGACGTTATCAACGCTCAAACTGAGATCCATAAGCCTCAATGGCGACGATAGTGGCGATGAAACCACGCGTTGATTGGGCGCGTCGGGCTTGCTACCATTGTCCTCGTCGCCGCCACCCTTTTAAAATGCTCTGCTCATCAGGTAAACCAAGTAAGCAGCGCCGCAGATTTTAGCCAGGGATTCTCGATGATCCAGGCTGCGTAAAGCCAGACATAGGCCTCTGAACAAATAGGCACCGACGATGCCCCACTTGAGTGCCTGATACTTTGCTTGCCCGGTAGATGGCTCGCGGTCGCCGCGATGGCGAGTGCATTGTCAATGCCCAACAAACCCTCAACAACGATCAGTGAGATGATAATTGGAATCGCTTCGATCAACTCGGGAGATGGGGAACGCGAAGGCAGGAGCAGATCGCAGGAGGAGACGTCTTGCAGTACGGATTTAAGAATTACGCTTTGACAACGGAGTTCGTGCGCCACGTGCAACAAAAGTCTCAGCAGCATCGGCCTACGGCTTCATGACCAGTTTCGACTCCCCCTGCGATCACCGACACCAGGCCGGGTGCCGCATGGCTCGCTCCAGCATGATCTGGTGGGGAACATCTGCAAAGCACAGGCCGACCGACTGGCTTCAGCCCTAGCGGCCCACCTGCGCTCTCCAAAACTGATGTGACGATCGGTGCCAGACCCAAACTCATCCGCTGCCGCTACTTTCATCAGTGCGGCATCATCAAACTCCGCCACGATGTGCGGACGGATGCGGTGGAGTCTAGCCAGCCGATCCAGCTTTATGTCGCCATGCCGTGGGCTGGCAAGAAGGAGCACTGGGGCGTCTTTGAGTGAAGCGGGGAAGTTTTCCGTGAGCTTTGGCCAGCGCCGGCACAGCGCAGAAAACCACGGGCGACTTCACCGAGCAGGCGGTTGAAGGCCTTCACTGGCATCGAAGAAGGCGCGGCTTCGGATCCGACAAAGCGACATCCAACCTGCCTGCCGCCAGCGAGTCGAGAAGCCCTCCTGTGCATGACCTTCCGTACAGGAGAGCTGCAAATTCGGAAACGCCTTCACTGGCAGGCCGAATCGAGCCGTTAAGCGACGAGTTTCGGCAACGAATCCGTGATGCCGATGTTCAGGCGCAGATTCCGGGCGCTACCTTGGCTATGCAGCGAGCGCACCATCTCCGTGCCGAGGGAGAAAATCTCCCGCTGCGCATTCTATCACGAGCCGTCCCCAAGACGCGAGCTTCAATCCGCGTCCCGTGCGGTCAAAGAGCTGTTTCCAGGCTGGTTTCCAATGCCTTGATCTGGGCACTGATCGTTGGCTGCGACAGGTGCAGGCGGATGCGGCGGCGCGGAGGCTGCCAGCCCGGGTGACTTCAAAACAGGCGCAAGTGGTGGTAATTGAGGTGAGGTTCGTTCTTGGTTGATACTCGACAATACCCGAAACGCTGTTTTGAAACATCGAAATAGCCAAAGCGGGGGCTGGCGGCATGTTTCTTCGTAGGCCGCCATCCGGCGACCGCGATTGAGAGAACCAACCCAACCAACCATGAACATAAACCTTCTCATTTTGCTTTCAATTCTCCAGCCTAGCGCTGTCTCCCGCGCTGGGAGACCTCGGTGCCTTCGCCCACCGACACCTACCATGGCAAGCCGGTCCTCACCGCGCCAGCCATCCTTCCGGTGGCTCGACGACCGAGAGGTGGACGGCGCATATCTCGGCGTCGCTACTACCACCCACCGGGCTCCAAACGGGGCTGGCCTGGATCGACATCTGCGGCCAGCGCTGAGATTCAGCACGCAAAAGACTCTCCCAATGGCATCCCTAAACGCACCGCTCCCAGCATCGCCACCCTACTGCCCATTTTCGCCGCCTATCACCAGCAGCGAGTCCGGCCATGAACGAGCAAGGATAGTCATTCAAATGCCGCGAAAGCGGAGCGGGATCCGCTCTCGCAAACTCATCTCGGCGGCGGCGGAGGTTTACATAGAAGGTCACGCCTGTGCGGCAGCTGCCGGCGGAGGTTCTGCAGCATACGGCAGCAGATCTGCCGGTGGTCATTCGGAGAGCGAAGGAGAAAAATGGGTCGGGGTGACCTTCGCGGGCTGGTTTCGTCTACGCATCGCGGATGGGGATCATCCGACGCATCGGCTCTGCATCTCGCGCAGTGAATTGCGCGGATGCTGGGACGTAGAGCGTGAATGAGGTCAATGGAGGCTGAGTGGTGCATCCAGAGCGGCCTGCGACACGTGATGAGCATCCACGCCGATCCCGAGCATCACGACCATGTCAGCCCCGAGCGGCGCTTTTTCCGACTTTGAAAGCGGAACGGCAGGACATCCTACGCTGCTCATTTTTCTCGGTTTTTCCGGCATCCTGTATTTTTGCCGCACCGTTCGCGGTGGACCCCCGGTGAGCAACTACGCCTTCGGCGGACAATCGCGACCGTATGTGCAGGCCATCGGGGTGCCCGCGCTGGCGTTGTTTGGTGCGCTGGGCCTGCAGGCGGTGGTGAGCGGCTTTAACACTACGATCTTCGATCATCATCCAGCGCTGCGGCAACATCTTTGTCCTATGGCGGCATACCTCGCGTATCGGCTACCACGCGTGAAAGCAGAGGCGCTGGATGAGGTGCATGCGCCAGAGTTGGTGAATCGCTTCCTAGATGTCGTCACTGCGCAGAAGAGCACCGCGCCAACCCTGCTCGATGGAGTGAATCTCCCTCTTTGCAGCCTCATCGGCACGCCGTTGCTCGCCCTGTATCAGCCGCTGATGCTCATGTTTGTCGTCATTCTGCTGCTGCTCAGCCTATTGAGCATGTGGCTGCCGGGCAAGGCGCGGTGAACACTAGCATCGCAGAGTCCCCGCGTGAAATACGATGTGGGGAGCTGGTTTGAGGAGATCGCGACTTTCCCTCGCCTTCAAAGGGCCCGGTGGCTATCAAATGGCCAGTGAGCGTGCGAACCATTCGACACTCGAATTACTTGAACAAGCGCTCCGCTCACTTCCGCATCGTCATGCGGCAGATCTGGGCGCTGCTGCTGCTCTCCGTCACGGCTGCGGCGATTTTGCTCATCCTCGGCGGCTGGTCCCCGTCGTCAGCCAGCAGATCACCCTGGGTACCACTGTCACGCCTCAGACTCATCATGGGCAGCATCGACCGCGATGGCCAAGACCGGCAAAAAGGTCGAAGCTCAGGATGACGCCATGGCCGCGATGGACAAGCTGGGCCACATCTTTGACCTCCTGAAATCGAGCGCGCGAGGACGGTGAGCAACCCAACAAGCGCGAGGGCGGCGCGGAGGAAAGCGGCCGTGTGAGCTCTCCTTGGCCAACAGCCATGAGCCCCTTTTCGCGAAAAACCTTCACCCTCCCCGCAGGCAGTCGCGGGCCATCGTCGGCCCGCATGGCTCAGAGGGGGGCCAGTTCGCTGCTCGACATCCTCTTTGGCCTCCGCCAGCCCCCACCGAGGGGCCATGTCAGCATCGACGGGCTTGATCTGGCAGTTGGTATCCGGTGGAGGCGCTGCGGAGAAGGTCATGCTGCTGCGCCGCGATGAGATCGTGGATGGCTCCATCATCGAAAACCCGCCTCTCGGCCGCGTCGATGTCGGTCTGGATGAAATC